>NZ_JBTXLM010000002.1:0-544934 GCF_054871565.1 Bartonella sp. LJL80
ATATGGTGCCGTTTTTGGCATTGTGACTGCCACTTTTGGCAAAGTATTGGAATTGTTTGGTAATTCATGTGTTTTTGGTTGATTTTGTTGGTTTTTTACTGTTTTGAAATGCCAAAATTGGCATGATGAATGTTAAGTGTTGTTTTCAGTGAAGCTCTCGGCGTTTAAATAATAGCTTCTTGTTTCCAATGACTTGTGATTTATTTCGGCGTTTTTTGTCTGTTCTTCTCAAACTGGCATGGTTCCTGCTTTTTGATTGGTAGGTGGTGACACAGATGCTGCAGATCAATTGTGATTGCAGGATGTGTGTCAGACCACTCACAATGGGCTTTTGGGGAAAACCATTGGCCTGATGATCAAACAGTCATTTCTAAGGAAGCAAACCATGCCAACACCGGCCTATATTAAAATTGAAGGTGCAACCCAGGGTCTTATCACTCAAGGGGCGGCCACCGAAGACTCCATCGGCAACATCTGGCAGGAAGGCCATGAGGACGAGATTCTTGTTCAGGCGATCGACCATGTGATCACCATTCCACGTGATCCACAGTCGGGCCAGCCATCGGGACAACGCGTGCATAAGCCATTTAAGTTTACCTCGCCGCTCAATAAGGCAACGCCGTTGCTTTACAACGCGTTGACCTCGGGCGAGATGCTGACCACCTGCGAAGTGCATTGGTTCCGCACCAATACCTCTGGCAAGCAAGAGCACTTCTTCACCACTAAACTGACAGATGCGCTGATTGTCGATGTTGATTGTGACATGCCGCATTGTCAGGATCCCAAAAATGCCGACTTCACCCAGCTTGTGACGGTGTCGCTAAGCTATCGCAAGATCGAGTGGGAGCATGTGGTTGCAGGTACTTCGGGTGCCGACGACTGGAGATCACCGAAGGTTTAATTGGCAAGGCCAGCATCCGCGCAAAGGCGAACCTTTGCGCGGATGCTGCAATACTTTTTGCCCGATGTGATCGTCGCATAGGTTTGTGGGCAATGAATAGGCCCGACAATGAACAAGACCGGACAGGGTAAGATTATCCTTGATCCATGTCAGGAGAAGAATGAATGAGTGCCATACCGCAATTGCCTATACAGATGCAGGATCAGGATATTGCCTTTAGCTACTGGATGAACGAGGCGCAAAATGACAAGTTTGTTGTCACGGCCTTTGCGGTCGATGAAGCCGTCTTCGGCATGACACGTATTGAAGTGATGCTGTCATCGGATGATGATAATATCGATTTACAGAATCTGATGGATAGCCCCGGCACGCTGACGGTTCATCATAAATATCTTGAGACACTGCGTCACTTCTCCGGCGTTGTTGTGGAGGCCGAGCGGGGCGACAGCGGCCATCACCGCACGGCTTACCGTCTTGTGCTGATGCCAAGCCTTTATCGTTTGGACCATGGTTCTGATTGTCGTATCTTTCAGCAGAAAAAGGTCAGCGAGATTATCAAACAACTGTTCCAGGAACATGAGATCGAGAATGTGATCTGGGATGTTGATGATAGCGGCCATCAGACACGGGAATATTGTGTGCAGTATCGTGAGAGCCATCTGGCCTTCGTTGAGCGCATTCTGGCGGAAGAAGGCATGTTCTATTATTTTGAACATGGCAAGGAAGGCGAACTCAAGCTGATTGTGTCGGATAATCCCGCCAGTCCATCGGCTTGTCCTGGACAAAAGGAGATTGAATATAATGCACTTGCATCAGGGGCGGTGAAGGGCGTTTACTGTTCCTCGCTGACCTATCGCGAGAAGCTGCGTGCAACCACCATGGTGCAGCGTGACTATACGTTTAAGAACCCGGCCTATAATCAGGAACATAAAGAGCGCACCCCCAATCCCAATGGCGAGAAGAAGGATTACGAACTTTATGACTATCCCGGCCGCTACAAGGCCGATGCTGCGGGCAAACCCTTCACCCGTTATAAGCTCGAGGCAGCCCGCGTTGATGCCTCGCTTGCTTACGGCATCTCGAACGCTCCGCATTTGCTCACCGGCCATGCGGTTGATTTGCAAGAGCATCCAGACAAAAAGCTGAACCAGAACTGGCGTTTGCTGACCATCCGCCATGAAGGTGTGCAGCCACAGGCGTGGATGGAAGACGGGCAGGGCGCGCCGATGGCGGATACGGGTCTGGTGGCACCAGGCTTGCCGGGCACAGAGCTTTCCGGCCTTGCCTTTGGCACGACATCGTCGATGAGCCCCAATCTTCTTAAGCAGGCGCTGAGCCGTCGCATGAACTTAGCTGTGCAATCAAGTGAGGGGGAGGATGCCAAGCTTGCCACCACTTATGCCAATGCCTTTACAGCACAGCCGTCAAAACTTCCCTATCGAGCACCGCAGTCGGTCAAGCCGCTGATTGACGGCCCGCAGATTGCCATCGTTGTCGGCCCTCCGGGAGAAGAAATCTTTACCGACAAATATGGTCGTGTCAAAGTCCACTTCCCATGGGACCGCCACAAGGAACCCAATGCAGAAGACTCATCATGCTGGATCCGTGTGTCGATGAACTGGGGTGGCGGCAAATGGGGCCATGTGGCGCTCCCACGCATCGGCCACGAAGTCATCGTCGACTTCCTCGAGGGCGACCCCGATCAGCCGATTATTACCGGCAGGACTTATCATGAAGTGAATATGCCGCCCAATACGTTGCCAGAATTCAAAACACGTATGGTGCTGCAATCCAAAACCCACAAAGGTGACGGCTTTAATGAATTGCGCTTTGAAGATGAGAAAGGCGAAGAGGAAGTCTGGTTCCATGCTGAAAAGTATCATAATGCCGTTGTGAAAGATAATGAAACGTGGCTGATTGGTGCCAACCGTCATAAACGTGTGGACGGCTCACAATCGGAAAGTATTGGCGGTTCTAAAGATATTGAGGTGTCAGGCTCTCATACAGAAGCAATAGCTGGTTCCATGAGCCTGATGGTTGAGGGCTCTAAAAAGCATGAAGTGATTGGCGATGAAACGTCAATTGTGCATGGCGAGCAGGCTGACCTGACAAAAGGCAACTGGACCAAACGCGTTGAGCGCAATATCCGCATGGAGAGTGAAGCACATCAGCAATATAAGGCTCCGGGCACGATATTTGTCGATGCAGGCGATAAAGTTGTCTTGCGTGCGGGCTCGGTGATTTCGCTAAATGTTGGCGGCAATTTTATCCGCATTGATGACAGTGGTATTATCATTGAAGGCACGGTTGTTAACATCAATACGGGCGCGGGCTCACCAGCAAAAGGCATGGAGGTGCCGATGATTGAACCGCCGGAAGCCGACAAATATCAGGGCCCTTATGCTGAGCGCTATCAGCGGTCATTCAAGAAATAGGGTAGGATGAGGAGGTCTTTATCATGGGTTTACCTGCTGCAAGATTAGGCGACATAGGTTCTGGCCATAGTTGCCATTTTCCACCATCGCCTGCGGTTGAAGGTAGTCCGAATGTCATCATCAATGGGCGTCCTGCTGTGCGCAAGGGGGACGCTTATGCCGCTCATGGCTGTAATGTCTGTCCAGCCCCACCCCATGGCCGGAAACTGGCAAAGGGGTCACCAACGGTGTTCTTCAATGGCAAACAGGCGGGGCGCATTGGCGATCCGATTGATTGTGGCGGCGTTGATCAGACAGGCAGCCCCAATGTGTTTATTGGTGCATCCAGCCCTCCCGGTAGCCGAAAGCCTTTCCGTGAGAAATGCCCTTATGCCCATGAGGCAGAATGATGGGGGCAATGCAGTGGGTGCTCTGAGGCAGAAAGAATTATCCAATGAATGAAGATGATTTTAAAGTAAAATATTCAGATTCACCTTTTGCGCCTGATTGGGCACGTGATCCGGCCTTGCGAGCAAACAAAGGTACAGACTTAGATAAACCTATGCCACAAGCCGATGGTGCTGATCCTATATTGCATGATGGGCAAGCCAACAAGAATGGTGAAACGGCGAAGCCAACGTCTTCTGATGAACCATTCCGCCCAACGGTTGAACAGATTGAAGAAATTCTCTGGAAAGAGGCTGATGATGATGTGCGTGTTTATTGCATCATGGATGGCTATTGGGCAGAGGGGCTCTATGGGCGTCTTCTGAACAGCCCCGACATCTCATGGGCACATATGTTCCAGGGTGATGTTGCCACCCGCAATGTACAGCAGGCTCCGTTTATCATTGCGCTCAAGCGCGGGCATAAGCTGACCAAATGGCTCATAGAAGAAGGTTGGGGGCAAGGTTGGGGCATCTACTTCACTGCTTCCACGCATAAAGCACATCTGCTTTATGGCAACCCGCGCATTCACGACAAACGCTTTCTGCATTCCAATGAAGAGCAGCTGAAGCTTGGTAACCTCACACAAGGCCCCGAAGACCCCTTATGGAAAATGCGTCGTCATTTCAGACAGTTCTCTGACGTCTATCTCGAAAGCGAAAACAAAATCGTCGATTTTAGATATTATGATCCATGGGTGACAGGTATATTTATTAAAAATTGTAGCGTAACAGAAAAAAAGAAATTCTATGGTCCTGTATCTACTATTTCTTCAGATTTTTATGTCGATCGTCAACGTAAAGATATAGATTCAATTATGTGTATCTTTCATGAAAAGAAATATGAATTGATAGATATTCAGAATGAAACAACTTTATTAAAAAAGTTTACTGATAATGATATTAAAATAAAAAATATAATACATCATAATGGACTAAATACTATTCAAAATAACCTAATTGTTTCATTTGAGGATGCAGCTTTAGAAGCATTGTTGTTCAGTATGCGTGCAAAACTTAAAGATGAAAAATCATTAAGGAATTTTCGCACGGATGTTAGTGATGTTGGGATGAACCAGGTCTACGAAATTTGCAATCGGAATGATCTCATTCAAAGTAATTGTATATATGTGTCTCTTGTTTACGTCGGTGTTTTTGGAGTTGAAAGATTGGAAGTAAATATAAAAAAATGGCTAGTCGAAGGTGTTCAACCAAACATATTGCCAAGTGTACTTATCAATTTTGCACGATATTATGGAGCCAATTATAGGAAATTGAATGCATGACAGATGAATCTAATATTTCTACAAATGCTAACGAGCCTAATGAGGAATTACCAAGTGCAAAAGACGCAATTGAATCAATCATCAATTCACCAGACGACTTTGATGCATCAAATCCATATCCTCCAAAACCTGCAAAAGATATAAAAACAAAATGTAAAAAACCTCTTTTACTATTTGTTGGTGGAGCAGCCGACTTTATGATTAATGAGAATATGAAAAAAGTATATGAAAAATATAAAAATTTTGAATTATTTCATAATGATTATCAGCATATAGAGTATTGTTCACATACGGCATGGCCGACAAAGGCACAATATATAATCAACCTTTATGAAAAGAAATTCGGCGGAGTAATCTGTTTAGTGGGGCACTCGTGGGGGGATGTGCTGTGGTGCAAATCGCCCTTAAGATGCAGGAAGCAGGGCAAAGAGTTAAGTTGATTGTAACTTTAGATCCCATTGGAACATGGTCTGCAAGAATGAGTAAAGTCATTCATACTGACAAGAAAAAGGGAATTACAACGACAAAGATTCATAACTATGATGAATGGAAAAATTATTATATCGATTACAATGACAGCGACACCAAATATAAACGGTTTTTACCGATTGACCCCAATGGCGTTGCCATGAAAGGTGGTCCTATGATGAGAATTGATCAATCAAATGTGGTTAATCTAAGTACTGTTGGTAGAACAGGTTTTGAACATGCTTTGGCAAGAGATATGTTTTCTTATTAATATAACGATGTGGAGAACGTAGTATGCGATGGTTAATTATGATTTTTATAATGGTTTTTTAATAAGCTGTTCAAAAGAAAGATTTACGTTAAGAGAAGGATATAAGTTAGGGAATGTTATATCTTTAAGCACGCCAATGAAGGATGATTGCCAAAGATCGTCAAGTCAAGAAAAGTGCAAAGCCTATGTGACATGCAGCATACACGACATGATTAAAAGTAGAAAAATAAAACCCTATATCGATTTTCTTTCTGATGAGAATAGAAATAACAACCGTAAAAAATTAGAAATTCTTTTCTATCCAGATCTATATCCCGGAACCTATAAAAAAGTTTGGAATATAATTGGAGCGAATGATTTTCATCCTGAGCAAACACTTGAGAGAGAACGTATAGAAGCTGTAGCCATCATGAAACGGTGTGGGGCGGAAAATGGAATTGATGTTGATGCTATTTATCGGCAATAGCATATTCGGTGTACCGTTAAATTAGATTATTAGTTACGCTTGATCCAGTTGGAACCGTGTTGGCTCGTAAGAGTGGAGATAATGTTACTGATAAAAAAATGGCCACACCAAAAAAAATAAAAAATTGATAGGTCCTGATCCTAGTTTTTAAGCGACACTTTTGCGCAGCCATTGGGCAGTGAGGGAAGCACCGTTGTTGATTAGTCCATTTGGCGGCCCTTCATAAAGGAGTTTGCCGCCAAAGCGACCGCCTCCGGGGCCGATATCAATGATCCAGTCGCTTTGCGCAATCAATTGCAAATCGTGTTCAATAACAATCACGGTGTTGCCTTCGTCAACAATCTTGCGCAGTAAATGGAGCAGGTTATCAATATCTGCCATGTGCAAGCCGCTGCTGGGTTCATCCAGAAGATAGAGCTTATTTTGTGCTTCTAGACTGCTTGCAAGTTTCATTCGTTGTAATTCGCCACCTGAAAGCGTGCTCGTCGATTGGCCTAAGGTCATGTATCCCAAACCAACTTTTTGCAAAATGAATAGCTTTTGCGCTATTGCCGCGGAGTCGAAGAAAGCCACGGCTTCATCGCCGGTCATAGCTAAAATGTCTGAGATATTTTTACTTTGGTACGTATAGGCCAACGCTTCATTACTGTAACGTTTGCCCCTGCATTCTTCGCAGATTACGATAACAGGATCAGCGAATACCATATCTGCTTCAATGACGCCTTTCCCTTGACAATTTGGACACTGCCCGAGCGAATTGAAACTGAACATCGATGCTTTGACGCCGGTCTTATTGGCAAACTCCTCGCGGATAGAATCCATAATTCCGAGATAGGTTGCGAGATTGGAACGGTTTGAGATGCCAACCGGTTTTTGATCCAGTATTGTCGCGTCAGGATATTGCTGTGCAAGCTCGCCAAGGATCAGCGAGCTTTTTCCAGAACCGGAAACGCCCGTCACGGTTGTCAACGCGCCTACAGGTATGTTGACTGTTATATGGTCAAGATTGTTTAGTGTCGCATTGCGAACCGTAAGATATTTTTCTGTCACAAACACTTTTTCGGATAAAGTAAGCGGTTTCTGCAGCCATTGCGCGGTCACGGAGTGCTTGCACGATGGCAACTGCGCAAGCGATCCCTGATAAATCAGCTGGCCACCTCCAATGCCGGACGAAGGCCCGATATCGACGATTTCATCTGCCGCTTGAATGATAAGCGGTTCATGTTCCACGACAAGAACCGAATCTCCTTTGTCACGAAGCAATTTCAAAATTTTGATAATTTTATCTATGTCATGAGGA
The DNA here is from genome assembly GCF_054871565.1 of Bartonella sp. LJL80. NCBI lineage: Bacteria > Pseudomonadati > Pseudomonadota > Alphaproteobacteria > Hyphomicrobiales > Bartonellaceae > Bartonella > Bartonella sp. LJL80. The sequence goes on from NZ_JBTXLM010000002.1 coordinate 7,553, forward strand.
TGCATCCCCGTACTTGGTTCGTCCAATATGTAGGTCATCCCGGTTAGGCTGCTGTTCAGATATTTAACCAGCTTTAACCGTTGGGCTTCACCACCGGACAACGTATCCGTGCGCCGATTGAGTGTTAGATATCCCAGACCAAGATCAACAATTTTATCCAATACCGGTGCAATTTCCGCTTTTAATGAGCGACCGATTGGACTGTCTACAGCATCAAGAAAACCGATAACGTCGATAATTTCCAGATCAAAGACGTCAGCGATATTGCGACCTGCTATTCGTGAATTGAGTGCGGCACTATTGAGCTTCTTTCCATGGCATTCCGGACATGGCGCAATAGACACAACTTTCTGAACGGCGCTTCTGACTGATAGGCTGGTTTTGGAGATATCTTTATTTAAGTATAACCTGTTGAAACGATCAACGATACCTTCATACCAAACACCACTCGGATCGTTTTCGATAATGACCTTCCGTCCAGAGCCATGGAGTAAATTAAACCATTCTTCCGGCGTATAGTCTTTCAGTGGTTTATCATTATCAAAAAAACCAGAATGGCCATATAAACGCCATTGCCAAGTGTTTCGCCCCCAAGGTTTGAAACGGATTGCACCGTCGTTGAGTGATTTGTTTTTATCCAATAAAGCATCTAGATCAAGCGTCACGGTTTCACCAATGCCCTTGCAAGTCGGGCACATGCCGCGCGGTGTGTTCGACGAATATGCGGTAGCAACACCGGCACTTGGTGTTCCACAACGCGAAAATAAAAGGCGCAAAAGTGGCGCGATATCGACTAGTGTTGCGACGGACGAGCGTGAACCGCCTGCGACTGGTTTTTGGTTGACCACGATAGAAGGGGTTAGATTTTCCATCAATGCGGCCTTAGGCCGTTCATAAAGGGGGAGTTTATGCCTGATATAGAGCGGGAAGGTATCATTTAGTTGACGTTGGGATTCTTTGGCTATCGTACCGAACACCAAGGATGATTTTCCTGAACCTGAAACACCGGTGAAAACGATAATCTTGTTCTTGGGAATGCTTATGTCAAAACCTTTCAGGTTGTTTTCTGCGGCGCCCTTTATTGTGATCGGTTGCATGACATGCGGCTCCATTCGCGTTGGGATTGAGTTTATTGATAGGCTTGCCAAATTGGCAAACTGGCTTGTAAACTTTGAAGCCGCTTTAAGGTCAACGTGCAAAATGATTGGAATGGGCAATGGCAGGCTCTATGAAGATAAGTGACGTTTCAAAATCACTGGGCATACCAGCTTCAACCTTGCGTTACTGGGATAAGGAGGGGCTTATTCGATTTGAACGTGACGAAGATAATAATTATCGCCGTTTTTCTTTTCAGACCATGTTGAATATATGCGAAATCATGTTACTTCGCAGTCTTGAGCTTCCATTGCCAGCAATCAAGTCTGCGGAAAAAGCAAATCCAGATCAGCTGCTGACGCTGCTTCAAGCCACAAAGATCGACCTTGAGAGCAAGTTGCGCTACTATGAGCGTGTTATTGCCAAAATCAAAAAGCGACAACAGAAATTTGAACAATTCAAACAACTGGAAACTGAACCGATCCGAGAAATTATAGGAAGAATTCCGTCCATTCATGCCTTTGATTTTCGCGATCAACAGATGGTTCAAATGTATCTTGATGATCCGAGCTTATCTGCCGATATCCTGAGGGAACGTTCGAAAAATGCTTTCCAATGTGGCCTTTTCGTCGATGATGAGCACCATCAAGGGAAGATCCTACGTGCAGGTGACAAAGGTGATAAACCCTATCTCTACGGCCTCTTGTGGATGAACCGCGCAGAACAAAGTAATGCCGACGAATTTCGAAAGGCTGCGCCGTATGGCCGGTGCAGGCAAGCCGAAGTTATCTGCAAATATCTGGTGTCGGCCCGCGCGGAAAATGGTGAGTATCGAAATTATTTTGAAGCTTGGATGGAGTTGGATGCGGTTAGCAGCGGCTGAGATAACGCTCACCGCTATCAGGCATGATGGCGACAATCAGCTTACCGGCATTTTCCGTGCGTTCAGCCAATAATGTCGCGGCATGCAGGATGGCACCTGAAGATACACCGACGAACACGCCTTCGTCGCGGACGAGGTGCAAAGCGGTTTGGCGGGCTTCTTGCGTCTCAACAGCGATAATTTCATCAACCATCTGGCGATTGAAATTTTTAGGGAGCGATTCATGCGGCACCTCGCTGACTTTATGAACACCGTCAATCTCATCGGGATAGGGGTTGTCATCAGTCGGTAAAGAGCTTTCCGCCGGTTCTGCTATGACTATCTTTATCGATGCTTTTCGCGATCGCAAAAATTGTCCGATACCTGAAGCTGTCCCACCTGTGCCCATGGCGCAAACCAGAATATCAACTTCGCCGTCGGTGTCGTGCCAGATTTCTGGACCCGTTGTTATAATATGTGCATTGGGATTAGCAGGATTCGCCAGTTGATCGATGAAAAATGCGGCTGGATTTTCTTCCTGAATGCGGTACGCAATTTTATCTAAGGCTTCGGGATCCATAAAAAATGCATTTTCAACGGTAACGATTTCAGCTCCATAGATTTTAAGAAGTTTGATCTTGTCCACGCTGATATTGTCACTCACATAAAACTTTGTGCGATAACCTTTAGCCGCAGCGACAGCAGCCATCGCGATACCGGTATTCCCGCTTGTTACGTCGACAATCGTATCACCTTTCTTCAGAAGTCCACGCTCTTCCGCATCCTGGATCATGCTGAAAGCCGCTCGATCTTTGATGCTTCCAGCAGGGTTCAAATATTCGATTTTAGCAACGATGCGGGCATTCAAATGTCGTTTTTGCGTGTAATTTCGTAATTCGAGCAAGGGCGTTTTGCCGATAAGTTCAGTTAGATTGTTGAAAATTCGCATCACGACTCCTTCAGTTCTCGGGCAAACCAGCGGGGTTTGTTTCAGCTTTTTGCAAAGCTTCATCCCCTAGGTGCCAACGGTCGAGTATTTTTTGGTAGGTGCCATCGGCGATAAGACCATTGATCGCAAGTGTAACTGGCTCAGCGAGTCCACTTCCCTTGCGTGTGACAACTGCAACGTCCGAACGGTCAGGCCAGCCGGCGCTTAACGTTCCAACACCGCGCAGATTGCCATCCCGCAATGACATATAAACAAGCTGGGCATTCGGCTGCACAATAACGTCAGCTCTGCCCGATTTTATGGCAAGAAGACTGGCAGCGCTATCATCGTAATATTGAAGGGCAATAGGTTGCAAACCAGCTGCCTGAACCTCATCGTTCCAACGCAGCAGAATGCGTTCCTGATTGGTCCCTGCACCGACGATGACACGCAGACCTGCAAGGTCTTTTGGTGCGCTGATTGATTGGATGGCACTGTCTTTTTTTACGTAAAACCCGTGTAGTCCCTGGCGGTAGGTAGAAAAATCATATTTCTTCTTACGGGCTTCGGTAACGCCGATATTGGCCATTGCCGCATCATATTTTCCAGATGTTAAACCTAGTGACCAGTCGATCCAGGTAATGGGGACGAGCTGCAAGTCGAGTCCTAGACTTTCGGCAATGGCAGAAGCAAAATCAGCCTCCGATCCAACCGGTGTTCGTGCATCTTGTGCATAGAATGAAAGAGGCGGATCGCTCGGTGCAACGGCGATAGTCAATTTACCTTTGGACACAAAAGGAAAGTCTTTCGGAAGGGCTTTGATGGCCGATTCATTTCTACCGACATGTATGCGGTTAAGCTGTTCGGGTGTTGTATCAAAAAATGGTTCAGCCTGTCCGTTTTGTGCCAATAGACTCATAGCTGTCAGAGAAAATGCTGCGAGTATGGAGTGCCATTTCTTCCAATATGTCGACATTGCCGCGCTCCTTATGGCTTAACCGGTTTTGGCAAACCGGGCGGATTGATCTGCGACTGCTCGACCGCTTCTTCCTGCAAGTTCCATCTTTGCAAAATCTTTCCGTAGGTTCCCTCAGTAATAAGATCATTTAAAATATCAGCCATCGGTTTGGTCAAAGCACTATCTTTCGGTAGGGCAACGGCAATTTCTGCTGTCAACGGCCAACCGCCATTAACTGTACCTACCAATCGGGTTTTGCCAGTCTTTGCCGCGATATAAGACTGCATGGCGTTTACGCTGAAAATGGCATCGGCTCGATCACTATCAAGAGCGAGCGTTTGCAAGGCTTTGTCGTCATAATACTGTACCTCCACAGGCTTCAGGCCGGCGGCGATGTTCTGTCGATCCCATTCCAACAGTATCTTTTCTTGATTGGTGCCCGCATCGGTAATAACCCGCAGCCCAGCAATGTCTTTTGCTTGTTTTATCTCCTTGATGGGACTTGAGTTTTTGACATAAATACCGATGACATCATGACGATAAGTCGCAAAATCAAACTTTTCCTTACGCTCTTCGGTAACGGTAATATTGGCAATGACAGCATCATATTTGCCGCTTGCCAGACCTAGCGGCCAATCCGCCCAGACGATTTCAACAACCTCTAGCTTTTTTCCCATGCGTTTGGCGATTGCCGATGCAAGGTCCATATCGAGACCAATCAAGGTTTTGGCATCCGTAGCATAATCATGCAAAGGCAAACTGCTCGATGTATTGGTGGCGATGGTGAAGGTATCCTTTTTTACAAAAGGTACCTTAGCAACTTCATCCACACGTTGTTGACTTGTTGTGGTCTCGGGGCGTCCTGCCTGCTCAGGTGTTTGATCAATATTCACGGGCGTGGCCCACGATGATTGGTTGAACAGCGTGCCTATTGCCAATATTCCTGCGGTTAAAATCTTGGTTTTTGGAAAAAAAATCATAGTAAATCTCCTGAGCGAACACGCATTTGTATCGTCGCTTATTGCAGCACTTTGTCGAGGAAGCTGCGTGTGCGTTCATGTCTTGTATGGTTGAAAATGTTATCAGGACTGCCTTTTTCGAGAATCCGACCGGCTTCCATGAAAATGACTGTATCGGCAATTTCGCGCGCAAATGCGATCTCATGGGTTACAACAATCAAGGTCGATCCGGTGCGGGCCAATTCCTTTATCACATCCAAAACTTCACCCACCAATTCGGGGTCAAGCGCAGATGTCGGCTCATCAAAAAGTAAAACACGCGGCCGCAATGCCAAAGCACGCGCAATGGCAACACGCTGTTGTTGCCCGCCTGAAAGCTGACGCGGATAGGCTTGTGCCTTGTCCAGAAGTCCTACCCGCGCCAGAAGATCAATGGCGTCCTGCACCGCTTGTTCACGCGGCTGTTTCTTCACCTGTATCGGCGCTTCAATAATATTTTCGAGAACGGTGAGATGAGGAAAGAGATTGAAATTCTGAAAAACCATCGCAATATCGGCGCGCTGTTTGAGTATATCTTTCTCTTTCAATTCAAACAATCTGTTGCCCTGCTTGCGATAACCTACAAGCTCGCCATCAACATCGATGAAACCGCCATCCACCCGCTCCAAATGGTTGATTGTGCGCAGCAGCGTAGACTTACCTGATCCTGACGGCCCTAGAATAGCCGTGACACTGCCAGCTTTGATATTGATATTGATGTCATCCAATACTTTGTTTGTACCGAAATATTTTGACACATTGTGGATGTTGACACGTGCACCATTACCGGAATGGATGTCGCCAAATCCATTATGCTGTGTGTGCAGTACGCCAGATTCTACCTCGCTTAGCCGTTTGGAAATGTGTACTTGATCGTCTTTGGAACGGCGGAGTAATTTTGCAAATGGCAGCGCTACAGGATTGCGAACGGCACCTCTGGAATAGTAGCGTTCAATGTAATATTGCGCGAGCGAAAGCACGGTCATGATGATAAGATACCAAACGGTTGCAACCATTAGCAGCGGGATGACCTCCAGATTGCGCCGGTAGATCACCTGTACCGTGTAAAACAGCTCGGGCAACGCCAAGACATAGACCATCGAGGTGCCCTTGGCCAAGCCTATGATTTCGTTAAAACCCGTTGGCAGGATAGACCGCATGGCCTGAGGTAACACGATACGGATTGCTTGCCGCTTTTTCGACAGGCCAAGGGAAGCGGCAGCTTCATGCTGGCCTTGATCGACAGAAAGAATACCACCCCGGACAATTTCGGCAAAAAAGGCCGATTGGTTCAAGGTCAAGCCGATAAATGCCGCGGCAAATGGTGTCAGAAGCGATACCATAGGATAATTAACCAGCACATCGCCATTAAACGGGTTGGCAATGCGAATGCTTTCATAGAGATAACCGAGATTATTGAGGATGAGTAGCAGCACAATCAAAGGCACGGAGCGCAACAACCAGATGTAAGACCATGAAAGGCCTGCCAGCAATGGCGATCGGGATACCCGCGCCAGAGCAAGGAGTGTGCCGAGAAAGGAACCTGAGATGGCGGCAAGTATCGTTAAAAGGATTGTGCGTCCAAGGCCGACAAGAACAGGCTCCGAGAAAAACCATTGTGCAAATACCGGCCAACCCCAACGCTCATTGGTAAGGATGGAAGATAGAATAAGCCCAATGACAATGACGGCGAAAACCGTTCCCGCCATACGCAGGGGATAGCGAGCGGGGACGACCTTGTAATCGGAATAATCTTGACTGTCGGTTTTACCGTGAAGGGAAATGTCCACAGCGGCCAGTTCAGTTGTCGTTGACATGGGCACGTTTCCTTATAAGGCCGGAAGCTGTAAGTGGCGTTCGGCGTGATTGTGCGTGGCTGCGCGCAGCAATTTTGCATTTTCGCTTTGTAAAACCAGATGCGTGATATCTTTCTCGAACGGCAAATGGCGATAGGCTTCCCAATCACCTTGCAGATCAAACAGGTTGGTATAGCCATGCTTTAGATAAAGCCCTACCGCTTCTGGCTGCCGAAAGCCTGTTGTAAGATAAAGCCGATGATATCCTTGCAAGGCGGCCTGATTTTCCAATTCAGCCAGAATTCGCGCGGCAAGACCCTGCCTTCGATAACGATCAGCAGTCCAAATGCGCTTTAACTCGGCTGTTTGTTGGTCGAAAAACTTGAACGCACCACCGCCAATCGTCTCATCCCCACGCATTAACAAAAGGAAATTGCCTGTTGGTGGAGAAAATGCCGCCGGTGGGTATCTGTCCAACTCGGCAGCTGCACCTTGTTCGTCATAAAACGTTCCATAGCGGCTGTCATATTCATGTAAAAGAGCATCACGAAGCGGCTTGGCTTTCGGGTCATCGGTCGTGGTATAAAGAAAATAATCGAGCATGTTGCATTCTCCTTTAGGCCACGACGCTGATGGGCGAAGCATCGAGACCCGACACATGTGTCGAAAAACGCGTTGGTTTATGCGCTTTTGGTGGCAGGAATGGCGCAAGCTGGCTGATGGCCTTATCAATGCGGAGCAGCAGATCGGCTGTTGCGATTTCACCGCTATCGTTAAAGTCGCGTGCGGCTGCATAAATGGCCGTTGGAAGACTATGTGCCATGAAAAATCCGAAGAGTGGCCGCAGCTGGTGTTCCACCATCAGCGCGTGGCGGTCTCCACCGCCAGAGGCCGCAAGCAGAATTGGCTTGCCATAAAGCAGCTCCGGTTCGATCAGGTCGATAAAATGCTTGAATAGGCCGGGATAGCTGCCCTTATAAACAGGGCTGCCAATGATAAGGGCATCGGCAGACGCCAATTCGTCAATGATGTTGCGTGCGCCAAGGGCAAGTTCGCAAGTACGCTGCGCTATGCCGAGCGACGGCCCGACATCGCTCATGTCGTAGAAAGTGACTTCAGCATCATAATGGCGCGCGGCCTTTTGTCCGATCTCGTGCAACAAAGCGCTGGTTTTTGAAGGCCTGCTCGTGCTGCCGGAAAAGGCAATAATCTTACTCATAACGGTAATTCCTTGTACAGCCTGTTTCAAGCGGCCTGAATGGCGCGCTGCGTTGCATAACGGTTTTGTGGAATGGAAAGCCCGAGGTTTTGCCGCAGTGTAGTTTCTGGCAAAATTCCATCAAAATAACCGCGCTTTTCAAGTCTTGGCAGTATTTCCGACGAAAAATCGTCGAAGCCCTGACCGCTGACCATCATCGTCAGGATGAAGCCGTCGGCTGCTCCACTTTCCACCCACTGGATGATCTGTTCGCTTACATCATCGTAAGTGCCGATAAAGTCGCCGCGTTGCGTTGTTTCATTTAGGGCAACATCACGCAGGGTAAGGTTTTTTTTGACCGCTTCCCGTTTGATACGGTCGGTCGTCGAACGGAAGCTGTTTTGACCAATGTCACCAATGTCTGGAAATGCACTGTCGAGATCGTATTGGCTGAAGTCGTGATGATCGAAATAGCGCCCGAGATAGGCAAGCGCATCATCAATATTGACGAGGTTCCTTATCGCCAGATACTTTTCTTCCGCTTCTTCTCTTGTGCGGCCCACAATGGGGTTGATGCCCGGGAAAATTTTCACGTCATTGGCAGACCGGCCATGCCCAATAGCGCTATCTTTAATGCGTTTAGCATAGACCTTGGCATCGTCAATATTCTGGATATGGGTGAAGACCGCTTCGGCATATTTCGACGCGAAGTTGATGCCGGATTCCGAGGCGCCCGCTTGGAAAATTACCGGTTCTCCCTGCGGCGAACGTTGAATGTTCAACGGCCCTTCAACCGAGAAAAACCGGCCTTGATGATCAACACGATGCATTTTTTCAGGCGTGAAAAATTGCCCCGTTTCGCGGTTGCGGATAAAGGCGTCATCTTCCCATGAAGACCACAGGCCTTGCACGACATCAATATATTCGCTGGCAATTTCATACCGCAAACTATGTTCAGGGTGGGGGCGGCCATAGTTTTTTGCCGTGCCCTCCAGCGGGGTTGTAACAATGTTCCAGGCTGCGCGGCCGCCGCTTAAAAGATCAAGCGAAGCAAACTGGCGTGCCACCGTGTAAGGGTCGCTATATGATGTCGAAACCGTGCCGCCAAGCCCGATTTTGGATGTGTGGCCTGCAATAAGGGACAGCAGGGTCAACGGCTCGAAGCGATTGAGGAAGTGCGGCAAGGACTTTTCGTTGATGTAAAGTCCGTCGGCAACAAAAACAAAGGCCAGTCCAACTGCTTCAGCACGTTTTGCAAGGTCTAGATTATATGCCAGATTAACACTGGCATCAGCCGGTACAGAGGGGTGCCGCCACGAGTTCATATGGCCGCCAGCACCGTGAAGCATAATCCCGAAATTGATTTTCTGTTTGGTCATGTCTTTGTCCTCATTCTTTGGGTTGCGGTCAGGCAGCAATCTTTTCTTGCGCAAAGGCGAGCGAGCCTATGGCGTCAATGCGTTCTTCGACACTTGTTGCTGGCAGCTCCAACATGAACTCGCCAATGCCATATTGACGATGCAAGGCTTGCAAGGTGCGGTTGACTGTTTCAGCCGTTCCCGCAATCACCTGCGTACGGTGCTGCTCGATGGTGTAATCCGAACGACCGGAAAGCCTGCCGAAATCCTCGGCTGCGGCTTGCGTGGTGAGTGAAAACGTTTTTCCATCTGAAAAGTGGATCTTATAGATAAAGATAGCGTCGGCACGTTCCTTGGCGTCTTTCTCGCTTCTGCCAACAACAGCAGCCAGCGCCAGTTGTGGCACGCCGCCGCCGGTGGCTTTGCGATAGGCGGTAACGGTGTTCTTCAACTTTTCGTCGCTGCCATTGAGATGCCCGGCATAACTTAACTGCCAGCCAAGACGGGCGGCAAGCTTCGCACTTTCAACGCTTGCGCCCAGCAGAAAAGCCCGCGCTTTGGTTTCCGTACGTGGTGTGGCGGCCAATCCTTGAAAACGCCCCTCGGACACTTCCTCTCCGCCTAGAAGCTGGTTAAGAAGCTCCACTTTTTCGTCAAAGGTAATGCGCGTTTCATCACCGAATTCGGCCTGCAAAGCCTTGGTGGCATGGGGCAGGCCGCCCGGTGTCTTGCCGATACCAAGGTCGACACGCCCCGGTGCCAAGGATGAAAGCACGTTGAAAACTTCGGCTACTTTATACGGGCTATAGTGCTGCAACATCACACCGCCGGAACCGATGCGGATATGTTTGGTTGCTGCAAGCAGATAGGCAACCAGAACCTCTGGCGCACTGGATGCAAATTCCTTGGAATGGTGATGCTCTGCCACCCAATAGCGTCGAAAACCTGCAGCCTCGGCGGCTTGCGCAGTTCTAACCGCATTGGCCAACGCATGGACGCCGCTTTTATCGGCTTCCAAAGGGCATTTATCCAAAAGGCTCAAATCATAAACCATGCGTGTTCTCCTGCCGTTTTATTGTGTGCCGCACAGGGCATCCGAAATATATTTTATAATTGGCGGATTTTGAGCGATTTGATAGCGTGGAAATTCTATTAAAAATGCATAAAGTAAAAAACATTTTCTGTTTTTTACCATTATTTAAATATCAAGGCTTATATGAACTTGCATTTAAAATGTATAAGATGAAATTTGGAGAATGAATTTCAAGGCGAGGCTGTCATGGCAAAAGATATTCTTTATTTATTACCTAGCGCATTTAAAGATGATAATATTCCCGACAAGATATTCTTTTGTCCGCACTGTCTGCCGGTGGAGGGCGCACTTTCTGTTTATAAAGACAAGCTGAACGATATCGATGTGCGTTATGCCGACTTTCCGCGCCCGCGCCAAGAGGTGATCGCCATTGCGGGCGAGGCGCATCAGGCGCTGCCATTGTTGATCCTGGGGAAGGGCCGCACCACCAGCCATAAGACAGGCGAGCATGATGGCCACCAGCTGGTTGCCGGAAGCGCGCCGATTTTGGCCGCATTGGCTGAACTTTACGGCATTCCGGTCAGCCACTGAAACAAGTGGCAATCAGGCATTAAAACTGCCGGTCGCATGTGCAGATCAGAAGTGCGAAAGCATAAAGCGGTGTGTAGCGTATTCAGCCATTGTTTTTCGCGGCAAGCTTATGCTTATATCAACGCATGATTTCAGATTTTGGATTCTTGGAAGAAAAGTTGAAACACTTGCCGCCGCGCAAACGGCGCGAGTTGACTTATATTGCCAAACTTCTGTTTGACGAATTTGAACGGGCGCAAGCGGAGCGCCTGCCACCTGACACACCGAAAGGTCGCATTCATAAACTGGTGCTGTATGGCTCATACGCCCGCGGTGGCTGGGTGGAAGACCGCATCAGCGGCTATTATTCAGATTATGATTTGCTGGTGGTGGTCAATCAGGAAGAATATGCCAAGCCCGATTACTGGTATGATGCAGAAGAACGACTGCTGCAAGAATCGACCATTACCAAGCGCATTAAAACGCCGGTGGAACTGATCGTCCATTCCATTTACGATGTTAACTGCCAGCTTAAGGTGGGGCGACCTTTCTTTCTGGATATTCTCCGTGATGGCATCATTCTTTATGAAGCCAACAGTGTTCCGTTCAGTAAACCCGGTGAAATGAGCGATGAGCTGAAACGCTCTGAATCGGTGAAATATTTCAATGAGTGGTATACCTCCTCACTAGCCATTTTTGACAATGCCAAATATTCATTGGCAAAAGCACTGCAAGAACGCAATGAAACCACCAAAACTGCCTTCCTTCGCAATGCTGCTTTTTTAGCGCATCAGGCGACAGAACGAATTTATCATTGTTTACTGCTGACGGTGAAGCTTTACAGCCCGAAGCTGCATAATATCGGGCGGTTACGCAATCTGGCAAACGAGGCGGCACCGGAGCTTATTGGCGTTTGGCCGCGTGACACGAAAATAGCGCGTTACAGATTCAACCTTCTGCTCCGCGCTTATGTTGAGGGGCGCTATTCGCCCCACTATTTCATTACACCGGAAGAACTTGAATGGCTTTTCTGTCGCATTGAATATTTACAGACAAAGGTCAAAGAAATCTGCGAAGCCCATCTAGCAATCGGTGCAAGTAAGCCTAGAAGCAGTGACGACGAGTAGGAATTTTATTTAATAATTACGGAAAACTAAACAGCTTTAATGGTTGGTAAAATAGCTTTTATAACCTTTACCAAAGCTGTATTTTGATCACTTTTTAAGGTTCGCATAAGCCAACTAAGGAAAGCGTCTTTACTACAACTTCTTAGAACAGACGCTGCATCTTTTATCAGACCCTTGTTGTCATATAGTTTTAAAACATCTGTTAAATTTCTATTTTTGATAGCTGTATCTAAATCATTTTTGAATTGCGAAATAACGTCATTAAGTTTCAAATCGTACGTTTGTTTTATTACATAATCTTCAATGTTATCGTCATTGCTTTTTTCAGATATATGAATATTCTTTAAATTGGCATGCAAATACCTATTGATATAGCGATTTACACTGAGTTTGATATTTTTTGTTTCTTTGATTCTTTCGAAGAGAAGGTTTGATAATTGTGCTAGTTTATCTTCCAATTCCTGACCATCGAAATTCTCATATTTCAGAATAGCACGACTGACTTCTGGCAATAAAATGATATTCTCAATTTCATTGACGGGAAGTGTATAAACACCCTTATCTTCTAAATATTTCATATCAGCATCATTACGGTGGTCATTATCAACCAATCCAGCACAGGTTATGCGTGTTAGACTAGGATTGGCCCTCATAGTGCTGACCGCATGTATGACCTCACCACATGAAGAACGTGTGATAACTGTCCATTCAGGATAACAACTTCTATAAAGCGCAATATCAAGGCTTTGTTGATCGCCTTCAACAAATAGAATTGGTTGTCGACTACCTAAAATTAAAGTTGTTAATTCTTCACTGAAACCGGTATTGTCAGGAACCTCTTCAATATTCCATGCTCGTGATGGCTGCGATCGATAATCACGAATAACAAGTTTTTTAGCAGACCTTAAAGCCGCGAATTCCAAATCATGCGTTATAAACAGAAAGGCGCAATCTGGTCGTATCGCTTCTAACTCATCCCAAAGTTTTGACATAATAGAGCGATGTATGTGTAATTCAGGTTCATCAATGATAATGAGTTGGCCTTCATTTGCGGCCAAAACCTGCCCAATCATGTAGAATAAAGAACGCTCCCCATCGCTCATTTCAGACGCGCTATATTTTAGTTCAGTATTAGGAACAACAACGTTGATGTCATCACCTGTTATATCAAGTTGTCTGTTAGGTAGTAAGCGTGACCAAATCCCTTCAAGAATTTCAAATTTTGTAAGCTGAGTATTTAAAGTATTTGGATTTTCGTTTTTTCTAGCTGACTTATGTGTCTTCAGTGCGACATTGTTTTGCTCTGCAAAAAGAACTTGTAATAACTTATCAAAATCATCAAGAAGAATTGTTGCTTCTTTATGATTCCATCTTTGAGATGCTCTGTAATTCATAAAGCTTGTAGAAATGTGTTCATTATCTATTCCAACAAATAGTTTATTTCTAGCTTCTTTTTCACCTAATTTTGGTACGTTAGGGTTTAAATTTATTGCTCGATGTGCAGATATTCGATGAGCAAGTGACCCCAATTGATTTTCTATGCTCACAGCCAACCTAGTTTTACCACTGCCATTAGCACCAACCATAATAACAGACTGTCCAAGTTCAACGTCTATTAGTTGATCAATAGTCTCAACAGAGTCTGCTGTAAAAGTAGGTACCTTAAATGTGATGGCTGCTTTTTCCATAATTTCCCCCTCAAATCTATTTTAGCAAACGACAAATATATTTAAACATACCGCATGAGAAGCGCGCAGTATAGGTTCACATCGTCAGGAATAGGAATGTAGACGATATGGCCGTCACCGGGGGCCACGTCTATGTCCTCATTCTTCTTATTCTTCAGCGTTTCAATGGTGAAGTTGATGTTGCCCTGCGGGGTCATCATTTCCACCTTGTCGTTCAGCGCAAAGCGGTTTTTCACGATCACTTCGGCCAAGCCGTTTTTACGCTCGCCAGTAAACTCGCCGACAAATTGCTGGCGGCCGGTGAGTGATGAACCTGTGGCATAATGCTGATATTCTTTGTGTTTATGGCGCTGCAAAAAGCCTTCGGTATAGCCACGGTGGGCCAGCGATTCCAAAACCACCATCAAATTATCATCAAACGGGCGGCCAGCCAGCGCATCGTCGATGGCCTTGCGATACACCTGTGCGGTACGCGCCACATAATAATGCGACTTGGTGCGGCCTTCAATTTTCAGCGAATGCACGCCAATTTCCACCAGCTTCTCAACATATTGCACGGCACGCAGGTCTTTTGAATTCATAATATAGGTGCCGTGTTCATCTTCAAACGCGGTCATTTCGGCTTCTGGCCGGTTGGCTTCATGCAGCACAAAAACCTTGTCGCTTGTGGCACCTTCACCTAAAGTCGGGGCATTCTCTTCCTCAACCGTTTCTTCTGCCTTGACGATCTCGCCAAGCTCGTTTTCCGTGCCTTCTTCCACACCGTATTTCCAGCGGCAGGCATTGGTGCAGGTGCCTTGGTTGGCATCACGGTGGTTGATATAGCCAGAAAGCAGGCAGCGGCCGGAATAGGCCATGCAAAGCGCGCCATGCACAAACACTTCCAGTTCAATTTCCGGCACATGCTCGCGGATTTCTTCAATTTCCTTCAACGACAATTCCCGCGAAAGGATGACGCGCGTCAGGCCCATTTGTTTCCAGAACTTCACTGTTGCCCAATTGACAGCATTGGACTGCACAGACAAATGGACATCCATATGCGGGAAGTTTTCCCGCACCAGCATAATCAAACCGGGGTCTGACATAATCAGTGCATCCGGCCCCATATCGACAACCGGCTTCAACTCGCTGACAAAGCTTTTCAGCTTGCTGTTATGTGGCGCGATATTGACCACGACATAAAACTTTTTGCCTTGCGCATGGGCTTCATCAATGCCGATTTTCAAGTTTTCAGCATGGTTGAACTCGTTATTGCGCACGCGCAAGCTATAGCGCGGCTGGCCGGCATAAACCGCATCTGCGCCATAGGCAAAGGCATAACGCATGGATTTCAGGGTGCCGGCAGGGCTTAACAGTTCTGTTTTATGGGATATCGACATTCTAACTCACGGGGATTCATTTTTGCCCGTTGTTTAGCAGAACTACACCCGCCCTTCAACCGTACGATACATGTCGTTTGCCGTGTCCGCAAAGGCACAGCTAACACGCATCTGGTAGTAGGCCATATCCGCTTAATCCAATTATGCCTGACCTTGAACCATTATGCATCGATGCAGCGGTTCACTGCACCGGCAAATGGTGGATATCCCGTTGCTCGCAAGACAATATAATCTTGCTGCCCTGTTGCGGCTGGCGCAGATCAAACCGGTTGATACGGTCATAGCGCAATTCCAGATCGCAATACCGGATATTGGTGCGCAGAAGCTGACCCATAATCTGCACATCCATAACTTCGCCTTCCAATGTCAAAGCGGCATTTTCGTCTGTGCCCTCGCGGAAGCTGGCGGGGTGGATGACCAAAGCATCCTTATGGTTCTGTCCCGTCAGGCGCGTTGCATGATGGGCTGGTATGATATTGGCATCGCCAAGAAAACCAGCAACAAAAAGGTTTTTCGGCCGATAGAAGATATTTTGCGCTGTGTCGCTTTGCATGATCTCACCGCGATCAAGAATGGAGATACGGTCTCCCAGCATGAGCGCTTCTTCCTGATCGTGGGTGACAAGGATAGCCGTGAGGCCAAACTGGCGCTGCATACGCTTGAGGTCTTGTTGCAGTTTTTTTCGTATTTGCGCATCCAATGCCGATAGTGGCTCATCAAGTAAAAGCAGCTTCGGCTCTAGAATAAGCGCGCGCGCTAAAGCCACACGTTGTCTTTGCCCACCCGACAAGTTGGCGGGCAGGGCGTTGGCGTGTTCTGTCATGGCGGTCATATCAAGCATGCGATCAACTTGGTCGATAATCTGCGCCCTTGGGGTTTTCTTTTGCTTTAACCCGAATGCCAGATTTTCGCGTACCGTCATGTTGGGAAAAAGCGCGTAATGCTGAAACACCATTGCAAGGTCGCGGTCTTTCGGTTGTAGCAAGTCAAGCCGTTTGCCCGCCATGGTTATGGTGCCGCCCGATATGGGCTGTAAACCGGCAATACTGCGCAGCAACGTTGTTTTGCCGCAGCCCGATGGCCCAAGCAGCACATGAAATTCACCTTCGGCAATATCAAGATTGATATTGTCCAGAATAGTTTTTTCGCCATAGCGCGAATTGAGATGTTCGATAATAAGGCCCGACATGTCAAGCGCTCCTTGATAAGCGTTGTTTGATAAAAAGGGTTACTGCCGTCATGAAAAGCAGGAAGCAGAAATAAAGCAGTGTCATTGCGCTGGAGAGGCGTCCGCTATCGGCGCGATGGGCGTAGATGTATATCTGCAATGTTTCAAACTGACCGCCGACCAACAAATTGGCATAGACAAATTCGCCCATCAATATGCTGAAATTGAGCAATACAGCCAATAGCAATGCTGGCAGGATAAGCGGAATGATGACCTTTGCAAAAATTGCTTCGTCCGATGCGCCCGTAAGGCGTCCGGCATCAAGATAGTCTTTTACCGTAATGCCGTTCAGGGCGTTTTTTGTCGACACATAGAGCATTGGAAAGCAGATCGGCACATAGGCAAAAACCAATATCCACAATGTGCCATTGATCTGCAAAGGTGGCACGGAAAAGATTTTTAGATAGCCGACAACGAGCACCACAGCCGGCACGGCATAAGGCAGGATAACAAGGCGTGCAAGCCAGCGGTCCAACGCTGGCCAATAGACATGGCCAACCAAAACTGCCGGAATGATAAGCACGATCGAAAGCGCTATGGCAAGACCTGCTACGGCGACACTGCGCAGCAAAGCCGCTTGGAACCTTGGCTCATAGACCACTTCGGTCAACCATGACGATGTAAAGCCTGTTGGCAATATGGTTTGTGACCATTGAGTGGATACGGCATTGATTGCCAGTGCCAAAAGCGGCAACAACATCAGACCGGTTAATACAAGAATGGACGATTTGGCCAGAAAAGATTGTTTCATTTCATCGTCCTCTGGCCTTTGATCAATTGGCTGATGCCGATGGGTACGAGCAGCAGAACGAGCAGGCAAACCGATAGAGCATTGGCAAGGCCGGGATTTGCAAACACATCACCGGCCACAAGCTCGCCGATGCGTACCGTTACAATACGCGCCGATGTGCCGATAAGCGTAAAAGCAGTTGCATAAGTGCCCATGGCGTTGGCAAACAGCAAAATGGCAACAGCAATCAACTGTCGTGAAACAACAGGCAGTCCTATTGCCCGCCAGAAGCGGAACTTTGATGTTCCGATAAGGTGCGCTGCTTCCTGAATGTCGGGTGACAGTGAAATAATGACAGGCAGAATAAGTACAATGCCAAGCGATATTTGAAAGAAGGAGTAAGTAAGAATAAGACCGCCGAAGCTGTAAATGTTGATTTCATCGACCAAGCCAAGATTGATGAGCGCCTGTGTCAGGATGCCGTTGACACCCAAAAGAATTATGAAGGCCATAACGGCGGGTACGCCGGCGAAGTTTGCGCCGAGATTGGCAAGTGCCGTCGCGATATTCTGCGAGCGGGCGGATGCAGCCCTCAGGCTGATGCAGATGGGAATTGCAAAAGCCATGCCGATGAGTGTGGTAAGAATTGAAAGTTGTATCGTGCTGATAAAAGAGTTTAAGTAAAATTTTGAACTAAGGATACGCGTATAAAATGCCAGACGGTCGCTATGATGACCTATCGAGCCGGCAAACACACTGAAAAGCGGCAAACCGATAATAACGGCCAAAAACAGCAGAAGGGGGAGTGCATAAAGCCGCATATATTTTGGTGCGCCAATCACATTATATTCCCTTCAAAAGGTGCCATATGGGTGCTTTCGATGCCCAAAAGCTGACAACATAGATCGGCGATCTGTGTTTGGGAAAAAAGAGAGGGGTCGGAAAGCTTGAAGCCGAATGTATAAAACGGCACTTCCGATTCAGACGGCAGCGGGCCGGCATGGTTTCCATCGTCACCCATGCCGTGATCAGCGGTGACGATGATCTTATAACCATCTTCCAGCCATTGCGGCATGTATTGCGCCAGAAGGTCTGCCGCATTGCGCGCCTTGTTGCGATAGGACGGCGAGTTGCCGCCGTTTTTATGGCCGCTATCGTCGATATTCATAGGGTGCAGCAACAAAAAATGTGGTGAGAACCGGTCAAGCAGCGTCTGCGCGTCGGCAAACAAGTGACTGTCGGGATAGGTATCCTCCCAATAGAACATGCCGTGTTGGATTGCGCTATTTCCGTTGATTAAGAGGCGGTCTTTTTGCGGATTGAATGGGGAAGAGACATATAATTCGCTGACCCAATGATAGGCTGCCGCCGCCGTAACCAGACCGGCCTGACGGGCGAGTGAAAAAACGCTTTCTCCATTGGAGCGACGATTGATAGTGTTGCTGACAACACCGTGGTCAACAGGCGTTCGCCCTGTCAAAATGGTTTCATAGAGGGGACGGGATATGGCAGGCAGTTCGCTTTGCAGCTTGAAAACATGGCCGCGCTCCTGACGTACCATCGCTTCAGGATAACCGAGGCATTCGCGCGCCGTATCGTAACGCAATCCATCCAGAACAATAAGAATGACTTTTGACATGATTTGACCTTTTCAGGAGCTGGATGGCGGCTTAATCCATCCACCCCATTTTTGCTTTACATCTCGGACATAACGTTTTCTTGCCATAGCTGGCTGATGCCGGGTGCTGTCTTTTGCCAAAGCGGAGAGTTGATTGGTCGGGCAGCTTTGTATTGTTCCGAAGGGAGCATTTTTGCCGCGGCATCTTCTGGCAGTTTAATATGATCAATACGGATAGGACGGGCATAGCCACGCGCCAAATTGATTTGTCCATCATCCGATAGGATATATTCCCGCGCAAATTTTGCAGCGTTGGGATGCTTGGCATATTTATTGATAACTGTTGCATAGCCAGACGTAACCGAACCGTCGGATGGAATGATCACTGTGTATTTGCCATTCCCGACCATGTCGCGATAGTTGAGCGCGTTAAAATCCCAAAGTGCGGCCACCTGTATCTCGCCGCGTTCCATGCTTGCCGGTGTAACCGAGTTGGACAAAAGCCGTCCCTGTTTGGCGAGGTCTGCAAACAGTGCAATACCGGGTTCGAGGTTGTCTTCGCCGCCACCCATGGCGATTGCCGCGGCTAGAATGCTCGCATTCTCCTGCGCACCGCTGCCAACCTTATTGATGGAAAACTTGTAATTGCCTTTACGGATATCGGCCCAGCTTTTAGGCGGATTTGGCAAG
The DNA here is from genome assembly GCF_054871565.1 of Bartonella sp. LJL80. Taxonomy (NCBI): domain Bacteria; kingdom Pseudomonadati; phylum Pseudomonadota; class Alphaproteobacteria; order Hyphomicrobiales; family Bartonellaceae; genus Bartonella; species Bartonella sp. LJL80. Next base: position 26,809 of record NZ_JBTXLM010000002.1, read on the forward strand.
TCGCTTGCAACGATAAATGCGATTGTGCCGGTATATCCAAGGACCCATTTTCCCTCAGGGTCTTTTGCCCAATCGGGGATCTGTTCCCATGTCGAGGGCTTGTAAGGCATGACCAGATCACGCGATGCGGCTATCGGCCCGAATTCAATACCGACATCGCCAATATCGGCAGATGCATTTTCTTTTTCGTTCTCAAATTTTGAAAGCTCTTCAGCGGAACTCATATCGGTATCGAAGTGAGCGATGCCATACTTGGTTTTTAGATCCGCCCACGTACCTTTCCAATTTGCCCAACTGTCGGGCATTCCAACAGAATTGACAGTTCCTTCCTTCTTTGCAGCTTCAACAAGCGCAGAAACGTCGGCACGGGTAACCGTGTTGAAGGCGCATAAAACTGCCAATGAGGTCAAAGAAAGTCGTGCGAAAAAGCCGGTTTTGGTGCGTAGCATTATCAATCCCTTGGTTGAAAATGACGCCGCGGCTAAGAGTCGGGCGGCGCCGATAGGCACCGCTTCGCATTTTTATGTTACACTTATTTGAATGAATTGTTTCAGTTTTATGAAGGAAAGATTGCGGTTCGATTGGTTTGCTTCGAAAAACTCCCGCCTATTCGTATAGATACGCCCATTGGAGCAGTGCCTGGCGCTGCCTGCGGCGACAAGAAAAATCATCCGGATCACAGTTTTTTTTGATCTGTGCAACATGCCGGTTCATTAATCGCCACCGTTTTATTTGACGTTTATCTTCTGTTTCCAATCGCCGTCCTAAAAAATAGCGGCAGTACCACTGGAACCATCCACGTGGGTCGTCTTCGTAAATCCATCCCTTTTGACGCCAATAAGATAAAGGTTTTCCGGCCAATACACCGTAATAGTTCAATTCGGCATTGCGTCCTTCAGGTGATAATTTTGCCTCGTCAAACCAGTCTTTTGGAAATTCGTCTTTGCAATCCGTCATATATTTCCCACCCATTACCCCCATTTGCAACATTTGCTTCGGCGTAAGGTAAGGCTTGAAATCAGGGTCGAAGTCTTCACCTTGGGCGCATGTCAGTTTGTATTTGTAACCTTTTTGCATTTTATCGTTGACGGTGATCCATTGAACCATGATGGGCTCCCATATCTTTGTGTTCCAGTAGAAGATGATCTTAATGATCAAAAAGGCAAGGTCTTATCCATCCTATCACACAGCAAGAAGCGCATGTATCAATAGCAGCTGAATGCGATGCGGCGATTGAGAGGATGCTTGTTCGGTTGCGTTCGGGTAGGCTATTAGAAACGTGCGCGTAAACCCAAAGTCCCGTTTAAGCTATAGTTGCTATCGGGATTGTCGAATGCGCTTTTGACGTTTGCTTCGCCATAAAGAGACCATTTATCTGCTTGCCAATTATAGCTTCCACCAAGGCTTAAGCCAGCTTGGAAATCATCATTCGTGTTACGAAAAGACGTTCTTGATACCTCGACTTCGGTCCCATCAAGAAACTCATAATAAAGGTTGACCACACCGTATAAAGACATCCTCCGATCATCACCTGCTGTGGTGCGCCAAGCGCTGTTTTTTGAAACTGCAATCCCGGTACGACTTTCGAGACTATCGCCATTTTTCAGCGACACTTTCGTGTTCAGGCCATCGCGGAAACTATCGAAGTCAACCGTGGAATAGGATAATTGCACTTGCGGGATAATTGCCCACGCCCCTGTCAGGTCATACTGATGGCCAGCTTCGATCGAAAAGCCGTATCCGAATCCTTGTTTCCCATCGACATCCGATAAAGTGTAACTATGTGAGTTGAAGTCCGTTTCAAACCATGTCGCTTGCGATTGCAAATCCATATAGCTCCCATCAAAGCCATACCATGTTGCCGCGAACCCGAAGCCGTAGCCACTGGATTCAACTTTGCCTCTACCGTCATCCGAATGAATGTCAGCTTCGGCGCGACCATAATGGAACATGAATGATCCAATAAGGCTGCCACGCATGCTTTCGCTCAAAACACCGTCCAGTCCCGCCTGCATACGCCACAAATCCAGATCATAATTTTGCTGTGTCGTTGATTTGTCAGGCGACGCTTTGCCGGTACTTCCTTCCATACGACCCCAAAAACCGCGATGTTCGATGAATTTGGATGCTTGTTCGCTGGGGCTTTGACCAGCATTGCTGCTATCGGACACACCATCTGCCCAAAAACGATTACCGACGCGCTGCTGCAAAGTCGACAACCTGTTTAATGACATCAAAACTTGCGGATAGGCTTCGTAAAGCGGTGTTGATGGTCCATAAGACGGCTTGTTTACGGAACCGTCGCCACCATCATGACCGCCGTTGGTGCTACCTCCGCCGTCAGACCCACCGCCGCCATCGACTACATATTCGCCTGAGCGCAGATACCAATCGGATGCGTTATCACTATCTCCGTAAACGTCCTTCCCGCTCGAATTTTTCGCCGTTCCACGATAGAGCAGATAGGCATAAGCGGTATCTGAACCCGCCACGGCCATGACCCCATCACCGCGCTGATAACCTCTACCCCAACCGGAACCAATCGTAAAATTTCCTTGATTTGTGGTCGCACCGTTGATGGCATCAATCAGCTTGATACCGTCTTTGTTGGTTATCGCACTTGTGGTACCGGGTATCAGATCTTCAATGTAGAGCGTCGTCGTTCCCGTCACCGTCCCGCCATCAATGATCAACCTGTCGGAAGATGATCCATCACCACCGAGTTGTGTATTCATTCTTATGGATCCACCTTGGCCGTGATAATCACCGATAACAGTAAGCCTATCGTCATAACCGTTTCTTCCGCTACGACTTAAGTCGATCAAACCACTATTGATGAATGTGGTTTGTCCATTCGTGCTTGATATCGTCTGGTGATCGTTGCTGCCACCATAGAAAGATTGATTGATGACCAGCGTGCTTCCTGCCTGCAAATCAACATTAAGCCCGTTTGTTCCGACCATGTCATCGACAAGCGTAAATTCGGTGCCGGATTGGAACCGGATTGTACGCCAGTTATTGCCAATATTCGTGCCACGGCTGATATCGTCGGCACTAAAGGACCCACCACGCATTTGTGTGTTTGCAATCGTCAGCGTGTTGTTTTTGCCGCTTCCCGCCAAGGCGTGGCTGAATTTTGTGGTATCAAGCGCACCAGTTATAAGCGCTTGATCCCCATCACCACCACCAAGATCAAAGCCACCATCCCAGCTGCCTCCTGACCATGTAAGTTGATCTCGGCCGTCGCCCGCCTGCAACAGGCCGCGCACATGCATATCCGCATTGGTGAAGAGATATGTGTCGCCCAGATCACTTCCCTGAATAGCCAATGTGTTTGAAGAATTGGCAAGAATACTGCCACTATTGATGAAAGTGATCCCTTTCGATGCGGTTAAGGCACGATTGGACAAATCAACGAGCAGGGCATTGCCACTTCGCGATTCAATGGTTCCGGCATTATGCGCTCGTGACGCAGTACCAGCGAGCCATCCAATACCTGTAGCTGTTTCGTCCATACGTATCGTTGAAACATTCACAACCTCACCGGATGTATTGGTGCGCAATCCTGTCGCGCTATCGGAAACGTTGATTGTGTAGCCGCTCCCCACCACAGTGTTTGATCCTAGAACAGGATCTGACAAAGCGGCAGAACGGAAGTCATAACCGACACCAGCCGAGCCGACATTAATCGTGACCTTGGAGTTTTGTGTGACGTTGTTTTCGTCTGTGTATTGTGTCACCAAGCCAACAGCGGTGCGAATACCAGAACCGCTGCCCAACACATCAATCGTTGTATCCTTGAAGGCAATAAAGGCGGCATAATTGGGATCGCTGGACGTCATATTATTTTCAACGCCATTTCCTGTGCCGCCAGCGCCCACTGTAATGTGGTCGACGCCAAGCACGATACCTTTGGCATCAGCACCCATCAACACACCATGCGCCGAACCGTTGACACTAATTTCACCTTGGCTTCCGGATGCATTCAGAAACGCGTTATTTTCCAAAAAAATTCCGGCTGTTCCATCCTCTACGGTAATGCGGCTCTTGTTGATAATGTTAGCCGCTGTATCGCGCCCTGCAACGCCCTCGACATGAAGACCAATTCCGTTTGAAACTATAATGTCGGCATTGTTTTCCAAGCGTCCGCCTTCAATTACATGGATACCCGTAGCATTGATGCCATTACTTAACGAGATCGAACCCTGGTTGATCAAAAGTCCACTATTTCGCGTGATGAAACCGGTAACGTTTTCGGCATTGCTATCGATTTTGGCATAATTGACCAGTTTGGTCGTACTGTCTTCCCCGCTGGCATAGCTGGTGTCGAGTTTATGGTAACGACCATCAACCACACCGCCGACAGCACCGTTTCCCTGCAAATAGATTTCGCGCTCGACGCTATTGTCGCTTATTTGTCCGAATGCGCCGCCATTAATGTAAACACCGATGGCGTCTGCGCCTGCTACCGTCAAACGTGCATCCTTGGTCAGGATATTGGTTTGGGTACCATCTGCAAGGCGTCCAGCGCCTTCCAATATAACGGAACCTTGAGCGGTGGCACTTAATTGTTCGCCATTTCCTTCAAAAGTTGCACCGCCATCCAGACGGAATAACACTGAATCCGTCGTGGATACATCCATCAACTTCGTAGCATTAACGATCTTGCTTTCGGCGCCATAGATATAAAATCCGATTTGTCTTTCACCGCCGATAAATTGCGGGGTGGCACCTGCATTTACATTGGCAAATCCGCCATTGCTTACATAAACGCCAATGGCGCCATCGCCTGAAAGGCTGATCTTGCCATCAATGTCGGCATAAGCATAATGACTGTCATCCTGCCTTCCTTCGACCCAAACACCATAGTTGCGCAAAAGCGTATCGCCCTGCGTAGCTCCCGCTACATTGATCACGCTATCCTCAGTCAATGTTACCTTCGCACTTCTGTTCGCTCCGTCAACATCAAGAGAGGCAACATAAACCCCGATACCGTTACGACCATTCAGGCTGATTGTTCCATTATTCGCGACCGTATTCACATTGCCGTTGTTAATGGCCAGAAGCCCATAATTGCGCGCACCATCAGTTTCCTGGCCCAGCGCCGTTGCAACATCGCCATTGATGGAAATAGTACCATTATTGACCACGTTCAAAAGTGCGGAATCGTCGATCGCTGCCATAGCTATGGCATTTTGCATTTTTGTTCCGATAATGATGGAACCATTATTGATGGCGCTGGCATTTTCCGATGCCATGATACCGTAGAATTCAGCATTGTTGCGATTGCTGGTGTCAACCGTTGCTTCTGGATTGCTGGAATCATATTGGGCCGACCTGCCTATATAGATCGTACCATCGCTATTGTTGGTGAATTGGGAATATTGATAGCTTATGGCAACGCCGATATAGCGGCCATTCAATCCGTCATTATTGACGCCGACATTGATGATGCCATTGTTTGTACCAAAGCCGACGAGACGTAGATACATTCCGTTGCTATAGGCAAAGTTTATATCTGGCGTACGATTTGCCGCAACATTGATAATGCCGTTATTGGTGATATTTCCGCCGTAATAAGCCTCGACACCGGAACCATAGGCAAATTCTGTGCTATCGATAGTTGTATCTTCAGCATAAGTTTTGCGATAGGCCGCATTGATAACGCCATTATTCGTACCGATAGAATCCTGGACTAGAATGACAGTAGAGTTGCCACGGGCCGATACGATCCCGCCAGCCTCGATTTCTGCAATGCTATTAGCGCCTTCTGCTACCATGGCGCCGGTTTTTTCTCCGGAGTCAAACAGAACTTCCAGCTCGCCGCCACTTTTCACAACGATCTTTCCACCATTGCTGGCATACATGGCCCGAGTATCGCCGTTTGCTTGAAAGATATCATCATCGGCAGGAATGTCGTATCCGGGGCCGGTGACCGGTATTTTTTGCTCGGTCGGCTGTGCGGCAGCGAAAGCGGCATCATAGGCCGCCTGACTTTTGAGGGCGGTATATTGTGGGTCCTGTAAAGCGTCGACAAGCTCGCTATTATAGGCGATCAAATCTTGCGTGGTTTGCAATATGCGTGTTTGTCCGCGATAGTCGGTAAAACTATGGGGAAAAACAGGAACACTGATTTCATTTTGTATGGTTTGCGGGGTGATGGCATAAGCACGTGACTCGAACGAATTGCGGGACTGCCATTCAACGACACTTCCGACACCATCTGCCCAGGTCAGATTGGAATCTTTTAGTGTGAGATAGGTTGTTTGTGGAGCGCCACCCGCGTAATTGCCCTTATAGTCGTCAAGAGCCACGGTCAGATGACCACCGTTTTCTGCTTTACCGAAACCCGATTGTATATATTGATCGCTGTTGACCGCTTGGGTGACAATGACACTGCTATCGCCCCAATCCGAAACTTGGAAAGACGAATTGGTATAGACATTGACAGTCAAAGCAACGCCACCGCTATCAACGACGTTGATAACGCCGTTGGCCGAGCCTATATCGAGCTTCGTCTGCCCCTGCGCACTCGGGTCATAGGTCGAAAGCTTGTCGATGCCGGTAATACCGCTATTGCCAATTTTTATGCCGGAAAGATCGCCCGTGATTGTCAGGTTTTCACCGGAGCCGGATACAAGTGCCGCGCCAGCATAATGGTCACTCGTTTGCGGATTGAAGGTGTCATTGCTGACAGTACAATTGTTGCCGGTTGCCGCGGTACCTCCCGTCCAATTGGCCCCCATATTACATGATGATGCGGCATGGGCATAAAATGACATCGATGTCGATAGAAGTAATGTAAGGGACATAATTGCCAAGACGTTGCAAGCCGACTTATTCCGCACGTCTAACCGTGTTTGTGCATCAACCGTGATGTGCAAAGCCTTCGGCTTTTCAATATCCATTCTATATTCCCGCATTTACATTGCCCAAGTAACCAGCTGGCATGGAGCGGTTATGCTGCACGATATCATTAGGTTTTGATAGGAATATCTGCAAAAACCCGCTATGCTCAGGCTTTGCATGAATTGGGGTATATAGATACACTTCATCCATCCTTTTTAACCCCAGATGTGATGCCCCGCCGCATACTGAACTGTCGTAACATCGTAAAGAGATAAAAACAAGCTGACGAAAAGTCACATCCCAACGTTTTTTTCAGTGTTATTCTGCAGGGTTATTTCACTGAGTTCATGTCGGGCCATTTGCCTAGATGAGAAATTCTTCAAGCAAATGGTTTTTACATCGCGGAAGGGAAAACAGACCAGCAAGGAAATCTAACGCGTTAGACTTTGGCCGTCATAACGCATTTCGTCTTGCATAACATTGACTTATCAAAGAAAGATTTTTGTCGGATCAGAACAATTTCCAATATCGCGGACGGAAGCGTATGGTATCGCCTGTTTTAAACTTGCGATCCAAATTCAATTCTATTTCACATTGATTACCATCTTGCATGCGCAATTCCGCACGGCGCGTGCCACCGACACGACGTTGAGCCGCTAGTGTTCCTTGTAGCCCCGGTTCATCTGCGTCGAGCAATATGATGTCATGTGGTCGAAAATGCAGGTTTTGTCCCCTTGTCATCTCCGGTGCATCAAGTCCGGTTGGAGCGCCGTTATACAGAATTTTTCCATCTACACAATTGATCGGCAAACGACTGGATTCACCAATAAACTTATAGACGAAAGCACTAAGGGGGTCGTCGTAAATCTGATCAGCTGTTCCGATCTGCTCAATCTTTCCTTTGCTCATCACCACAACGCGATCTGACAATTCGAGCGCTTCTTCCTGATCATGGGTTACAAAAACTGTTGTGTGGCCGGTCTGCTCGTGAAGCTCACGCAGCCATTGGCGTAATTCGCGTCTGACCTGCGCATCAAGTGCACCAAAAGGCTCGTCGAGCAATAGCACACGCGGCTCTATTGCCAATGCACGCGCTAATGCCACACGTTGCCTCTGTCCCCCGGAAAGCTGGTGCGGATAACGTTTTTCAAGGCCGCTAAGTTGTACAAGATCAAGAAGTTCCAGTGCGCGTTTCTTGATATCCGTTTTGGAAGGGCGTGTAGCAGATGGCCTCACCTTAAGACCGAAGCCGATATTCTCCGCGATTGTCATATGTTTGAAAAGCGCGTAATGCTGAAAAACAAAACCGACATTCCGTTGCTTGACTGGATGGTGGGAGGCATCTTCACCAGCAAAGAAAATGGCACCATCCGATGGAAAATCCAATCCTGCAATAAGACGTAGCAAAGTCGTTTTTCCGGATCCCGAAGGGCCAAGCAAACCGATCAGCTCACCGGATTGAATATCAAGAGAGATGTCATGAAGGGCGCTCGCTCCACCGAATTCTTTCGAAATATTTTTAATTTGAACATCCATGGAAAAGCTTCCCTTAATGCGCCGATCTGGCACTGCGGCTATAGATCTTTTCAAGCAGCGTTTTTATGATCAGTGTTACAAGAGCGAGGCAAGCTAGAAGCGATGCTACTGCAAAGGCTGCCGCGTAATTGTCGTAATAAAGAATTTCCACTTGTAGCGGCATGGTTACGGTTTCGCCGCGCAATTTTCCTGACACCAGTGCAACCGCACCAAATTCACCCATCGCACGCGCATTGCAGAGCAATATGCCATAAAGCAGCCCCCAGCGAATGTTTGGCAAAGTAACATAAAGAAAGGTTTTAAAACCGCTTGCGCCAAGCGAGAGTGCGGCCTCTTCATCGCCGGTTCCTTGATCTTGCATAAGCGGTATCAGTTCTCGCGCGACAAAAGGGAAGGTAACAAATAATGTTGCCAGCACGACCCCAGGAACCGCAAAAAGAATTTGAAACCCATCAGCGCGTAACCAGTTGCTGAAAGATTGTGGGAAAAACTCCAGAAACCAACTTTGCGGACCAAACAACAATACAAGTGCGAGGCCGGCCACAACGGGTGATACGGAAAAAGGCAGATCAATAAGCGTAATCAAAAATGTTTTGCCACGAAACTCAAATTTCGTGATCGCCCAAGCGGCAAATATGCCGAAAACAGTGTTGATCGGTACCGAGACAAGGGCAACGATCAAGGTAAGTTTGATGGAAGAGAGGGATTCCGGATCACGGATGCTGTCGAAGAAGAAACTCCAGCCAAATCGCAAAGCCTCATAAAAAATGAGGATAACAGGCATAAACAGGACTAGTGCCAAGAACAACAAGACAATCAGTATAGCGCCAAAACGGACAAAGGGTGTTTCGCCCGCAGGATCAGCGAATAAGCGGCGTTTAGGCTTGTCCATAACGCCTCCTGTTCCAACTTTGCAAAAGATTGATCATCAACAAAACACAAAAAGACAACAGGAGAAGCATGACGCCGATCGTAGCAGCATTTGCATAACGGTTGGGCGACGTTCCTTCGAGTTGAATGACAATCATCAATGGAGCGATTTCTGTTTTAAAAGGCAGGTTGGCTGCAATAAAAATAACCGAACCATATTCACCAATAGCGCGTCCAAATGCTAACGCAAAACCCGTTAGCACTGACGGCAGAACTGCTGGCAAAATTATTTTGCAGAATGTTGTCAGTCGGCCAGCGCCGAGGCTTGCTGCGGCCTCTTCAACTTCACGATCAAGTTCGCTAAGCGCCGGCTGGATACTGCGCACAACGAAGGGCAAACCTATAAAGACAAGTGCAATGATGATGCCGGTAGGCGTATAGGCGATAGCAATGTTGTATTTCGCAAAAATTGCCCCGATCCAACCGTTTTTGGCATAAAGCGCAGTCAATGACAGTCCGGCAACTGCGGTGGGCAATGCAAAAGGCAAATCTATACTGGCATCAACGAAACGTTTTCCCGGAAAATCATAGCGGATAAGAACCCAAGCAACAAGAAATCCAAATATGACATTAATGATCGCGGCGGTTAAAGCCGTCCACAGACTCAACCAAACCGCTAGAAATATCCGCTCATTGGTCAGGATAGCGCCTATTTCGTGCCACGATAACGAAGCAGACTTAATAAAGATTCCGGCCAAAGGAATGAGAATAAGAAGGCTGAGATAGCTCACAGTGATGCCAAAACTCAGACCGAAACCGGGAAGCACGCTCGGTGCTTTCCAGTTCCTCAAGTGCTTGCCAGAATCTCTGCCTGCCTGCATTACTAGCGCCCTTGCGCGTATATCTGATCGAAGAAACCACCGTCACCGAAAAACTCCGGTTGGACTTTTCGCCAACCGCCAAAATCGTCGATCGTCACGAGTTTGACATTGGGAAAGCGTTTCAACAAGGCTGGATCAACCAAATCAGGATTGGATGGCCTATAGTTGTTCTTGGCGGCTATGGTCTGCCCCTCAGCGCTGTAGAGATAGTCGAGATAGGCTGTTGCGAGCTTGCGTGTACCGTTGGCATCGACATTGACATCAACCAGCGCAACCGGCGGCTCGGCAAGAATGGAGATTGATGGGACAACAATGTCAAAAGCATCGTTTCCTTCCTCGGCCAATGACAGAAGGGCTTCATTTTCCCAAGCGAGAAGGACGTCACCCATACCGCGCCGCACAAATGTCATCGTCGCCCCGCGCGCACCGGTATCGAGTACAGGAACATGCTTATAGAGATCACGCACATAGTCACGTGCTTTTGTTTCATCACCCGGATATTTTTCCTGCGCCCACGCAAGTGCTGCCAACAGGTTCCAACGCGCGCCACCGGATGTCTTGGGGTTTGGCGTTATGACCTCGACATTTTCGCGTACGAGGTCATCCCAGTCCTTGATGTTTTTAGGATTTCCCTTGCGAACAAGAAAGACAATCGTAGATGTGTAAGGCGCATTGTTGTGGGGAAATGTCCCACGCCAATCGCTTCGGATTTTTTTGGTTTCATCTGCAATGGCATTAATATCCGCCTCTAATGCCAATGTGACGACATCAGCGTTCAGGCCATCGATAACGGTGCGTGCTTGAGCACCGGAACCACCGTGAGTTGCCCTTAATGTAATGTCTTCGCCGGTTTCTTTTTTCCAATGTGCTTTGAATGCATCATTATATTCACGGTAGAGTTCTCTTGTCGGATCGTAAGACACATTTGTCAGTGTGGATTGTGAAGATGCCGTAAAGCTGTACAAAATTGAAACTGCAGCAAGCAATCCGGTTACGGTGCGTCTATTGAAAAATCCCATTGCGCGTCCTTTCATTTTATACCCTCAGATTAACAGTGGTAGAATAAAACAAAACGATAATCCTACTAATTTTATCGGATTAATAAAAATAATTTTCCGAAAGAAAAATCAGTTTAAAGACTATGCAATATACTCCACCCTCTGTTGACCCGACTGCAATAAACAAAACGTCTTTTTTATTTTTTTATCCATTTAGCATATTTGTTGGTAGCCGGGCAATGATCCATGTCATACGCTGAGAGAGGTAGGGTGTGGTTTCTAAATTCTGTCGCCTAAAACCGGTATGGTTTTCAGAGTGGATAGATAACGAAAGCGCGAAAAAGTGATGCGGTATTCTACCATCCAGGGAATTGTCTATTCGTTTTGCTGTGGTAAACCGGTGTCATGAAAACTTTTAAAATATATTTCCACACAGCCGAAAGATCTAAACCAGGCGAGGTTTCTTCATGATGCAGCGCCAATCCGTAGATGCTTTGGAAACCGCGGTGCAATGGCGGCAAAATGGCGATGAAGTTGCTTTGGCAACGGTCATAGAAACTTGGGGTTCGGCGCCAAGAAAAGCGGGAGCACATCTTGCTATCAATGCAAACGGTGATTTTATGGGATCTGTGTCAGGTGGCTGTGTGGAGGCAGAGGTTATTGCACAAGCATTGGACGTTCTGAAGTCGGGCCATTCGACGGTGCTCGAATTCGAGGTTGCCGACCAAACCGCATGGAAGGTTGGGCTTTCATGCGGCGGCACGATAAAAATACTGGTCGAGTGTGTAAAATGATAACACTTTCGGATATCGAGCGCTTAAATCTTTTGCGCCTTCAACGGCGTCCGGTTTTTGTTGTGCACGATTTCGCCCATGATTTAAGCACGGTCTACGCAGAAGACGATGTACTGCCCGATAATCTCATTCCGTTTTTGAACGATGTGAAACGCAAAGGGCAGGCAACCTTATTAAAAAGTGGCGGATTAGATTATTTTATCACGCCCTATTTGCCCTTACCGCGCATTATAATTGTAGGTGCAGTCCACATTGCACAGTTTTTAGCTCCCATGGCACGTCAATGTGGCTACGATCTCGTTGTATTGGACCCTCGGCAGGGATTTGCATCGTCGACAAGGTTTCCCGATACGCTTCTCGCGCCTGTTTGGCCGATAGAATATTTCGGCCAACATCCCATTGATCCCTATGATGCACTGGTTGCGTTGACCCATAATCCGGATATAGATGATGAAGCCATTATCCATGCCATAACCAATAATGCATTCTATATTGGCGCTCTCGGTAGCCGCAAAACCCATGCAAAAAGACGTGAACGTCTTGAGCAGGCTGGTTTGTCGGTAACGCAACTCGACACTATTCACGCGCCGATCGGTCTGGATATAGCGGCGGTTACGCCGCAAGAAATAGCCGTTGCGATTGTGGCCGAAGTCATCCAGTGCTGGCGAAAGCCGAAGGATTAGGCGAGGAAGATGATGGAATTTGGCATGGTAGGGCTGTCGCAAGCCGAAGGGCTTTATCTGGCCCATACATTGCAAACCAATGGACATCCGATCAAAAAAGGTACGGTCCTTGCTCAGTCGCATCTTCATGAATTGGCTCAAGCAGGCATTCATGAAGTTTACGCAGGCATTTTGCCAGAAAGCGAAGTCGACGAAAATGAAGCCGCGCAGTTTTTATCTCCGTTTTTGGCCAATGGTTTTCGGCCTTCGCGCGCGGCAACCGGTCGGGTAAATTTTCATGCTCAAACAGCCGGGCTATTTGCTGTCGATAAAACAATCGTTGATGGTTTTAATGCGATTGATCCGGCGTTAACCCTCGCAACCATTCGCCCTGATACCGCCGTTCTTGATGATGAAATGGTGGCGACATTAAAAATCATCCCGATGTCCGTTGAAAAACGCGTGTTGTATCGCGCCGCGGAATATTTGGAGAATAGGACTCTCTATCGGCTCGCGCCGTTTATAGCGCATGAAGTGAGCTTGTTTGAAACTGTCTTGAGTGATGGAAAGGCGACGCTACAGGAAAAAACCGTAGATGTTTTGAAGCAACGGTTGTTTGCATCCGCAAGCCAATTAAAAGAGGTGCACACGGTTTCCCATGATCCCGATGAATTGGCCCAAGCTTTGCAGCGCAGTGCAGGCGCGGTGACGCATTCGCCGCGGCTGATGATTATCTACGGTGCATCGGCCGTTATCGACGATAATGACGTTATTCCATCAGCGATACGTAAGGCTGGCGGCATAGTGATCAGGGTCGGTATGCCGGTTGAGCCAGGAAATCTCCTTGTTATAGGCAAGATAGGCGATATTTGGGTTATCGGAGCGCCGGGCTGCTCGCGCAGCATAGCGTTCAACGGTTTGGATATTGTACTTCATCGACTATTGGCAGGGCAAAATATCAGCACATCGATGGTGGCGCAAATGGGGGTAGGAGGGCTTTTGAACACACAGAAAGCGCGCTTGCGCGTGCAGAAGGAAACACCTCCTGAAAATATTCGCGTTGCAGCCATCATACTGGCAGCAGGCGGTTCCACGCGCATTGGCAATCCTGCCCGCCACAAGTTATTAGCAAAATTGAATGGTGAAACACTCATTCATCGGGTCACTTCTTCGGCTCTGCAAAGTCAGTGCGCACAAGTCACACTTGTAACGGGATATCGTCATGCTGATATTGCGGCGGCAGTGGCCGATCTCCCCATCGGCAATGTCATCAATCCGGCCTATCAAAATGGCATGGCGGGTTCGATCGTCGTCGGGGTTGACGCGACCGATCTGTCTAAGGCATCAGGTATTTTAATCATGCTCGGCGATATGCCGACCATCACATCGGTGATGATCAACCGGTTGATCGATGTTTTCGTTGAACATAGGGGGCAAGCCATTATTCGAGCTGTTTATGCTGGAAAACGTGGCAATCCCGTTATACTGCCGAAGGTCATGCGGGATGATCTGATGCAGCTGCGCGGTGATGTCGGCGCGCGCGCTTTAATTGAAAAGGCAGATTTACCGATCATTGATGTCGATATCGGAGAAGCGGCGCATATTGATGTTGATACAGCCGATGCGGTTGCAAAAATTGGCGCGGTTTTTGACGTCTGAAGAAAAACGCGATTGCGCGATCAATATGATTTTACTTGTTCGTGATCGATCGTAGCGATAACCTTGCAATATGGTGTTTAAAGCTAGAACGGCCCGATGCAGGCTCGTTCCCGAATCCATCATGAAAAATCAAATAAGATTGAAGGTTCTGACTGTTTCATAACGGTGAGCTGCTATGGAACGGGCTGAACGATCGCAGGAATTTATGATGATTGTTACAATAAATGGTGTTGCAAAGAATTTCGATAATATCGATGGGAATACGCCGCTTCTTTATGTTTTAAGAAACGATATGGAGTTGAACGGCGCCAAGTTTGGTTGTGGCCTGGGCGAGTGTGGCGCTTGTACCGTTTTGATTGAAGGCAAGGCGGCGCGTTCTTGCCAGATACCGATTGCAACATGTGCCGATAAAAACATCGTCACGTTGGAAGGTCTGGCCGGCAAAAATGGCAACCATCTCCATCCGATTCAACAAGCCTTTATCGAAGAGCAAGCAGCACAATGTGGATATTGTACCAATGGTATGATCATGACGCTCGCAGCTTTGTTTCAGCGTAATCCGCAGGCCGATGAAGAAACAATCAAGAATGAGTTGGCTTTCAACCTGTGCCGATGCGGTTCCCATATTGAGGTGCTGCGCGCAGCCAAACGTGCCAAAGAGCTGATTGCCGCTGGAGCAGGCCAATGAAAACGCTGAATACGACACGCCGCCGCTTTTTACAATTGGGTGGAATTCTTTTGGTCAGTAACGCTTTACCGACCATTTTCCAGCAGGGAAAAGCCTTGGCCGCTGACGCTTCGACAACAGCCAGTCTTGATATTCCATTGGATAGGGTCAGCAGCTTTATTGCAATCGGCGCGGATGGAAAGGTTACTGCGTTCAATGGCCATGTCGATTTGGGAACGGGCACGCGAACCGCCTTGGCACAAATTATCGCCGACGAGTTATCGGTTGATTTTGCAGATGTGACAATGGTGCTGGGGGATACAGCGCGTACGCCAGATCAGGGCCCGACCATTGCCAGTGCCACCATCCAGGTATCCTCTATTCCCATGCGTCAGGCGGCCGCGCAGGTTAAGCAACTTTTACTGAAATTTGCCAGTGAATCCCTTAAAATGCCAATCGGACAATTAACCGCGAAGAATGGCCGTGTTATCAGCAGTGACGGAAGCGGGGCTGACGTTGGCTATGGCGAGTTGATTACTGGCAAAGATTTGATGTTGCCGTTGGATGACAAGATCACGTTGACAACCGACTATCATTACATTGGCAAACCGGTTAATCGCGTTGATATCCCCGCTAAAGTGACAGGCGGCGCATCCTATGTGCATGATGTCAGGCTTCCGGGCATGTTGCATGGTCGGGTTGTACGTCCGCCTTTTGCCGGAGCTGACAGCAGCGCACCTTACGGCAATTCTTTGGTTTCCATTGATGAGAGCTCCATTGCACATATTGACGGTATCGTAAAACTGGTTGTCATCAAGGATTTCATAGGCATTGTTGCACAGCGCGAGGAACAGGCAATCGCTGCAATGCGCTCATTGAAGGTCACTTGGAAAGATTGGTATGAAATTCCCGATCTTTCGCCTGAAGGTTTGCATCAGACATTGATTGATGTGAAGAAAAATCCACGCCAGCTTCGTAAGGATGATGGTGCAGATCAGGCTTATGCGCAAGCAAAAGTCCAACTGGATAGAGACTATGTGTGGCCCTATCAGGCTCACGCATCCATCGGCCCTTCTTGTGCGGTTGCAGATTATACGGGTGACATTGTCACCGTTTGGTCGGGCACGCAAAATCCTCACGATCTGCGTAAAGACATCGCCCATTTGCTTGGCTTCGATGTGCATAACGTTATCATCCATCGTGAAGAGGCTTCAGGGTGTTATGGGCGCAATTGTGCCGATGACGTCAGTGCCGATGCTGTCTTACTGTCAAAGGCAGTGGGCAAACCAGTGCGTGTGCAGTTGATGCGCGAGCAGGAATTCGGATGGGAACCAAAAGGAACAGGCCAACTGATCCGCATTCGCGGTGGATTGGATGAAAGCCACAAAGTTACCGCCTATCATATGCGCACCTGTTATCCATCCAATAACGCAATCACACTGCCGCTTTTGCTTACCGGCGTTGTGCCCAATAAGGCTGATGTGCAGCAAATGGGCGACCGTACGGCAATTTGTCAGTATGAATACCCTAAGATGGATGTGGTTTGTGAGGATACGGCACCGATTGTCCGAGCATCATGGCTGCGGGGTGTTTCGGCTTTGCCGAATGTTTTTGCCCATGAATCTTGGATTGATGAAGCAGCCTATCTAGCGCAGGAAGATCCGATTGCTTATCGCTTGCGCTATCTACACGACCAGCGTGCCATCGACATGATAGAGGCGCTTAAAAAACGCGTTGATTGGCAAGACGGCCCGCGCTTTGCCAAAGGCCGGCAGGATGCTGAAACCGTATCGGGCCGTGGTTTTGCCTATGCCCGTTATTTCCATAGTAAATTTCCCGGATTTGGCGCTGCATGGGCTGCATGGGTTGTCGATCTTCAAGTCAATAAAATTAGCGGTCGCATCAAGATTGATAAGATATCGGTTGCCCATGACTGCGGCTTGATGATCAATCCTAACGGAGTGAAACATCAGGTTCATGGCAACATCATCCAATCAACTGGACGTATTTTAAAAGAATATGTCACCTTCAACAAAACTTCGGTCACTTCATTGGAATGGGGGGGCTACCCGATCCTGCGCTTCGACGAATTGCCGGAGATTGATATTCTTCTGCTTGATCGCCCGCAAGAACCCTCAATGGGGGCTGGAGAATCGGCGTCGGTACCAAGTGCGGCCGCCATTGCCAATGCTGTCTTTGATGCGGTGGGTATACGCCTGACGGAGGTTCCCTTTACGCCGGATCGTGTCTTGAAAGCTTTACACGACAGCAGTCAAGATAGCCGCGGTTGATAGGGGTGATGTAATGAATAAGTTTAAAAAAATAATATTTTCAGGACTTGGCATAGCCGTTATTGCTGTGGGGGCCGGTCTTGCGTTAAGTCATCAATCCGTTCTTGAACCCATCACTTCAGTCGATAAATCAGCGTTTTCGCCTGAACTCATTGCTAAGGGGAAGACACTTTACGATCTGGGCGATTGTACCGTTTGTCATACGAAAAAAGGCGGAACAGTCAACGCTGGTGGTTTCGCTTTCGTCACGCCGATGGGGACAATCTATTCGACAAATATCACACCGGATCCGACCTATGGTATTGGTCGTTGGTCGTTTGCCGCTTTTGAACGGGCAATGCGTGAAGGGGTCAACCAGCAGGGCGAATACCTTTATCCTGCTTTTCCTTATACATCATTTACCCATACCAGTGACACGGATTTGAGGGCGCTTTATGCGTATTTGATGACGCGTGAACCTGTTGCTGAAGCCGCACCTGCTACGGATATGATGTTTCCATTCAGCATCCGGCGCGGCATGTATTTATGGAATATGGTTTTTCTCGACAAGGGTGAGTTGCAACCCGTGTCTGATAAGTCTGAAAACTGGAACCGCGGACGGTACCTAGCAGAAAGTCTTGGCCATTGCAGTGCCTGCCATACGCCAAGAAATTTTGCGCAGGCGGAAAAAGGCGGAAAAAATCATCTTGGCGGCGGTGTTGCTGAAGGTTGGCTTGCTCCTGCTTTGAATGGAACATCGCCCGCACCCAACCAATGGACAAAAACGGATTTTCTCGATTACATGAAGAGTGGTTTTTCAGCACGTCATGGTGTTGCAGCGGGGCCAATGGGGCCGGTTGTCGCTGAAGGTCTATCCCAAATCAGCGAAGCAGATCGCGAAGCTATCGCAGATTATCTGGTGTCATTCCAGCCAAACGGCCAACGCGACGAAAATGGGCTGCATATAGCTAGGCAAGAACACGAAACCGAATTATCTGTCGATGATTTGGGTGCGCGTATCTTTACCGGTTCTTGTATGGCCTGCCATGCGCAGAGCCAAGGTGCACAACTTTATGGCACGCGTCCCTCACTGGCTTTAAATACGCATTTTTACGTTGATGACCCGAACAATGTCATTCGTGTTGTTCTCAACGGTATTCAAAAACCGGCAACGGAAGATATCGGTACAATGCCCGCGTTCAAATACAATTTGAACAATGAGCAAATCAGCGCGGTGTTGAACTATGTTCGACAAAATTATGCACAGAGACCGGCTTGGAAAGACTTGGAAAAGAAAGTGGAAACACTGCGAAATCAATAGGTTTGTTTAAAACGCAGTGCATCCACAACAAGAGAAAGAGCCGGAGACAACTGTTTCCGGTTCGGGTAATACAGGTGATATCCGGTAAAGGGTGCACACCAGTTTTCCAACACACGGATGAGGTCGCCGCGTTCGATATATGGTCTCACATAATCTTCTGGCATGTAGGTAAGCCCATGGCCGCTCAACGCCGCGTGAAGCCGGAGACTGAGATTGTTGAACGTTAGTTGCCCGGCAACTCTAACGCGTATCTCACGATCATCTTTGTCAAATTCCCACTGGAATAGGCCGCCTGTTGTACTTGATCGCATATTGATGCAATTGTGATGGACAAGGTCTTGCGGCGTTTGCGGCTTTTTATATCGCGTAAAATACTCCGGAGAACCGACCACAGCCATTTCCATATCACGGCCGATCTTGACCGCAAGCATATCCTTATCAATCTGTTCGCCCAATCGCACACCGGCATCGAAACGGTCTTGAACAATATTGATTAATCCATAATCAACGATGATTTCGATGTTGATATCCGGGTGCTGCCTTAAAAAACTGTCTAACGCCGGTTGCAATATGGTCACTGCGGCATGTTCCCCAGCGGAAATGCGCACCGTGCCAGCCGGCCGTTCGCGCAATTGTTTGAGGTTGACAATTTCAGCCGCGATATCGTCAAAACGAGGTTCAAGCGTTGCCAGAAGTTTTTCCCCTATTTCGGTTGGCGCTACGCTTCTTGTTGTTCGCGTAAGCAACCGTAAGCCCATTCGCTCTTCCAATGCTTTAACCGTTTGGCTGAGCGCCGATTGCGATATGCCCATCTTGGCAGCGGCTTTGGTAAAGCTTTTTACCCGTGCAACAAGCGCAAAAGCAGCCAGATCATTGTAGTTTTCCATGCTTATTCATTAGTCCTGCTTATAAGCCCAATCATATTATTGCATATAATAATGGGTGGGAAAAGGCACTAGATTATAGGCAGTTAACGAATTGAGGTAAAAAATGAAAAAACGTTTGTTAGGTGCAAGTGGTCTTGAAGTCTCTTCTTTGGGACTTGGTTGTATGGGGCTTAGCCATGGTTATGGGCCGCAAACCGAACGGTCGCAAGCTATAGCGCTCATTCGCGCGGCCTATGAAAAAGGTGTCACTTTTTTTGATACTGCCGAAGTTTACGGCCCCTATGTCAACGAGGATGTAGTCGGTGAGGCTTTGGAACCGTTTAGGGATGAGGTTGTAATTGCGACCAAGTTTGGATTTACATTTGGTGATGACAACAAGCAACAAATATTAAATAGCCGCCCTGACCATATTTTGCAGGTAGTGGACCAGTCATTGAAGCGGTTGCGGACAGATGTCATCGATCTTTATTATCAACACCGTGTCGATCCCGATGTACCGATTGAGGACGTTGCCGGTACGATCAAGGATTTGATCAAAGCCGGAAAAGTCAAGCACTTCGGGCTTTCCGAGGCAGGTTGCGAAACAATCAAGCGTGCCCATGCGGTACAACCCGTTGCAGCATTGCAAAGTGAATATTCAATGTGGTGGCGGGAGCCGGAAAAAGAAATTTTGCCGCTGTTGCAGGAACTTCAAATTGGCTTTGTTCCGTTCAGTCCGCTTGGCAAGGGTTTTTTAACGGGTACGATTGCGGCAAAAACCACATTTGGCCAGGATGATTTTCGTTCTGTCGTTCCACGGTTCTCTCCGCAAGCACTGGAGGCCAACCAGGGATTGATTGATGTTGTGAAGACCATCGCGAATGATTTGGATGCGACGCCTGCGCAAATTGCTCTCAGCTGGTTGTTGCATCAGAAGCCATGGATTGTGCCGATCCCAGGTACGACGAAGCTTTCCCGTCTGGATGAAAATTTAAAGGCCAGCGAAATCAATCTGACGGCACAAGCACTGGAAAAAATCCATACAGCGCTTGAACATATCACCATTCAAGGGGACCGATACCCGCCTGCACTTCAAGCACGGGTAGGGCGCTAAAGCTGATGAAAAGTGCAATAGCCGGTTTAGCTTTATTATTTGGCGCAACAACAGATAGTTTTGCGGATGATTTAATCATCTCAAATACTGGCTCACAGGAACCGGTTATTGCCTCGTCTGATCATTTTACCGGGCGCGCTTGGGTTGATGGTGGCTTTAAGCGCGCCGATCCGTCGCGTATAGGCGGTGGTATTGTCACGTTTGAACCTTCAGCGCGCACCGCATGGCACACTCATCCATTAGGGCAGACGCTCTTCGTGACTGCCGGTGTGGGGCTGGTTCAGGAATGGGGAAAGCAGGTTCACAGGATCAAAACCGGCGATGTCGTATTCATCCCGCCAAATGTGAAGCATTGGCACGGTGCAAGCCGAGGAAGTGGCATGACCCATATTGCCGTTGCAGAAGCGTTGAACGGTCAAACAGTGGCGTGGCTGGAACATGTCGATGATGAACAATACCGGCGAGCAAACATTGAGGAATAGAAAAATGGCAAATGTAAATACAGCTATGAAAAGACGTGAATTTTTAGGAGCATCTGCGGCCGCGTTAACGGGCGCCTTGGCCGCAAATGCGGTTTCCGCAGCGGTCGCTGTCGCCCAAACGGCACCTGTGCCAATTAAAACAGAGCCAATGGTTATCGGCTATAAAAGTGACAAGATCACGATTGAACGCGTACGCTATACCGCGCGCAATACGCAAACGGAAATTGTGGCCAATTTATTCAAGCCGGCTGGCTTCAGCAATACTAAAAAATATGCCGCCATTGTTGTCGTCCATCCTAATGGTGGCGTTAAAGAACAAACGGCAGGTCTTTATGCGGCTCATTTGGCTGAGTTGGGCTTCATAACACTCGCATATGATTCAACTTATCAGGGTGAAAGCAGTGGCCTACCGCGCTTGATGGAAAATCCGCCCCAGAGAGTAGATAATATCAGCGATGCTATCGATTACGTCTCAACGCTATCATTCGTCGATCCAGAACGTGTCGGAGTGTTGGGTATCTGTGCCGGTGGCGGATATGCGATGAGCGCCACCCAGACAGATCTGCGCATTAAAGCGGTTGCAACGATCAGTATGTTTGATATGGGCGAAGCCCGTCGTGAAGCCATGGGTGCGCTTTCTTATGATGCCCGTATGGCGAGACTGAAGGAGGCTGCGGACGAACGTAGCAAAGAAGCCAATGGCGGTGTGCCAAGACTGATCAATATTGTACCGGATTCGCCCGAAGCATTTACTGATACGACACCTGTTTCCTATCGTCAGGGCTATGAATACTACCGTACGCCGGAGCGGGCCTTGCATCCCAATTCCCCCAATCGCTATGTGTTTTCAAGTTTGCCGCAACAGATGGCTTTTTTCCCATTTAGCCAGATCGAAACCATTTCACCTCGCCCTATTCTAGTGATAGCCGGCTCGGAGGCGGATAGTAAGTTCTGGAGCGATAAAGCCTTTGAAAAGGCGAAAGAACCCAAAGAACGCTTTGTTGTGGAAGGTGCTACCCATATCGATATGTATGACCGGATGCAGTTTGTCACGCCTGCGGTGGAACGGTTGAATAGGTATTTCTCGCATTATTTGCAAATGAGCTGATTTTGCCATCACCGTAAGAAGGAATATGCCAAATGGTAGGAAAAACGGTCGCGCTTGCTACATCGGTGCTTTTGTCAATCTCAACCATACAGTCTGTGAAAGCGGAAGAACAAAACCCGCAACCGACAAGGGCGCAGATGTTGATGGGCCAGACCGCACCCAAATTCGCCGATTTAACGGACAAGGTTCTTTACGGTGACATATGGGAACGGCCTGAACTTTCAAAGCGCGATCGCAGTCTTATAACCGTAGCGGCTCTAATCGCAATGAATAGGCCTGAGCAATTACGATCCCACCTGAATGTTGCGCGCCAAAACGGTGTAACCGAGGCAGAACTGGTCGAAACAATAACACATCTAGCCTTTTATTCGGGCTGGCCGAATTCCGTGACAGCAGTCGGCGTTGCCCGTGAAGTTTTTGCGCAGGATCAACAATGAAATCCAATAAAAGACAATTTCTCAAAGCGTTGGCTTCTCTGCCATTCTTGAGCGCAGCCCCTGCCACGATAGCCGAGTCCAGACTAACGAAAAATATGACAAAAATTTTGATTGTAAGTTATTCGCGTACAGGAAATACGGCTGTTATAGCCAATCACATTCAAAACAGGCTGGGCTGCGATAGTATTGAGCTCAAAGCCAATCCAGACTATCCCGATGATTATGATCAAACGGTTGCGCAAGTCCGTGCGGAAAATGCCCGGGACTTCAGTCCACCGCTGAAAGATAATCTACCGGATCTATCATCATATGATACGATTATCCTTGGATCGCCTGTTTGGGCTAGCCGGCTTGCCTTGCCGGTCAAAACCTTCTTGAGGGAACATGATCTTAGCGGGAAGAAAATTTGTCCGTTTGTTACTTACATTGTTAGCAGCCGTGGTGGTGAATGCCGCGAACAAATCCTGTCTATGCAACCAAATTCTAGTGTCGGAACCTTGCTGACGGTGCTTGGTGAAGACGCCGCTAATGCCGAAAAAGATATTGCGGCTTGGCTTCTGCAAAATGCCCTAGTGTGACCATTTAAGGCTGAATTTATTTCCAGTCTCTGTTGAGCAGTTGATTCATATTGAAAGGTTAAACCAATGAATATTCTTATCCTTGGTGCAGCAGGGCAGATCGCGCGTATTTTAACCCAAGACCTGCTTAGACAAACCGACCATAGGTTGAAGCTTTACGCACGTAATGCATCACGCAGGCTTAAGCTCAGTGATCCTTCGCGGGATGAGCTCTATGACGGCGATTTTCTTGATGCGACAGCATTGCTGAACGCTATGCATGATGTTGATATTGTATACATAAATGACATGGGCACCATTGCTGCAACACAGATGATCGTAGAAACCATGCAAGCCGCCGGTGTCGAAAGGGTTATTGCGGCTTCAATTCTGGGTATTTACGACGAAGTCGGAGGTGCCTTTAGAAACTGGAACAATAGTATGATCGGGGGAGCGGGTACGGAGCGACAAGCACGGTCGGCAGAGGTTCTCGAAAACTCCAACCTGGATTATACATTGTTACGCTTGACTTGGCTTTATAATGATGAAGACAATCGTCGTTACAGCCTGACGCAAAAGGGTGAACCATTTATCGGCGCACAGGTAACGCGACAGGCTGTAAGTCAGCTTATCGTCGATATCATAGAATGTCCTGACCGTCGCTTTAGTCGCAGCAGCATCGGCGTAAGCGAACCCGATACCGATTGGCCAAAGCCCTCTTTTTATTGATCGCATTGAAAATATCTCTCAAAATACAAAACAGCTTGCGTTAAGGGGATCGCGATTGTTCTACACCGTTCATGACCAACCACCAATGCTTGTTATGCCTCCTATCGGTTTATGAAATGATGAACGTCATCAACTATTGAATTTCCTTCATAACGACATGTTGAATGCCATGGCTTTTCTTTTGTGCGATAATAATTATTGAGGTCAATGTTGAAGAGGTGGACGCCTTTTCTATCTCATAACCATGAGAGCGACAAACGCTCAATTTGCAATACAGGGTGGAGCTTATGAATATAAATGTAAATGGTATCGACCATCAACTAGATGTAACGCCGGATACACCTCTACTGTGGGTTTTGCGTGACTATCTCGGTTTGACAGGCACAAAGTTTGGTTGTGGGCTTGCACAGTGCGGCGCATGTAATGTGCTTATCAACGGCACGCTCTCACGCTCCTGCGTTGTGCCAGTCGGGACGATTATGGGACAAAAGGTAACAACGATCGAGGCGATCGAACAAGACCCGATCGGCAAACGCGTTGTCGCAGCATGGATTGAAGAGCAGGTTCCACAATGCGGGTATTGCCAGTCAGGCCAAGTGTTGACAGCGACTGCTTTATTAAAAGAAAAAGCTTCTCCCACCGATGATGATATTGAAAACGCTATGATAAACTTATGTCGGTGCGGCACTTATAACGCCATGAAGGCGGCGATCAAGCGCGCTGCCAAAGCTGCGTGAAGGAGCAATGGACATGGCGCATTCAGATAACGAAAATCTTTTACTGTCAGATTATCAAAAATTACCTTTCAAAGTCTCTCGACGGTCCTTTCTGGGTGGGACAGCGGCAGCTTTTATCCTTGGTATTGCCCTGCCGAAAAATATTGCCCGTGCGCAGTCAGATGGCGCCACCGTTGTGCCAGGACGTAATGTTTCAGCTTTCCTGAAGATTGATAACAATGGTTCCATCCATTTTCAGTGCCCTTTTATCGAGGGTGGGCAGGGGATTTATACCGGAATGGCGCAAATCGTTGGCGAAGAACTGGATGCCGACCCCGCAACCTTTATCGTTGAATGTGCACCGCCCGGTGCAGATTATCTTGTGATGAATGGCGGCGGTATGCGTATTACCGGCGGTAGCATGTCGGTACGGACTAGCTACGATACCATGCGCAAACTTGGTGCTTATGCGCGTCATATGTTGCTTGATGCGGCTTCACGCATTTGGGGCGTTGATATCGCGACCTTAACCACGCAACCGGGCAAGGTATTGCATGCTGCATCTGCCAGAGAGCTGACTTATGGTGAATTGGCAGAATCTGCGGCTTCTAGCCCTATACCGAGCGATGTAACCGTGAAAGACCCATCAACATTTCGCTGGATTGGAAAGCCCGTCAGGCGGTTGGACGTAGCGGAAAAGGCGACTGGAAAAGCTGTCTATTCCATTGATGTCAAAGTGGATGGTATGCTTTATGCAGCTGTTCAACATGCGCCGCGTTTTGGCATGCAGCCTGGGACTATTCGCAATAGCGAACATATCAAGGGGCAGACTGGCATTCGCCTTGTTAAGGTTCTGGATGGTGCTGTCGGCGTTGTTGCAGATCATTGGTGGCAAGCAAAAAAAGCTGCTGAAAGTTTGCAAATCGACTGGTTGGAGCCTGAAAAATCCGCCAAACATGCCATGCCCGCAGACTACTCTACTGAACAATTCCGCAGGATGGCAATCGATACCAGAGAGGCCGGCCTTGAAGCGGAAAAGCATGGCGACCCCGACAAAGAACTTTCAGCAGCAGCGAAAATTGTCGAGGCTGTCTATGATGCACCTTACATTCTTCATGCACAACTGGAGCCACCATCTTGCACAGCGCGCTTTAACCGCGATGGAACATTGGAATTGTGGATGCCAAATCAGGCGCCGGAAACCTTTCAAAAAGCCGCCGCTGACACTGCCGGTCTGCCGGTAGAGAAGGTGATGATCCACTCCCCCCTGATCGGCGGGTTCTTTGGCAGACATTTTTTATATTCTTTTGGCGGGAATCCTTTTCCGCAAGCAATTGCTCTCGCCAAGGCTGCCGGACGACCAGTAAAGTTGATCTGGTCGCGAGAAGAAGAGTTCTTACGGGATACGCATCGCCCGATGGGCATTGCCCGTTTTAAAGCTGGCTTGGATGCCCAAGGTGTACCGATGGCACTGCGTGCCGATGTGATCGGTGAAGGTCCCGGCTTCTCGATGAGTGGTCGTCCATCCGCTACAGCCATTGACCCAAATGGCGTAGAGGGCATGGTTGACAAGCCTTATGCAATTGCCGATCGGGCCATATATCAGATACCGCTGCCGCATGTGCCGACTATTGGTTATTGGCGTTCGGTAGGCCACTCTATGAATGATTTTCTCTATGAAACATTCTTTGACGAAATGGCCGATGCTGGCAAGAATGATCCATATGCTTTGCGTCTCTCATTGCTTGGAAAAAGCCCGCGGCATAAAAAACTTCTAGAGGCGGTTGGTGCCCTTTCGGGTGGATGGAAACGCGGGCCCTATAGAGCAGAGGACGGAACGACGCGGGCCAGAGGCGTAGCAATGGCTTCCCCTTTTGGGACGGAGGTGGCAACAATCGCAGAAGTATCGCGTGAAAACGGAAAGATTGTTGTTCATAATGTCTGGATTGCGATTGATCCAGGGAGCATCGTCAATCCGGCAATTATCGAGGCGCAGATGAATTCGGCTGTAGCGATCGGCCTATCGATAACGCTGTTTGAAGAGGTCATTTATGAAAACGGTATGCCGACGGCGCGGAACTATGACCGTTATCCAATTTTGACATTGGCTGATATGCCTGCCGTTCATGTCAAAATTATCGAAAGCGGAGAAAAGATGGGCGGTATCGGCGAGCCGGGTGTGCCAGGCGTTCCACCTGCGGTCGTCAATGCACTCGCCGCACTGACAGGAAAAAGAGCACGGCGTTTGCCCCTATCTCGGATGAATTATGATCAATAGCAACGACCGGTATTCAGCTATGGGAGGCGAGGAACAACAGTGAAAAAATTATCGGTTATATTGATCATTCTACTGGTCGTAGCAGGTGCTGCCTATTGGTATGCGGCAACGATACCTGCTTCACCATTTGATGAAGCCTTAGTTGCGGCGGAACCGACAGAAGTCGCTAAAAACGAATATATTGTGCGGCTCGCAGACTGTGTGGCCTGCCACACTACGGAAAGCGGAGCGCCCTTTTCCGGCGGTTTAGCCATGGGTTCGCCTTTGGGTAAAATCTATTCAACAAATATAACGCCGGATAAAGAAACCGGTATTGGCAATTTCAGCCTTGCTCAATTTGACAATGCAGTGCGGCGCGGTGTTGGAGCGGATGGCCGCCGTCTATATCCTGCTATGCCCTATCCGTCTTATGCCAAATTAACGGATGCGGACATCAAGGCTCTTTATCGCTACTTTATGGATGAGGTACCAGCCGTCAAACAAGTCAATCAAAAGACGGAGATACCTTGGCCGTTGAATATTCGCTGGCCCATTGCTTATTGGAATTTGTTATTCGCTGCAAAAGCTCAATATGAAAACAGGTCTGACAAGAATGAACAGTGGAACCGTGGTGCCTATCTTGTACAGGGAGCGGGGCATTGTGGTAGCTGCCATACACCCCGTGGTCTAGCCTTTCAAGAAAAAGCCTACGATGATCGTGACGCTAATTTCCTCTCCGGTGCCTTGTTGGATGGATGGTATGCGCCAAGTCTGCGTAACGATGACAATACCGGTTTGGGACGCTGGAGTGAGGGCGATATTGTTGCCTATCTCAAGCAGGGTAGAAATGCCCATGGTGTGGTGTTCGGCTCGATGACGGATGCTTTCAACAATTCGACCCAGTTTATGACCGATAATGATCTTGCAAGCATTGCGCATTATTTGAAGTCGCTTCCCGGTGACGAAAAGCGCGATGGTGCAAAATGGCAATATTCCGAAAAGATTGTCGGTGAGCCGGATGCAGGCCATAAGATCTACCGCAATAAGTGTAGTTTCTGTCACGGTGTCGATGGAAAAGGCAGGGGAGAATGGCTGCCGCCTGTGACTGGTACAAGCGCGGTCCTCGCTGCACAGAATGCGTCGATCATCAATATTACGCTTAACGGTTCGCCACGCCTTGTCGCGGACGGATTGGCTGATTCCTACCGTATGCCGCCGTTTCGCGATCAATTGAGTGATAAGGATATAGCCGATGTATTGAGTTACATTCGTACGTCTTGGGGACATGATCGCGCCATGGTAACAGCAGAAGATGTCAAAGCGTTGCGTGCCCGTACCGATCCCGCCAGCGCAAATGTGCATATTTTGCAGATGCGTTAAATCTTGGCGATGGAAAGCAGCGTATTACTCTCGGGTGCTGCTTTCCCAATTGGCGTGATACACATCCTTGCGCTTTTCGAGCGCGTCTACGACAGCCTCGATTTCCTTTTTATCAATAGCGGTACTGATGAGCGTGGCAACCAGTTCAACACGGTCATCGGATAAATCGAAGAACTCGACATCGCTGACAGGGTATTGTGCCTTTTCAAGCATATCAACAACCAATTCACGCAACATCGGCGCTGCTTTGCGTTGTACACTTAAACGAATTTCGAATGTTGATTCCCCGGTTTCTTCATTGATAGGAATACGGTTGATTGCATTGACCAGACGCCGCAGAAAAGTATTCCCGAAGATAACGAAAACTGTCAGAAGGGCAGCTTCTGCCAACATGTTTCCGCCGGCACAGCAACCAACGGCGGCAGAACACCACAGTGTTGCGGCAGTATTCAATCCGCGAACATTCATGCCTTCTTTCATAATGACACCGGCACCCAGGAAACCGATGCCGGAAACGACGTAGGAAATCACGCGCACGGCTTCTGCATTGCCCGCCATTCGCTGACCAAGGTCGACAAAAGCGGCAGCACCGACTGCCACAAGGACATTTGTACGCAGTCCGGCGGTGCGCTGACGGTATTGACGTTCAGCACCTATCAAAGTGCCCAGAATAAAAGCAGTGCACATTGAAAATGCCGTGTCCACAAAGGCCAACAGGGAAAAATTCTGTATGAATTGCACGGTGCAGCCTTTCTTATCGTCTTAGCAGTTTGATGGCTTGCTTTTCCAACAAGCGACAGAAAGAAAAAATCGTTGGCAGATAATGTCTGCCGCAGCGATATGAAACAAATATGTACAGGCTGATTTGTCGTATCTTTCGTGCGCTAGAGAATAGGGTGGATGCAGCAAGACGTATCGGGAAATCAGTAAGGGAGTAGGGCGCTTTTGACGCCCCACTCCATTTCAAAAAGGCTCGAAGCCTGTTCATCAGAACCACTGGCCGAACTTTTTGATATAAAACGTCTTCATGCCTTGGGCGACACAGCAATAGGCAAACAGTGTTGCAACAAGCCAAGGGAAATAAGACCAAGGTAGCGGTTGTAACCCGATGAAGTGACCAAGCGGTGAAAATGGAATGTAAATCCCAACCACCATCACCAGCCCAGTCATTAACATAACAGGCAGGGCCGCCGTGCTTTGAATGAAAGGTATCTTCTGGGTGCGAAGCATATGGACAACGAGCGTTTGTGACAAAAGACCTTCAATAAACCAACCGGATTGAAACAATGACTGCATTTCGGGTGTGTTGGCCGCGAAGACAAACCACATCAAGGCAAAGGTTGTTATATCGAAAATCGAAGAGGTCGGGCCGATGAACAACATAAACCGGCCGATGTTGCGCGCACTCCATTTGCGTGGTTTTGCCAGAAACTCTTTATCCATTTTATCCCAAGGCAACGATAGTTGAGAAATATCGTAGAGTAAGTTCTGCAAGAGAAGATGGATAGCAAGCATAGGCAGAAACGGAATGAAGGCACTGGCGACCAGAACGGAAAACACATTGCCGAAATTCGAGCTTGCCGTCATATTAAGATACTTCATAATGTTGCCGAAGGTTTCGCGTCCTTTGATGACCCCTTCTTCCAGCACCATCAGGCTTTTTTCCAATAAGATGATATCAGCGGATTCCTTGGCAATATCGGCACCACTATCCACCGAAATACCAACATCTGCATCGCGCAATGCCGGCGCATCATTGATGCCATCACCCAGAAAACCAACCGTGTGACCATTGGCTTGCAAGGCTTTAAGCACTTTCGATTTTTGTAAGGGTGATAGTTTGGCAAAAACCGTACGCTGTTCCACTTCCTGTTGCAATTGCTGTTCGGTCATCGCCTCGACGTCGCGCCCCAATAGGGCTTCACCAGGCTCAAGCCCAACCTCGCGGCATACTTTAGCTGTTACGATGGCATTATCACCCGTCAAGACCTTTACACCGACGCCATTTTCGCGCAGGGCGGCAATAGCAGGGCGGGCAGTCTCTTTCGGTGGGTCGAGAAAGGTAAGAAAGCCCTCGATGATAAGGTCCTTCTCAAAAGCGGCGCTATAAAGCTCCGCTTTTTCGTCGCCACCGAGCGCTTTTGATGCAACAATCAGAACGCGAAAGCCGTCTTCGTTGTAATGCTGCGACAACGCCAAGAGCTTCTTTTTTGTCGGCGCATCAAGCTTTTGTACCTGGTTGCCCTCGCGCACGCCCACTGAAACTGCGAGCATTTCCTCAACAGCGCCTTTGCATACCAGAAGATGTTGGTTTTCCGTGTCTTCCAGAATGATGGAAAGACGCCGCCGCTGGAAATCAAAAGGTATCTCATCAATTTTGCGATAGGCACGAATTGCGGTATTATGGTTGAACCTTTCACCCAAATGAACGACAGCCTGATCCATGAGGTTGCGCATACCGCTTTGATGAAATGAGTTAAGCCATGCAAGCTCAAAAACACGGTCATTTGTTTTCCCTTCGAAATCGACATGGTGCTCAAGAATGATTTTATCTTGGGTCAATGTTCCGGTTTTATCGGTGCAAAGAATATCCATGGCACCAAAATTCTGAATTGCGTTGAGCCGTTTGACGACCACTTTGCGCCGCGCCATGGAAACTGCGCCTTTTGCAAGATTGGAGGAGACAATCAATGGCAACATTTCGGGCGTTAAGCCAACAGCCACGGCAACAGCAAACAAAAAAGCCTCAAGCCAGTCGCCTTTGGTTAGTCCGTTCACGAGAAAAACAATCGGCACCATCACCAGCATGAAGCGGATAAGCAACCAGCTGACGGAATTGACACCGCGGTCGAACGCGGTTTGTGCCCGCGAGCCGACGATAGATTTAGCCAGTGAACCGAAATATGTCCGTGGTCCTGTAGAAACAACCAAGGCCCGCGCTGTACCGCTAACCACATTTGTGCCCATCAGACAAATATTGGGAAGATCCAACAGATCCATTTGGTCTTTTACCGCACTTCCGGCGTGTTTTTCAGCCACGGCACCCAAAGTGTCGTATTTTTCGACGGGCAACGCTTCTCCGGTTAATACCGCTTGCGATACAAAAAGATCGCGTGAATCGATCAACCGGATATCTGCGGGGATCATATCGCCGGCAGATAGCTTCACAATGTCTCCGGCTACAAGTTCACGCATCGGGATTTCATGCTGTACTGGCTCTGCACTGTTATTGTCACGACGAAAAACAGTTGCAGTTGTGCGCACCATTGCTTTTAAGGCTTCGGCGGCTTTGTTGGAACGATATTCTTGCCAGAAGCGTAGTAGACCGCTGATTAACACCATGGTGACAACAATGATAACACCGGTCAGGTCAGTTTCTTCACCTGCGCGATATGGCAACCAGAAATCCGTAAAAAACTGTATTGCAGCCAGCATCATTAACACGCCGATAAACGGGTTTTTGAAAGCGATCAAAAGCTGCACAAAGGCATGCGGTGGACGATCATGGGCAACTTCATTCGGGCCGTCATGCGCCAGTCTGGCCGCTGCATCCGGTGTTGTCAGGCCGTCGAGGCTTGCACTGACATTGAGAAGACTGGTTTCCAGATTATTCTGTGCTTCTCGCACAACACGCATGGAAAGCGAGTTTTTTTTCAGCTGGGTGGAGGGATTTGTAGCGTTGGGATTGCTCATGGCAATATACTCCTGTCGCATAAAAACAGCGACAGGAATAATGATAAAGGACTATGCCACTATCATTATAACTGCGCTGTTTGTTCTGCCTAAAGTCTTTCTGGTGTTATGAATTTCAAACGGCTGACAACACGGGCAAGTGGTGTCAGCCCTAATACTGGAAGGATCGTCCATGCTTGCCTCCTATTGTTGCGGGTTGTTTGTCGTTGGTAAGGTTAGAACTTTTGTCTGGAAGACAGGAGCCTATCTCGCATTGCGAAGGCCTGAAGACAATTATCTATTTTGGTATCAATGATATACCAAAGTATAGGTTTTCTATGCCTGTGTACAATTGCCAAGCGAGCCTGGATGGCCGATGATTATTATAGGCATCAAATGGTCGCGCAATTGCGTGAAGGCCGTATCAAACCAATTTTATCGAAAGAGTGGAGGTTTAGATCAATGATGGATAAAGCTATAGCCACCATTTCCAATGAAACCATATTCATTCTAGTTGTTGGCCTTTTCGGCTTTATGACAATCATGCGCGCGTTTATCTTGCGGTGGTCAAGCGCCGCCTTGATCGCTGAAAACAATGATGGACAATTATCCGATGAGCAGGATAATGCATTAGCCCATCCATGATCACCAAAGGAACAGTCTGCTGAATTTCCGCACCATCCTGAAAATTCTGGTTTTAATCGTCATCTTGGCGTCGATATTTGTCTTTGATACATTATCGCGTTTGGAAATTGCTGCGGCCGTTTTTTACATCACCGTCATACTCGTGGGCGCGCGTTTTACCTCTATACGCGGTGTCGTCGTTCTTTGCATCCTATGCACAGTGCTGACAATTCTGTCGTTTCTTCTGACAAAGACAGGCGTTTTTGAAGCCGGCCTTATTAATTGCGTGATAGCTTTAGTGGCCTTGTATTTAACAACCTATATCGTGTTGCGGACCCAAACAGCTGAAAAACGCGCAATCCATGCCACCCAACAGATGACGCGCATGGCGCGCATACAAAGTTTGGGAGAATTGACGGCTTCTATTGCTCATGAAATCAATCAGCCTCTGGCGGCAACAACAGCCAGCGCAGATGCGTGTCGCAATTGGCTTGTCCGCGATAGGCCCGATGTTGATAGGGCCATTCAAGCCCTGGAGCGTATCAGTCGCGAAACGCGTAGGGCGTCAGATGTCATTGAAAGAGTGCGCCGGCTATCCAAAAATGAAATCACGCAAAAAGAAATCGTCAATCTAAACGACATTGTGGCGGAAACGGTTGCGCTTTCAAAGGCACTCCTAGAGCATCACGATATTGAGTTGACATGGAACCGTGCCGACGAACTCCTCATCGTTGAGGCAGACCGTGTGCAATTGATGCAGGTTATTGGCAATCTGTTTTTAAACGCCATTGAAGCATTGCAACCACGTATCGTCGCTGATCGGTACGTGACCATAAAAACCTATAAGCAAAACTCAAAAGCCTATGTCAGAATGACTGATACAGGAATTGGCCTGAGTGACAGTGATTTGAAACATATTTTCGACGCATTCTGGACCAAGCGCGAAGGTGGTACGGGATTAGGGTTGACGTTATGCCGCGCTATTGTTGAAGCGCATAAAGGTCTTATCACCGCCAGCGCCAATCCTCATGGGGGCGCAATCTTTGAATTGATATTGCCCTGTTTATCTGAGAATGAGAGCCGTCGCCATGGAAGCTAAAATTGTCTACATTATCGATGACGATGTTTCCGTGCGCGAAGCACTGGCCGACCTTTTGGCATCTGTCGATATTGCGACACAAAGTTTCGAAAATATCGAGGCTTTCTTGCAGGCAGAAAAACAGGCAGCGATATCCTGTCTTGTTCTTGATGTACGCATGCCGGGACAAAGCGGTATGGATTTTCATCATCAAATGAAAGAGAGCGGTATTGAAATTCCAGTCATCTTCATCACCGGACACGGTGATATCCCTATGTCCGTCGCTGCAATCAAGCGTGGAGCCATCGATTTTTTAACCAAACCATTTCGCGAACAGGATATCCTTGAGGCAATACACCGTGGCTTGAAAGCCAGCCAATACCTTGCGAGGCAAAAAGGCCAAAGAATCCGCATAGAAAAGAAATATGATGCACTCAACGCTGGTGAAAAAGCGGTCATGGCCTTGCTGGTCAAGGGATATATGAATAAGCAGATAGCGGCAGAACTCAACGTCAGTGAGATAACCGTCAAGGTCCGCCGCTCTAATGTGATGCAGAAGATGAAGGCCAAGTCTTTTGCCGAACTTATTCGGATGGGCATCGCTATGGAAACAGCAGGTGAGAGTTGACGGCAATGGATGCGTGTAGCGTTTTAATGACCGCAGACTACACGCATCAATCCTTTATCTTATCACGCCTATTTAACCGAGGACGGGTTTCTTATAAACTGTTTGGCAATGCTAAAGCTGGTTCAGGACAGTTTCCGCCCGAGTGCCGACGTCCGCGCCAAGTTTCTCATTCAGGATAGATACGATCTGCCGCAACTGATCTCTACTGAGACCCGTATTTAAACCAATTCCGTAATGGCTTTGCAGTTGCGACTCCAGACCGGGCAATGTCGCCAAAATGGCGATGGTCGCCACTTCACGCGTTTGGTAATCCAATACATCGCGCGCAAAAATATCACCGAAGAGATGGCTTTTCAAAAATTGATCGATGATGGGGGCAAATGTGTAAAGTGGACCGGAGACTGGTTGCCCGACCACCTTGGTTTGGATTTCGGTCCCTAATTCCAGCATCGACACGTTTGGTGCAATGGGTGAGGCATCTAGGCCTTGCTTGTCTGACTTGCCGGCTGCCTGCCGCGTTTCCAGAACCTGCATCAGGGCGGTCAAACCATTCAGGCTGCGCGGGAAACCGGCATAAGCGTAGGTCTGAACCAGCGCTTCCTTGACTTCGTTGACGGCGACACCTTCGTCCAAGGCTTCGTTAAGAGCGGTCTTAAGATTTGTAATGTCGCCGATGGCGGTAAACGCAACAATGGGAATGATGTTTTTTTGTGTTGTGTTCAGCATTGTAACACCTTCTGTCTTTGAAAAAGCTGGATAGGAAAAAATAATAAAGAAGAGCACCAAGATATTTTTTGCTGCTGCACGCTTGCAGAAAGTCATGCCAATTGCTCCTCTGTTTTGTCATGTCCAATAGGGCAGCGGTTGAGCTGTTTCATATTGTTCGTGTGTTAAGTCATGACGGATATTTAACGACGAACATGATCGTCTTTAAAGAGCGTTATTCAGCAAGGTGCTATGAATGTCATTCATGAATGGCCGTGATATAGTCGCGCCATATTTTGTATGTGATGCAGGACAAACCTTATGTTGCGCGAAAATATTCATGATTTGATGTCTTTTTTTATTGTCGCTCAAGAAAAAAGCTTCACCCGGGCCGCAAGCAGAATAGGCGTTTCACAGTCTGCTTTGAGCCATGCCATGCGTGCGCTGGAGCAAAGGCTTGGCATGCGCCTTCTCACCCGTACGACGAGAAACGTATCGCCGACGGAAGCTGGAGAGCGATTGATAGAAGAACTTGCGCCTATGGTAGAGATAATGCAGCAAAAGCTTGATGCATTAAATAGTGCGAGCGATCAACCCCGCGGCAAGATCCGGCTCACTACCGTAGACTATGCCGCGACCTATGTTCTTTGGCCTAAATTGCGTAAGTTTCTGCGCGATTATCCCGAAATCGAAGTCGAGGTTTGTATTGATTACGGGCTAACGGACATCGTCGAAGGTCGTTTCGATGCCGGTATAAGATTGGGTGAACATCTGGCAAAGGATATGATCGCGGTGCGTATCGGGCCAGACCTTCGTATGGCGGTTGTTGCCGCACCATCCTATTTCGAGACGCACGAAAAGCCAAAAAGTCTGCATGACTTAACCGAACATGATTGTATCAATCTCCGCCTTCCGACATCTGGAGGTCTCTATCCATGGGAATTCGACATAGACGAGCGCGCTGTCAAAGTCAGGCCGAAGGGACGATTGATATTCAACACCTATCCGCATTTGCTGCAAGCAGCGCGCGATGGTTTTGGCTTGGCCTATGTGCCAGAAGAAGAGGTGCTTGCCGACATTTCTGCCGGAAAACTGGTAAGAGTCCTTGATGAATTCTGTCTACCATTTCCCGGCTATTACCTTTATTATCCCAGCCGCCGCCATCATGCCCATGCGTTTCATTTGCTCATAGATGCTTTGCGTCATCGTGACTGAAATCTGCGTTGAAAAAATTAAATCAAAGCGCATTCATGTCTGTTGTTTATAGCAACAATGAGCGAGGACTACCTAATCCATCATCCTGTCTGGCTATATATTTGCTGCAGCAATCACAAAAAGAGAAAGTAGCTAACATGACAAAAGAGTTTGAAGGCAAAGTCGCTTTGGTAACAGGTGGTGCGATGGGGATGGGCTTTGCTACAGCAGCCCTTTTTGCAAAGAAGGGTGCTTCGGTGGCATTGGCCGATAAAGACATTGTTGCAGCCAAAGCCGCAGCGGATGCGCTCAATCAGCAAGGCTACAACGCTATCGCGATCGCATGCGATGTTGCGGATGAAGAGCAAGCAAGTGCTATGGTTGCTGAAACAGTCACGCAATTTGGTCGTCTTGATGCTGCCTACAATAATGCTGGCATACAATGCCCGATGAATGAAACGGCAGATGTTCCCGCCGTCGACTTCGACAGAACCATACGTGTCAATCTGCGCGGCGTTTGGACAGCAATGAAACACGAATTGCGTGTCATGCGTGCGCAGGGAAGTGGGGCTATTGTAAACTGTTCTTCATTGGGCGGGCTTGTGGGGTTGCCTGACAGGGCTGCCTATCATGCATCAAAATTCGGCGTTATTGGTTTGACCAAAAGTGCTGCACTCGAATATGCCGCGCGCAACATACGGATCAATGCCGTTTGTCCCGGCATTATAGAAACCCCGATGGTTGCCGATATGTTGGAAACGCAAACAGACGCACTGGAGGCGCTGATTAAGCTCCAACCGATTGGCCGTCTTGGGAGGGCCGAAGAGGTTGCAGCCGCCGTCGTTTGGCTCTGTAGTGCTGAGGCAAGCTTTATCATCGGGCACGCTCTTGCTGTCGATGGCGGATACACTGTGCCTTAGCGGCAGCACCTCTTCATTGAAATGATATGGCACGATTGAACGCTTTTCGACCTGATGCTATCCGGCCGGCGCGTCTCAAGTTTTTGATTTGTCGCGGTATCTTATCCGATTGATGATTTACATCGATCGGGAACCGCTCTAAACAGCAAAGAGATGCGCGAAAGAAAGTGAAAAGCAAACATTCACTGTGGTAAAACGCTCGCTATCTTATGTTTATCGTGACCTGAAAACCTTGATCACTCCCCGCTCGCGGCGAAGCGTAGTCAACCTCGATATTCATTGAACTTGTGAGCGCCTGAACGATAGAGAGGCCCAAACCCGAGCCTTCTCTGCTATCATCTCCGCGATAAAAGCGCTGTCCCAGAAGTTGCAAACGTGTTTCTGGGACCACGTCACAATCATTTGCAATCGTAATTCTATCTTGATCAATAATGACCGAAACTTCGGTGGATTGCGGGCTGTAATTCAAGGCATTCTCGAGCAGATTGCGGATGATGATACCAAAGGCGTCGCCGTTCAACCTTCTGTTTAAAGTGGTGACATTAAATGTGGTCTGCAAACGCCCTTTTGCCATATTGGCACGGCTGAAATCTTCAATCACGGCATGAATATAAGGAATGAGATCTACCATTCCTTCGCTGGCGCCAACCTGCGCATCGGCGCGGGCGAGCTGCAAAAGCTTTTCGCTTAAGCGGCGCAGCCGTTGCAAAGACGTTTCCACTTCCAGAGCCCGGTTGTGATAGCGTTTTGGTATTTCTTCGATCAACACCTGGGTGTGGGCGAGCGCCGCTGCAATAGGTGTACGGATCTCATGGGCGCTATTTGAGGTAAATGACCGTTCAGATTCCAATGCAGCTTTTAGTCTGCCAAGCAAACTATTGACGGAACTGATAATGGGTAGAAATTCGTCCGGCATGGTGGCAGGCTCGATTGCCTGCATATTGCCTGTATCTTTTTCTGCAATACTTTCACTTAACCGTTGGATTGGGCGAAGTTGTCTTTTCAACAAAAATCCGATAGCAAAAACGCTGAGTGGAATAAGCAGCAAAGCCGGAATAACCATGGCAGTCATGGCTTCTCTTGCAGCTTCACGTCGTTCAGAAAGTCTGTCGGCAACCTGTATGAGATAATCGCCATCACGGCTCATCAGAGAGTAGACACGCCATTTCGCGGTTTTGAAAAAACCTGTTTCAAGCGGTGCGCCATAGGCATGGGATGGCGCGTCTTCTGAACGCATTACCAGCTTTCCCGTTCGATCCAACACTTGATAGGTTGTATATTCCGAAGGCGTTGAATGGTTATCTGTTCTCACCAAGAGATCGGCATTATCTTCATTTTCGCGCACATCTGAAAGTGCCAAAGGCAACAGCCGTTCAGCTGTCACCTGCAACGTCCCGTCGAAAGATTCACCGTATTCTTCATACATGACGAAAGCGGCCATCGAGCAAGCGACGATCCAGAAAACCAGATTGGCACATGTCACCGAGATGATCAGGCGTTTCGTCAGACTTTTGCCACGAGGCGGCTTCAACACAGACTATATCCTCGACCATGATGGGTTTTGATACGGTTTTTTCCGATTTTCTTGCGTAACCGGCTTATATAAACTTCTACCGTATTGCTTTCGATTTCTGAACCGAAAGCATAGATTGTTTCTTCAATTTGTGCCTTTGTAACCAGCATATTGGGATGACGCGCCATGTGTTCGATAATGGCCCATTCACGGCCCGACAATTCCACTTCTCTTTCGGCAACATAAACACGTTTGTTGTCCATGTCGATTGTCATGTCATCGATAGAGGTTTCTGATTTTGCCTGTCCAACCATGCGCCGCGCTACTGCCCCCATGCGCGCTGTCAGCTCATGAAGATCAAATGGTTTGACCAGATAATCGTCGGCACCGCTATTCAAACCGTCAATCCGGTCACTAATCTGGTCGTGTGCTGTCAGGATGACAATCGGCGTCGCATTGTTTTCAGATCGCATTTTTTTCAAAAAATCAATGCCGCTGCCATCTGGAAGCCGCAAATCCAGAAGAATGAAGCTGTAGTCTGTGGTTGCTGCAGCCGAGTAGGCATCTTCAAGATTTTGTGCCCAATCGACAGCATGGTTTTGTTTCGTCATGTGGTCACGAACGGCACGCCCTAGGGACTTGTCATCTTCTATCAAAAGTACGCGCATTTTTTATCTATCCAGCGCCACATTGTTGGTCTTGCATTTGGCAAACATATCCAGCTTGCTGTCCTTAAGCGATGTCTTGACGTTCATCATCGTCAGAACCGAGGGAAACAGATTATCATGCGATAAGGGCTCAAAGCTTGAATCTTTCTTTACACAACTCATATCGGTTGCCATAGTAGCAGCGAAAGGCTTCGACATCCACAGCACGAAAGGGATATGTGTTTGCTGGCTGGGCGCGAGTGAATAGGGCATGCCGTGAAGATAGAGTCCGTTTTCACCCAGCGATTCACCATGATCCGACATATAGAACATGGCTCCGTCAACCTTTTCAGAACGGGCCTGCAATTTATCAATAATAGCGCTTAAAAAATAATCGGTATAAAGAATGGTATTGTCATAAGCGTTGCGGATCTCTTCAGGTTTGCATTTGCTGAATTCTAACCCGCGACAATCGGGTTGGAAACGTCGGAAAGCCTCAGGATAGCGTTTGAAATAAGCGGGCCCATGGCTGCCGAGCTGGTGAATGAACAGGACACTGTCTCCTTTGATGTTATCAAGCCAGCTGTCGAGTTTGTCCAGCATAATACCATCTTGGCATTCTCCATCAATGCAGAATTTGGGATCAGGAGAACCGTAGAAGGAAACCGTTTTAATTCGGTCTGATACGCCTTTGCTGCCTGTATTATTGTCCCACCATTCCACTGATACACCGGCTTTGGCCAAGACATCTGGCAAACTGCTGGTTGAAACCGCTTTTGCAACAGTGAAGTCGGATTTTGGGTAGGGTGAAAACATGCAAGGCAACGATTGTGCGGTTGCAGTGCCACAGCTTGTCGTATTCCCGAAGTAGATAACGTCGCGTTTCTTCAGTTCCGGGTTGGTTTCTTTTTCATAGCCTTGCAGGGAAAAATCTTCTGCACGGGCCGTTTCTCCAGCGACAACGATAGTTACCCGCGGGCGTGTCTCTCCGCCCAATGGGGGAATAAGTGTTGCATCAAGGCCGACTTGTTTGAAAACGAGTTTTTCGTCTTTATGCTGGTTAATCGCGTATTTAATGACGTTGCCGATGGGCAAAATGGGATTTACAACCCGCATCAGCTCGTTATGTTCGCGCAAAGTCGACATGAGCTGGCGCGAATTGATCAATACACAAAACACAGCCACCATCAGACAGGGAACAATAACGGCGAGATTATACATGGTCTTTTTTAATATAGGCCGGTGTTTCACCTTGACCCATAAAATCAAAAAACATGGAAGAAGGCCGGTAAGTAACAGATGCACGATCAGACCCGTCGTCATCAGGTTTCCCGCTTCGGCCGTCGTTGTTTCAACTGCGTTTGCAATCATATCTCGGTCGATGATTGTTCCGAATTGATCGGTGAACCAACTGGCAGCACTTCCAGCCGCAACAAGCAAAATAAGAAACGGCTTTGTTAGATATTTTACCGAAAACGTAACCGTCAAGGCAATAAATAAACATGTTATTGCTACGACGACAGCCAGAATCGGGCTATAGTCATAATGAAAAGCCTGTGCCAGTTTCATCCAGAATGTCTTGTTGAATACTGCGACGAGATAGATAGCCACGATGATGGCGAGCGGCGCGCTGCCAATGGATGGGCGATGCTTTAAAAAGGAACGGAACATGCTTTATCTCACAATGAGGTGGAAAGAGCCGCGGAATACGGCTTGACGTATTTTGGGGGGTATTTCTCGCAGCTCCGGTTTTGATAACCGGATGGCTTCAGCGACAGCATCTCTAGCTTTGCCGCTTTAAAGTCTTTTTGAAAGGCAGGAAGACGTTTGATACGGGCCAGGATCTTATCGGAATAGAACTCGTCCACTTCGACGGCACTGACGCTATGAACACCACAGATAACGCGGCTCTCCGCAATGGAGCGAGCATGCATATATATCGCGTCTTTCTTTTCTGGATAGTATTGCGCTAGTAATTTGGCCATTGTCCAGCCGACCATGGAATGACCGGATGGATAATCGTAACCGCTGGCACGCGTACAGGTCTCACCACCATAGAGGTGGAATGGGCGTGAAACTTTAAATTGTTTTTTTGATTTACGGACGAGACGCCCTGTATCTGCCAAGGCTTTCGTCAGCAATATTTTGAAATACGGCATATTTTCCGCATTCAAATCTCGCCCGGTTGCACAGCTGAACCCTTTGAGCACATCATCGGGTAAAGCTTCTGCGTCTATCACTGCCTGTTGCCAGCGAGGGCTGTCTTTGGACGCGCGCGTGTCGAGAAAAACAGCCTTGTCGTTGCGTTGTTCAGCGCTATCAATCGGAGGCGGTAAGACCGACAAAAGCATGTTTTGTTCGGCATAACGGTTCAAGTAACCATTGCCACTCAATAGGTAACCGCTGCAGAATAATGCTGCCAATATCAGCGCAGCAATTGTCAGCATTTTTGTTTTACCCATCGCCCGACTCCTATGTCTTGGCATGTCATAAAAACAAAAACTGACAGTCTCCTGAAACGGTCAAATAAACTGCTTGTTCACTTCTTGCAGGATTGGAAATATTTATCTGGATTTGGCAGGCTTATTGTCGATCTTACATGAAATAGAATGCGTTTTGTCGATGCCAAATGGGGCAAAACAACGATTACGATGATCAGCGTATCAATTTCGATTTTTGAAAAAATAATTGGTCGGTTTCAAGCTTGCTGCGTGATTTTTCAGCCAATACTGTATGAATACAGGCGATGAAAGTCCGTCCGCTTAAACCGGTCATGAAGTTTTTACGCGAGATTACGGCAAGCTTCATTGTGGTGAATTTCTGTTTTAACGAGAGGATTTTGAGGTTGGACTGTGGTTGTAAGTCGGCGAAAGTCTCAGGACACCATGTACACATATCGGCATGATTGACGAGGTTCTGTGACACCAAAATCGAATGCGCACGTGTTATCTGGTTTTCGTCAATAACCACGCCATGGCGATGAAAAACTTCATTTAACACATAGTTTTTCGTTTCAGGCGAATAGTTCAAGACCCATTTTTCATCCAATAGTTCATTCAGTGATTTTGCATTCTGCTTTGGGTGCCCATGTCTGAGCAATATTCCTGTTTGATACTGTAAAAAAGGTTCACTTGAAAATTCCGAAGCTGGAAAGCTGTGTTCAGGGTTGGCAATAACCATATCCATGGTGCCATTACGCAATAGCGGTAACGAAACCATGTTGAGGCTTTCATAAAT
Organism: Bartonella sp. LJL80; assembly: GCF_054871565.1. NCBI lineage: Bacteria > Pseudomonadati > Pseudomonadota > Alphaproteobacteria > Hyphomicrobiales > Bartonellaceae > Bartonella > Bartonella sp. LJL80. Next base: position 69,180 of record NZ_JBTXLM010000002.1, read on the forward strand.
TTCAAGCTGCACATGCGGCATACGCTGATTGAACAGAGTAATCACTGCGGGCAAAAAAGTGCAGGCCATCAAAGGCGCAACACCGATGCATAGGCGGTCTTCCGGTTGACCGCGCCGTATCCCCATTTCATTTTCCGCATGATGTAAATCATTCAGGATAACACGAGCATGTTGCAAAAGCGCGCTACCGTGCTCGGTGAATGACAGCCCCGTTGGCTTGCGGATAAACAAGGCCAATTGCTGTTCGTGTTCAAGCTCTTTCAAAGCGCGCGTTAAAGCCGGTTGCGATAAACCGAGCTTTCTGGCGGCTGCGCGTATACTCCCCATATCGGCTGTCGTCACAAGTGCTTGCAATTGGTGGATCTTCATTGAACCGCTCCGATAACTTATGGTTATAGGGATAATACATTTTTGTCTTACGGCAAACCCGAAAGTGTTCTAGCTTGGACTTTATAGAGATAGGGAGGTCTCGCGCATGCAAGCAAATGCCATGCTCACGCTGTTGGAAGATTTTTTGCCCCAAGCTGTGGCAATTCGCCACCATCTTCACGCCCATCCTGAATTGTCCTGCAAAGAGACAGATACAGCCGCTTATATTGCGGCCAAACTGGAAGAATGGGGTTATGAAGTCAGCCGTCATATCGGTGATACAGGTATCGTGGCATCGTTACACAACGGCAAGGGTAAAACAGTAGCGTTCAGGGCGGAACTTGATGCTTTGCCGATTCTGGAAGAAAACACGTTTGGATATTGTAGCCAGAATAAAGGTGTCATGCATGCTTGCGGTCACGATGGACATATGTCCATTCTGATGGCATCAGCGTGGTATCTAGCTCAAACGAAACACTTTAACGGTACTGTGCGGTTTATTTTTCAACCTGCGGAAGAGGACGGACAGGGCGCTGCCCGTATGATTGCAGATGGTCTGTTCGAGCGCTTCCCCTGCGATGCAATTTATGCGTTGCACAATCAACCGGGGGTGGATGCTGGACAATTTGGCTTATGCAAAGGCCCATTCATGGCTTCTGCATCCGAGGTATCCGTAAGGATCCATGGGCGTGAAGGGCACGGTGCGGTACCGGAGCTAACGATTGATCCAACGATTGTTTGCGCAACCATTATTTTGGCGCTGCAAACAATTGTGTCTCGCAATATTTCTCCAATGAAATCCGCCGTCATATCGGTTGGCAAAATTGAAGCGGGGACAGCATCGAATATTATTCCTGCCTATGCCGACATGTTATTGACGGTGCGTGCGCTCGATCCCGATATAGGCAGACTTCTCGAACACCGTATTCGCGAGGTCATCACCCAGCAGGCAGCGAGCTTCGGTGCCACAGCCGAAATGACGTATCGCACCGATTATCCGGCTTTAGTAAACGATGATGCAACGACGCGGATGGCCGAAGAGGTTGTTATCAAGCACTTTGGTAGCGAATGCCTCGTTGGCGATTTTTCGCCGATTATGGCCAGTGATGATTTTGCCTGCATGTTGGAAAAATGCCCAGGGACTTATATCTCGATAGGCAATGGCATCACCAGTGCTGCTTTGCATACGGCAAAATATGATTTCAACGATGATGCCCTGTTGAACGGTGCCGCGCTTTGGGTCCATCTCGCACAAACTTTACTGCAAGCAGAATGAGTTGAATAAATTGAGTAGCAGCAGAAGGGGAATGATAATGAAAAAAACCGGAATTCTATTGGCCAGCTTGATGATGTTGACGTCGCTCGCTTATGGTGCAGATCGAACCGGACAAACCATTCGTCTTGGTATTGATCCATCTTACCCACCACTCGATTATAAGCTGCCCGATGGCTCGCTGACAGGTTTTAGTGTTGATGTGATGAATGCCATCTGTACGCAAATGAAAGCAAATTGCGTCTGGGTTGAAATGAGCTTTGACGGTTTGATACCCGCCTTGCAAGCCCGCAAGGTTGATGCTGTGGCATCGTCACTGGTAATTACTGAAAAACGTGAGAAGCAAATAGCATTTACCGACAAGATCTCCAATTCGCCGTCAATATTGGTTGCCAAAAAGGGTGCCGCTTTGTTGCCAACAGCGGAGTCTTTGAAAGGTAAGCGTCTTGGAGTTGAACAAGGTTCTTCACAAGAAGCTTATGCTAAAGCAAAATGGCAGCGAGAGGGCGTTGAAATTGTCACTTACGCCAATCAGGATCTCGTCTACTCCGATCTGGTTTCGGGACGGATTGACGCCACGCTTGCCGCGTCAATTCAAGTGGATGTGGGCTTTCTGAAGAAGCCGATTGGTGCCGATTATGCAATTATGGGGCAGCCGCTTACCGATCCTGAATTTTTTGGACGTGGTTCTGGCATTGGTCTGCGCAAGAACGAACAGGAATTGCGTGATGATATAAATGCTGCACTCAATGAGATCATCAAAAATGGTATCTATAAGAAAATCAACGAGAAATACTTTGATTTCGATATGATGAATTATTGAATGACTAACGACTTTGGCGGCCTTTGAAGGCTATTGCCTTAAATATGCACGATTTGAACAACGGGATAGACCAACAAGAGTTTAGTTTTCTGGTTTCGTGTGCTGGAAAGTCATAGGGAGTAGGGTTGTGATGGTTCTGGATGGTTATGGCGGTCTTATCCTACGTGGAACAGTGACGACTGTGGAGCTGGCACTTTTGGCTCTCGCGGGTGCGCTGGTGCTGGGACTTTTAGGCGCAAGTTGTAAATTGGCCAAAGCTGCATGGCTGCGATTTCCTGCTGCGTGCTATACAACGCTCATCCGCGCCGTACCCGATCTTGTTATCATGCTGCTTTTGTTTTTCAGCCTGCAGATTTGGGTCAATGATGTAACGGATTGGCTGGGTGTCGGGCAGCTTGATATTGATCCCTTCAGTGCTGGCGTTATAACGCTTTCCTTTATCTATGGGGCTTATTTTACAGAAACGTTTCGTGGTGCGTTTCAAGCTGTTTCTTACGGCCAGCTCGAGGCAGGATACGCTTATGGAATGCGGCCGTTCAAAGTTTTTCGCCGTATCCTGTTTCCGTTGATGATGCGTCACGCTTTGCCAGGAATAACCAATAATTGGCAAATTTTGTTGAAAGCCACGGCACTTGTTTCGATCATCGGTCTTTCGGACATGGTCAAGGCTACACAGGATGCTGGCAAGGGAACGATGAATTTTTTCTTCTATAGTGTGGTTGCGGCCCTTATCTATCTTGGTCTGACAACGCTTTCCTATCTCATATTCATGTGGTTGGACCGGCGATATTCAGCCGGTATCCGGAGGACCGCATAATGTTGGATATCGTTCAGGAATATTGGCGCAATTACCTTTGGACGGATGGGTTCCAAATAACGGGTGTAGCCATGACGTTATGGTTGCTCGTTGTTTCACTTCTGGCTGGCTTCATTCTGTCTTTGCCACTGGCTATCGCACGGAGTTCGCGGAAACCATGGCTAAGGACTCCGGTGTGGTTATTTACCTATATCTTCCGCGGTACGCCGCTTTATATCCAATTGTTGATTTTTTATACTGGCGTCTACCATCTGGACTTCGTGCGTTCATCTGGCTTTCTATCGGGCATTTTTCGTGAGGGGATCTATTGCGCGATTTTAGCCTTCGTGCTCAGCACTTGTGCCTATACGACCGAGATATTTGCAGGTGCTATTCGATCCATGCCCCACGGTGAGATCGAAGCGGCTCATGCCTATGGCATGTCAGACTTCAAAACCTATTGCCGTATCATCTTGCCTTCCATTTTACGTCGTTCGCTGCCGGCCTATTCCAATGAGGTTATTTTAATGCTGCATTCCACGTCGGTGGCCTTTACCGCGACAGTGCCTGACATCTTGAAAATAGCGCGTGATGTCAATGCCGACACTTATCAGCCTTTTGCAGCCTTCGGTATTGCGGCGGTTCTTTACGCAACGATTACATTTTTTCTGGTCTTTGGTTTTAGAAGACTCGAAAGCCACTTTTTGCGATTTCAAAGGCGTAAGGCCTAGTCTTATGCAGGGATGAGAAAGACATATCCGGTTTAGCGAATAGAAGCGAATGAGGACTTATCGCCTTTCGTATGAACCAGAGTGGGCGCATACGACAGAATTGGCGATACGTCCATGAATGAACAATAACGGCGGAGGAGAAAAAGCCGATATGGGAAAAAAGAATGTTTCTGAAACCGTGGCGGTCAAGGTTAGCCAATTGCATAAAAATTATGCCGCATTGGAAGTGCTTAAAGGTGTGGATTTTGTCGCCCATGAAGGTGATGTTGTTACGATGATCGGGGCATCCGGATCGGGCAAAAGCACACTTTTGCGTTGTATCAACATGCTTGAATTGCCCAGTAGCGGCACCATTGAAGTCTTGGGGGAAACCATCAAGCTGCAACACAAAAAGGACGGTTATTTACACCCCGTTGACAAGCGCCAACTCGAGCGTGTTCGCACACGTCTTTCCATGGTTTTTCAAGGGTTCAATCTTTGGCAACATATGACAGTCTTGCAAAATGTCATCGAAGCGCCGATCCATGTTCTAGGCATGGCGCGCCATGAGGCAATTGACAAGGCTGAGCAGCTTTTGCACCGCGTCGGTCTTTATAGCCATAAAAACCAATATCCAGCATTTCTTTCTGGGGGGCAACAGCAGCGCGTCGCCATTGCACGTGCCTTGTGCATGGATCCGAAAGTTATGCTGTTCGATGAGCCGACATCAGCTCTTGATCCGGAACTTGTCGGCGAAGTGTTGAATGTCATTGGTGAGCTGGCAGATGAGGGGCGAACCATGATACTGGTAACCCATGAGATGAAGTTTGCCCGTGATGTTTCAAGCAAAGTGATTTTTTTGCAAAAAGGAAAAATTGCTGAAGAGGGGACACCGGATCAAGTATTTTATCACGCTCAAAACGAGGCATGTAGACAATTCGTCTCACGGTCATTGTTGCACTGAAAAGCGATGGTGAACAGATCAATCCTGTGCAACAGCCGGGAGCCTATCAAGTGCGGGTTCAAATTGGGCAACGATAGAGTGTCTATTGCCCGCATAGAGCAACTTGACCGTCGTTACAATGCCATTGTGATTGCGGGTTAGACGTTCAACGAGAAGGCAGGCGTCACGCTCGGCAATTTGTAACATACGTGCTGCTTCCGTGTCGGCAGAAACAGCGGAAATGCGGTTGTCTGCGGCACTCCATGGCACCATATCGATCAGCCAGTTGCCAGGTGCAATCTCAGTGAAATCGGCGTTTTCAGCCTCGGGAACGGTTTGAAGATTGATAAGACGGCGCTCGAGGCAAAAGGGGCGTGCATTGGCAAGATGCAGACATTTGATGGCTAAGATCATTCCGCCCTGCATCAAGTCGAGCTTCTGTTGTTCTTCCGGCTTGGCTTTGCGCTTTTCCTGAGCGAGAATGGTCAAACTATAATCAAGCCCCATTGCAGCCACTTCTGTTGCAATCTCATTGATCGGCAAAATCGCTGACTGGCTTTGTGGAACACGAACAAAGGTGCCGGATTTCCGACGTCTTTCCACCATGCCAGCTGCAGCAAGCTGCGTCATCACCTTGTTGACAGTCATCCTTGAGCAGCCAAAATGTTTGGCGAGATCAACCTCAAACGGCAAACGGTGTCCGGGCAACCACCTGCCTGACAAAATATTATTCTGAATCTCGTTTAGAATACGCTGATGCAGCGTTTGATCTTCTCTGCGTGCCATTCCGCCATCTTATTCAATAAGATGGCGGCAAGCAAAGCTTGGTTGACGCAGATCACAACAAACATCGGCGTTGATCTCTATTTTCCAAACAGTGTGCGCATGGTTTGTTGGAATGCGGCTGCGATCTTCGCACGATCGCGATGTTGACCCTCTCTGACGATTTCACGCCCACCAATCCAAACACTGTCTACCGCCACATTGCCGTTGAATATCCAATTGTCCAGAATATCGTCATCGACAAGCCAGTCTTGTCCACGGCGACATAATGCGACGAAATCGGCGGGCTGACCGGTATGTAGTGTGCTTTCGGCACCCAAGGCCTGATTGCCGCCGCCAACCGCTTTGACATGAAGGTTGAGGCCGTTGGACTGTTCTGCCTTCGCGACAACATTGCGCATATGGTTTTTCAACCGTAGCGAATATTCCAGTTGCCGCAATTCCTGATCCACGGATATGCAGACATTCGAATCTGATCCAATGCCGAAGGCGCCACCCTGCTCGAGAAATTCCAAGCCGTTGAAAATACCGTCGCCCAGATTGCCTTCCGTCATCGGACATAGACCCGCGACAGCTCCCGTCAAAGCGGTATTTTTTGTTTCTTGCGCAGTCATATGCGTTGCATGGATCAGGCACCATTTGTTATCTACCGGCTGGTGTGCAAGCAACCATTCCACGGGGCGCTGTCCCGACCAGGCAAGACAGTCATCCACTTCTTTTATTTGCTCTGCAATATGGATGTGAATAGGGCCACCTTCTGCCATAGGCAGGATTGTGTCCAATTCTTCCGGTGTGACCGCGCGTAAACTGTGCGGTGCGATGCCGAGGACAGAACCGTCAAGGTGCTTAAGATGCTGCTTGCAGGATGTAAGCAGCTCGGCAAAGGTTTCTGCCGAATTGATAAAACGCTTTTGCCCGTCAATGGGATCAAGACCGCCAAATCCGGCATGGGCGTAGAATACAGGCAACAGTGTCAGCCTTATCGCTGTTTTTTCTGCGGCTGCAGCAATGCGGCTCGCCATTTCGCCGATATCGCTATATCGTTTGCCGGCAACATCGTGATGTAGATAATGGAATTCTCCAACGCGGGTAAACCCCGCTTCCAGCATTTCCATATAAAGCTGGCTGGCGACAGTTTCCAACTGCTCAGGCGTCATGGAAAGCGCCAGCCGATACATTTCCGTACGCCAGCTCCAAAAACTATCGGTCGCACTGCCGCGGCGCTCGGCAAAACCTGCCATAGCACGCTGAAAAGCATGGCTGTGAAGATTGGGCATACCGGCAATAAGCGCCTGATAATGGTGTTCATGGTCCGATAGTTTCGTATCGGCGGTGATGGACTGGATCATTCCGTGTTCTATACAAAGCGTGACATTGTGCTGCCACGCATCTCCCACCAAAACAGTATCGGAAAAAATTTTGTGCATTGCGTCCTCCAAGTCGCGCGCTTGACAAAAGGGGCTTGCCAAGACTTCCATTATGTATATACATTATAGCGTCATTCAGGGAGGCTGCAATGGAAAAATTCACGTCACATGCCAATTTCGAGCAGCTCGGGATAGGCCGGTTTCTGTTTAAAAATGCTCGTCTGATGACGATGGCGAGCGGCCAAACGGGCACTGGTATCGTGGACGATGGTGTGATCTACGTCGAAGACGGGATTATCGTTTATTGCGGACCTTCTTCAGGCTTAACGCCAGTTGCGGATGATGCGCATATTGTAGACTTGAAAAGGCGCTGGGTGTCGCCCGGACTTATTGATTGCCATACGCATATAATTTACGGCGGAAACCGCGCAAAAGAATTTGAAATGCGGCTTGAGGGCGCTTCCTATGAGGAAATAGCGCGTGCAGGCGGCGGTATTGCCTCCACCGTATCGGCCACAGCTTCGATGTCGGTGGAAGAGTTGGCAACGTCGGCTCTGCCTCGACTTGACCATTTGTTAAGTGAAGGCATCACGACCATTGAAATCAAATCCGGTTACGGACTTTCGATTGACGCGGAATTGAACATGCTTCGCGCGGCGCGAAAAATTGCCACTCTACGCCCCGTAAATGTCCTTACAACCTGTCTTGCTGCCCATGCCGTGTCGCCGCTCTATAAAAACCGTATGGACGACTATATTGACGATGTGGTGCTTCCGGTCATAGAGCAGGGGCATGCAGAGGGGCTTATTGATGCCGTTGATGGTTTTTGTGAAAATATTGCTTTTTCACCCGCACAGATAGAACGGGTATTCAAGAAGGCGAAAGAACTTGGATTGCCGGTGAAATTGCATGCAGAGCAATTGAGCAATCTTGGTGGTGCAAAGCTTGCAGCATCGTTTGGTGCCCTGTCGGCAGACCATCTGGAATATCTTGATGGGAATGGTGTTAAGGCCATGGCTGACGCTGGTACTGTGGCAGTCATCCTGCCGGGTGCTTTTTATACAATCCACGAAACTCAAAAGCCGCCTATCGCGCTCCTGCGCGCGGCAAAGGTGCCGATAGCATTGGCGACCGATTGTAACCCTGGTACGTCGCCATTGATGTCTTTACTGTTGACGATGAATATGGGTGCAACGCTTTTTGATATCAGGGTGGATGAATGTCTGACCGCCGTTACACGGGAGGCGGCGCGGGCTCTCGGCATTCTTGAATATTGCGGCACACTTGAAAAAGGTAAGCGCGCAGATTTTGCGGTTTGGGACATTGAGGAGCCTGCGGAGCTTGTCTATCGCATCGGCTTTAATCCGCTGCATACACGTTATCGGTCTTCAGCGCCGTTTCCCAAAAAATAACTTTAATGCCGGCAATTGCCGAGGGAGGATATTATGAAACATATTTTAAAGCCTGGACACGTTTCGCTTGATATTTTGGAGGATGTCTATTGGCATGGGGCTTTATGCAAGCTTGATCCTGCAACCAGTGTCGCGATCGAAAAAGGTGCTGCCCGCATTGCTGAGATCGCTGCGGGAAACGAACCGGTCTATGGCGTGAATACCGGTTTCGGTAAGCTTGCTTCGATCAAGATTGATGCGGCTGATGTGGCAACGCTTCAGAGGAATCTCATCCTGTCGCATTGTTGTGGTGTAGGCGCACCGCTTGCCGAAAATATAGTTCGGCTGATTATGACGCTCAAGCTTATTTCTCTTGGTCGCGGCGCTTCAGGTGTGAGAGCGGAATTGATCGCCCTGATCGAAGCAATGCTGGAACAAGGCGTTATTCCGGTTATCCCTGAAAAGGGGTCTGTCGGTGCCTCAGGCGATCTCGCGCCTCTAGCACATATGGCCGCTGTTTTGATGGGGGAAGGTGAGGCATTCTATCAAAATGAGCGTTTGAGCGGCGCTGAGGCATTGGCAAAGGCTGGGTTGAAACCTGTTGTGTTGCAAGCAAAAGAGGGCTTGGCCCTCATCAATGGGACGCAAACTTCGACCGCTCTTGCGCTTGCAGGTTTGTTTCGTGGTTACCGCGCGCTCTGCGGAGCGCTTTTGGCCGGGGCTATGTCAACCGATGCAGCGATGGGATCATCGGCGCCGTTCCATCCCGACATTCATACTCTGCGTGGCCACAAAGGGCAGATCGTCACCGCACAAAGCTTGCGTAGACTGCTTGATGGCTCGAAAATACGTGTCAGTCACCTCAATAATGACGAACGCGTTCAAGATCCCTATTGTATCCGTTGCCAGCCGCAAGTTGATGGCGCCTGTTATGATCTTCTCTCAGCGGCTGCAAAAACGCTGGTTATCGAAGCCAATGCCGTTACAGACAATCCTTTGGTATTGAGTGATAATACTGTGGTATCTGGTGGCAATTTCCATGCAGAACCTGTGGCTTTCGCCGCCGACCAGATTGCATTGGCGCTCTGCGAAATAGGTGCTATTGCGCAACGACGCATCGCATTGATGGTTGATCCAGCTTTATCTTATGGCTTACCGGCATTTCTGGCCAAAAAGCCGGGTCTCAATTCCGGCTTGATGATTGCTGAAGTGACATCTGCCGCTTTAATGTCGGAAAACAAGCAGATGGCGCATCCGGCCTCGGTTGATTCAACCCCGACTTCCGCCAATCAGGAAGACCATGTGTCCATGGCCTGCCATGGTGCGCGCCGCTTGCTCCAGATGAGCGACAATCTGTTTGCAATCATCGGCATTGAAACCATTGCTGCGGCACAGGGAATTGAATTCCGGGCACCGCTTGCAACAAGTCCGCTTTTGTCATCGGTTATTGAAAGATTGCGCAAAGATGTAGCGACGCTTGAAACCGACCGCTACATGGCACCGGATTTGGAAAAAGGCCAGAGACTGGTCGCAGAAGGCGCACTGCTCGATGTTCTTCCCGACGATGTTTTTAGCCATTTGGAGGTGTAGTCATGGATGTGTTCACCGTCAAACAAGGCAGGAGCCCGCTGATTTTGGCCTTTCCTCATACGGGCACGTTTGTTCCCGAGACTATCCATTCACAGTTGAATGAAAATGGCCGAATTCTTGCTGATACAGATTGGCATATTGACCGGCTCTACGATGGTCTGGTCGACGATGTGACAACTGTTCGCGCGCTTTTCCATCGCTATGTGATTGATGCCAATCGTGACCCCGCAGATGTCAGTCTCTATCCGGGACAAAACACCACATCGCTTGTGCCGACGACCGATTTCGATGGAAATCCGATCTGGTCGGAAAAGCCGGATGCTGCTGATATTGAAAAGCGTAAAGCCGCTTATCACGCGCCTTACCATGCTGCATTACAGGCCGAGATAGACCGTGTCAAAGCACTCCATGGTTTCGCGGTTCTTTATGACTGTCATTCAATCCGCTCCCACATTCCTTTTTTGTTTGAAGGAAAACTGCCAGATTTCAATGTCGGGACAAATGACGGTAAAACCGCGTCACCTTCTATCGAAAAGGCCGTTATGGCGGTTTTAGAAACCGCTCAACATTATGATCATGTTTTGAATGGCCGGTTTAAAGGGGGGTGGACGACACGCCACTATGGTGATCCGGCTAACCATGTTTACGCCATACAAATGGAACTCGCCCAGTCAACGCATTTGGAAACGGAAAAACCGCCTTTTGCTTACGATGCTACGAAGGCCACCGCTTTGCGTGCTCCTCTTAAAGCAATCCTTGAGGCCATTTTGGCCGATGTCAAAACACATTGAATTCCCGGGAGATGAAAATGAAAACAATTAATCCACGCCACAATATCCGTGAAGTAAAACCACCGGTCGGCAATGAAATTTCTGCAAAAAGCTGGCTGACAGAAGCCCCTTTGCGTATGCTTATGAACAACCTTCACCCCGATGTTGCAGAAAATCCGCATGAATTGGTGGTTTACGGCGGCATTGGACGAGCTGCCCGAACCTGGGCAGATTTTGACCGTATCGTCGAAACGTTGCGGTCGCTGGAGGATGATGAGACCTTGCTGGTACAATCCGGCAAGCCGGTCGGCGTGTTCCGTACCCACAAGGATGCGCCGCGCGTCCTGATTGCAAACTCGAACCTTGTTCCACATTGGGCGAACTGGAAGCATTTCAACGAGCTCGATAAAAAAGGCTTGATGATGTATGGGCAAATGACCGCTGGATCATGGATCTACATCGGTTCACAGGGCATTGTGCAGGGTACGTATGAAACATTTGTCGAGGCTGGCCGCCAGCATTATAATGGCGACCTCAAAGGCAAATGGGTGCTGACTGCAGGCCTTGGCGGTATGGGCGGTGCACAGCCGCTTGCAGCGGTCATGGCGGGCGCGTCTTGCTTGGCGATTGAATGCAATCCGGAGAGTATCGATTTCCGTCTACGCACCCGTTACGTTGATGAAAAAGCTGAAACACTTGACGAAGCCTTGGCAATGATTGACGAGTGGACATCAAAAGGCATCGCGAAATCAGTTGGATTGCTTGGTAACGCTGCCGAAATTCTTCCAGAAATGGTTCGCCGTGGCGTTCGGCCGGATATGGTAACGGACCAAACATCAGCACATGATCCAATCAATGGTTATGTGCCTATCGGCTGGACGATGGCCCAATGGAAAGAAAAGCGTGAATCCCATCCTGCGGAAGTCGAAAAAGCCGCAAGGGCATCGATGAAGGTGCACGTACAGGCTATGCTTGATTTCTGCCACGCGGGCATTCCTACCTTTGATTATGGCAATAATATACGGCAGATGGCCAAGGATGAAGGCTTGGAAAATGCTTTTGATTTTCCGGGCTTCGTACCTGCCTATATCAGGCCGCTTTTCTGCCGCGGTATCGGGCCCTTCCGTTGGGTTGCACTGTCGGGCGATCCCGAAGACATTTACAAGACAGACCAGAAAGTGAAGGAGCTGATGCCGGATGACAAGCATCTACACAATTGGTTGGATATGGCACGCGACCGGATTGCGTTTCAAGGTTTACCGGCCCGTATCTGCTGGGTCGGGCTGGGTGATCGGCATCGTCTCGGTCTTGCATTCAACGAAATGGTCAAAAATGGTGAATTGTCTGCTCCGATCGTTATTGGGCGCGATCATTTGGATTCCGGATCGGTAGCATCACCAAACCGCGAAACCGAGGCGATGAAGGATGGTTCGGATGCGGTATCGGATTGGCCGTTATTGAACGCTTTGTTAAATACCTCATCGGGCGCAACGTGGGTTTCACTTCACCACGGTGGTGGTGTCGGTATGGGCTTCAGCCAGCATTCTGGTATGGTTATCTGTTGTGACGGCAGCGACGATGCAGCAAAGCGGATCGAGCGGGTCTTATGGAATGATCCGGCAACCGGTGTCATGCGTCATGCCGATGCTGGTTATGATATTGCTATTGAATGCGCCAAGGAACACAATCTGCGGTTGCCCGCCATTTTGGGCAATTAACGTCAATGCTGGTAAAAAATGCAAGCCGTGGGACGGGAGATCTCAGGGCTTGCCTTGCAGTTCGGCAAATTTGGCCTTAACGGATAATATATAAACGGGAGGAATTGGGATGGATCGTCGAAGTTTAAAAAAGGGACTGAACAGGCGGCATGTATTTTTCATTGCGCTTGGTTCGGCCATTGGCACAGGTCTTTTTTATGGCTCGGCAGGCGCTATAAAATTGGCCGGACCTATCGTGCTACTGGCATATTGTATTGCCGGTGTCATGGCTTTTATGGTGATGCGCGCTTTGGGTGAAATGGCCTTGCGCAACCCGCTTCCCGGTTCTTTTGGTCGTTATGCCTCTGTTTACATTACTCCGCTTGCCGGTTTTCTTACGGGGTGGACCTATATTTTCGAAATGGCACTGGTTTGTCTTGCCGATATCACGGCTTTTGCCACTTACATGGCATTTTGGTATCCTGATGTATCACCGTGGATATGGACATTGGGTATTACGCTGATCATTACGGCGTTAAATCTGACAGCGGTAAAAATTTTCGGAGAAATGGAGTTCTGGCTGTCGGTCATAAAAATAGCAGCTATCATTGCGATGATCGTTGCCGGTATCGCCATCATCATCTTCGGCTTCGGAAGCTATTCCTCGGAATCTGTCGGCGTTCACAATCTATGGAGTCATGGCGGCTGGATGCCGAATGGATGGTTTGGTTTTATCGCTTCGTTCAGCGTTGTGGTTTTTGCTTTTGGCGGCATAGAGATTATCGGGCTTACCGCCGTTGAAACGCAAGACGCCGACCGCAACATCCCTAAGGCCATCAATGCTATCCCATTCCGCATATTGCTGTTTTATGTGATGACTTTGGCAATCCTGATGTCACTCTATCCTTGGAACCAGATTGGCCTGGAAGGAAGCCCATTTGTGACAATTTTTGAAAGCCTCGGGATTAAATATGCTGCCAATATCCTGAACATTGTTGTCATTACGGCTGCTATTTCAGCCATTAATAGCGATCTTTTCGGCGCTGGCCGCATGATGCATGGTTTGGCGCAGGAGGGACATGCCTTGAAGCATCTTACCCATGTTTCACAAAACGGTATCCCTGTACCAGCGGTATTAATCATGTTTCTCGTGCTGATTGCCGGTGTTGTGCTCAACTATTTTTATCACGATAAGCTTTTCTTTCTCATCGCTGCGATGGCAACATTTGCAACGGTTTTTGTTTGGCTCCTCATTTTGCTTTCGCAATTTTTCATGCGTTTAAAAATGTCAAAGACCGAAGTTGCTGCATTGAAATATCCGGTGCCGTTCTGGCCTGTTGGCCCCATCATTGCCATTCTGTTTATGGTCTTTATCATCGCACTTCTGGGAGTGTTTGAATCGACACGAGCGGCCCTTATCGTCGGTGCGATATGGATTGTATGGCTGACCGTCTGTTACTATGCCATTCAATATCTGGATAAGGATGGACGTTGGGTGTTAAAAAACAAGCGTCCGCCTGAATCGTGATTGATACAAAAGAGAAAACCGGTTGAACTGGATTTGAGGTTCCCTGATGCAATGGTTGAAAGCCGATCAATATAAAGTCATGCCGTGGAAAAACGGTGGCGGTACAACGCGCGAAATACTTCTCACACGCGATGAGCAGGGCGAGATGCAATGGCGTTTGAGTATCGCAACCATCGGTCAATCGGGGCCCTTCTCCTCGTTTCCCGATATCGACCGGACAATTGCTTTATTGGATGGTGATGAAGTCACGCTGAATATAGCAGAAGAGACCTCTATCGTTTTGAATGGTTCAAGTCAGCCTTTTGCATTTGCAGGCGAGGCAGCGGTTGATGCTGTGCTGAAAGGGGGCGAAACAACAGACCTGAATATCATGACGCGCAGATCGTCATGGAAGCATCAGATGGTGCGGATGGACATCACGCAAACAGAAGAATTTCTCAAAGATTGCGAACACATGTTTATCGTGTGTAATGATGATTTTCGTATTGAATGCAATTATCAGACAGAAACAGTATCGCGTTTCGATACCATCCTCATAGAGAAGGGCGATGTGTTGAAGCTACAGCCTTCCAAGGAGGTTGGAACATTATTCGTCATCGCTGTATATTCGCAAAAACACTAAGTTTGGACAACCATAAATAGACATCTCGTCCGGCCGCCATAGACGATATATTTTTAGGACGCTGACCTGATCATATCATACATGAATTCAGATGCGGCGGGTGAGAGCGTTATATTGAGTTTGGTAACGATCTCATAAGGCTCACTTTTTGATTTCAGCCGAAAGGGCATAGCTTTTGCCATGCCGCTATCAATAAAAAAATCGGCGACGTCTTTGGATAGCAAGGCAATGTAATTTGGATCGGATTGTATTAAAGCCATGGTTGTGAAGGCGGAACGTGTTTCAACCAGTGTTTTGGGAAAGGCGATGCCTTCCAGCCTATATTCCTGTTCCAGCGACATGCGCATCGGCATTTGCGATGTGTAGACAATCCAACGCGAGTGCGACAAATCTTGCAGCGATAAGCCCTCTACGCTCAACAAAGGGTGAGAAGGGTGCGCTATAACGGCGAGGGTTTCCTCATAAAAGGCAAAGCAATTATAGAGTTGCGGCAAGCTTGCAACAGAGCTGCGACCGATGAAAAGATCGATATAGCCGTTGTCTAAAAGGCGAAACAGTTCAATGCTTGTGTCCTCGATAATCTCGAAAGAGGTATTTGGATGCTTTGCTAGAAAGGCTTTCACAAAATGGGTAACGATAGGAACCGCCCCCATAATTGTACCGATTCTGATACGGCTCCAATGCTCTTTAGAAAGGTTTTCGAGTTCATCCTGCAGGTTCCCAGCCTGGGTTAGAATGGCTCTTGCATAACGAATAACGCATTCCCCGGCCATGGTTGCATGCATTCCCCGATTGGTACGGTTAAACAATTGCTGTTCTAAAATATCTTCTATTTCCTGAAGAGCCTTTGTTGCACGGGGTTGGCTCATACCGGTCTTGGCTGCCGCCTGCTTCAGGGAACCGCAGTCGGCAATCTTTGTCATCAACATAAGCTGACGAAGCGAGAGACGCTGCGTTAAGATGCGGTATTTGCCTGTTTTGGTATCCATAAAAGTTATACCCATATCGCAAAAAAGCGGATTTACGCACCATTTCAGCGCTCATAACATGCATTCATAGCGGTGAGGATGCCACTAAGGCAATATCTCCAATCTCACAATTTACTTTCCTGAATATCAAAGGAGTACCGCATGGGCCTGATCAATTATGTCACCAGAATCCAGTTTGGATATGGTTCACTGGCGACACTTAAAGACGAGGTAGAACTGGCATCAATAAAACGTCCTCTGCTTATCACCGATAAAGGGGTACGTCAGTTGGGGGTGGAGGAAAAGCTTGAGACTTGTCTGCAAGCAAAATTTGCAGCTGTTTATGATGATACGCCCGGTAATCCGACCGAAGCAGCAGTCAGGAACGCACAGCGCTGTTTTAAAGAAATGGAAGCCGACGGAATTATCGCCATTGGCGGTGGCTCGGCGATTGATCTGGCCAAAGCGGTAGCGATTGCCGCTGCCCATTCAGGGCCGCTCAGAGATTTTGCTGCGATTGAAGGCGGCGCCAACAATATCACATCCAGAACATACCCGGTGATAGCCATTCCGACAACTGCCGGAACAGGAAGTGAAGTTGGTCGAGGCGCCATCATCATTCTGGATGATGGCCGTAAGGTTGGTTTGCTTTCGCCCTACATCATACCGAAAGCTGCTATTTGCGATCCTGAATTGACACTTAGTTTGCCGGCTGGATTGACCGCCGCCACGGGTATGGATGCAATTTCACATTGCATTGAGACCTATTTGGCTCCTGCATTTAATCCACCGGCAGACGGAATAGCGCTTGAAGGACTGCGGCGGGGCTGGAGCCATATAAAAACTGCCACCGAACATCCATACGATAGAGATGCAAGGCTCAATATGATGATTGCATCGACAATGGGGGCCATGGCTTTCCAAAAGGGATTGGGCTGCGTGCACAGCCTTAGCCATTCCCTTGGCGGTGTTAATCCCAAGCTTCACCATGGCACATTGAATGCTATCTTTCTACCGGCCGTGCTGACATTCAATCGACAGGCTTCAAGCGCTATCGCAGAACATAAGTTCGACCGTTTGGCGAGAGCGATGGAACTGCCGTCTGCCGCCCATGTGGAAGCTGCAATTATAGATGTGACACAGGCCCTAGGGTTGCCAACCAAGCTTTCACAATTGGAAGTAGAGTCAAATCTCTTTCCGGCGATTATCAATGGCGCGTTAAAAGATCATAGCCATCAAACGAACCCGAGAGAGGCATCAGCGCGGGATTATGAGGAGATGTTGAACAGTTCGATCTGACAGGGGAAGGCGGGGAGGACCGTTCGCGTTTTATAAATCAAAACTGCAACAAGCCCCTTATGGGGAAGGGAGGGAATATGAACAATGCTGAACAAACGGCGCAAGCAAAAATAGCAAAAGACACACTCATTTCCGATAAAGATCGGCGAAAGGCGCTTTTCGGCAGTGCGGTTGGTTCTACCATTGAATGGTATGATTACTTTCTCTACGGGACAATGTCTGCCACAGTTTTCGGGCATATGTTTTTTCCCAGTGAAGATCCGGTTGTCAGTCAATTGCTCGCACTTACATCTTTTGCGCTGGCTTTTTTGATTAGACCTATTGGCGGCATTTTCTTTTCGCATATTGGCGACAGGATAGGTCGCAAGAAAACGCTTGCGATCACCCTTTCACTGATGGGATTATCAACCGTTGCCATGGGGCTATTGCCCACCTATGAAAGCATCGGTGTTCTGGCTCCGATACTGCTTACCATACTGCGTTTGTTACAAGGTGTTGCTCTGGGTGGCGAATGGGGTGGCGGTGTTTTACTCGCCGTTGAATATTCACCGCCCAAAAAACGTGGTTTGTTTGGTGCTGTACCACAAACAGGCGCAGTGCTTGGTTTAGCTTTGGGAAATGCGATTACCTCGCTTCTAAGCTATGTCTTTTCCGAACAGGCTTTTTTGGATTACGGTTGGCGCATACCATTTATCCTGTCGATTGTTCTTGTCGTGATAGGCATGTGGATCCGAAATTCGATTGATGAAACACCATCGTTCAAGCGGGTTTTAGCGGCCAACAAGACCAGTCGCATTCCCTTGTTTGACACATTTAAAACCCATAAACGGGAGGTTTTCGTTGCGATAGGAGCCAAAGTTGTCGAAACGTCGACTTTCTTTCTTTATGCGACATTTACGATCTCCTATCTGGTGGGCTTGGGTTATGAGCGCACAACAGTTTTGAGTATCGTGCTTGTATCGGCTGTTTTTGCTTTCCCAATGATGCTCATATTTGGGGCTCTATCAGATCGTGTTGGACGCAAGACCGTTTTTGTCGGAGGTACGCTGGCGCTCATCCTATGGGTTTATCCATATTTCTGGTTGCTCAATCAAGGATCGCTGAGCTTTACCTTCTTGGCTATATTTGTCGGCTTGGCGATTATCTGGCCAACCTATGGTGCGATGATCGGCACAGTGCTTGCGGAGGCTTTTCCAGCGGATATACGCTATACCGGAATGTCACTCGGCTATCAGCTGGGCGCCGCCATTGTGGGAGGGCCGATGCCGTTGATCGCGACAGCTTTGTTGGCACTTTATGGCGGAAGCTACATACCGATTGTCGTCTTCCTTGTCGGTTGTGGTGCGATCTCCTTATTGGCCATGGCCTTTACCAAAGACCGTACTGGTGCCGATCTTGACGATTGAACAGTCCTGCCACTGTTTGCACTGTGGATGCGGCTTCCACTTTTCGCTACACGCTTTTATAACAAGAGAGACAGGTCTGCAGCAGCAGACTTGTTTCAGAAACTCGTAGTTGAATTGAACATGCAATGCGCAGCCGAGTTGTGCAGTCATCATTGAAAGACCGCATATTACAAGGAGACGTTATTATCCTCGGCATAATGCAATAGCCAATGGCGCAGAGTATCTGTTTGGTTCTTTTGCAGTTCCGCTAAAAGTGCTTGTTGCAAATCGCCCATATCCAATCCAAGCAGCATCGCTTTAATGGGGCCGATTGCCGCTGGTGCCATCGAGATACGCGTAAAACCGAGCCCAAGTAACGCCAGCGCTAATAATGGCTTTCCTGCCATTTCACCGCACAAAGTCACCGGTGTGTTATTTCGCTCACCCGCTTCGATGATTGTACGCAACGCGCGCAGGAAAGGCGCGGAGAGCTGGTCGAAACGGTTCGACATTTCCGAATTTCCGCGGTCGATCGCCATCATAAACTGGAACAGATCATTCGAACCAACCGACACAAAGTCCACGGTCTGCATCAGTTCATCAAGCTGGAACAAGAGAGCCGGTACTTCTATCATGGCACCAAGTTTTAAACGCGTTGGCAATGCATGGCCGAAGCGCGATAGATATGCCATTTCCCGATCAATTAATTGACGCGTGCGGTGAATCTCAGCAACTTCGGTGACCATAGGAAGCATGATGCGCAATTCGCGTCCGCCTGACGCTTTTAGAAATGCACGCAACTGTGTTCGCATCAAAGCCGGTTTATCGAGGGTCAAACGGATAGCGCGCCATCCAAGGGCGGGATTTTCCTCATGTCCCTTGCTGCGGAAATACGGCAGCACCTTATCACCACCAATGTCGAGCGTCCGAAATGTTACCGGCTTGTCGCCAATTTCCTTATAGACATTGCGATAAAGCTTCTCCTGCTCCTGCGCCCGCGGAAAGGTCGACGCTATCATGAACTGCAATTCCGTCCGGAAAAGGCCGATGCCTTCCGCACCGGATTCATCGAGTTGCGGCAAATCGACCAATAAACCGGCATTAATAAGCAGTGTGATCGGCACACCATCTTTCGTTACCGCCGGAACATCACGAAGATCGCGATAGAGCTTTTGACGACGCGCGCGAAAGCGTGCCTTTTCCGCATAGGCTTTCTCGACATCGACGATCGGCCGCAGATAAACCTTGCCGTCATCGCCATCAAGAATAAGCGGATCGCCGTTTTCTGACAGCGAAACGATGCCTTTCGCTTGCCCGACAACCGGAACAGACATTGCGCGGGCAACAATCGCCACATGGCTTGTTGCGGCGCCATCCTCTAACACGAGGCCACGAATACGCTCACGGGGGTAATCGAGAAGTTCGGCAGCACCCATGGACCGCGCAACAATAATTGCATCTTTTGGCAGGGCCGCAGCTATGGTTTCACGCGTGCGCCCCATCAATTGATGCAACAGGCGATTGGCAAGGTCATCAAAATCCGACAAACGTTCCCGCAGATAAGGGTCTGTCAGATGGATCATGCGGGCGCGTGTGTCGCTCTGTACTTTCTCGACTGCCGCCTCAGCCGTCAATCCATTGCTGATTGCCTCTTCAAGACGGCGTACCCAACCGCGATCATTGGCAAACATGCGATAGGCCTCAAGGACGTCACGATGCTCGCCCTCGATAGCGACATCGCTTCGTGACAGCATATTATCAATAGAGAGACGAAGCGATCCGATTGCTTTGGAAAGCTTATCAAGCTCGGCCTGACTGTTCTCGTTGAACAGATTGGTCACGACAATGCGCGGCTCATGCAAAACCACATGGCCAAGGCCGATACCATCATTCAGCGATTGTCCCGTCAAGGTAAATGGCCTGCGCATATCCACGTCGACATTGGCGCGCGCAATACGAGGCAAATCGCCAGCGGCAATCATTTCTGCCAGCACCATGGCAACGGTTTCCAGCGCTTCCACTTCATCGTCACTGTACCCGCGCTGATTGCGGTTTTGTACCACAAGTACGCCCAATGTGCGCCCGGCGCGTAAGATCGGAACGCCTAAGAATGATGAATAGATTTCTTCACCCGTCTCAGGAAGATAGGCGAAAGCCGGATGTTTCTGAGCGTCAGTCAGGTTAAGCGGCCTTGCTGTGGCAGCAATGGTGCCAACAAGGCCTTGTCCGAGGCGCAACTGTGAAAGGTGGACGGCTTCGGGGTTCAAACCTTGTGTCGCATACAGTTCCAACATCCCGTCAGAGCGCAGGACATAGAACGAGCAGACCTCGGCCACCATGTTTTGAGCAATTTCACGGACGATACGATCCAGTCGCGCCTGCGGTTCCATGGCTTCGGCCATGAACTCGCGCAAACGTTTCAATATGACTCTGGGGCCTACATGGGTCTCCCGCATTCTGGATCGATTCTCCCATTTTGAAAGTTCAATTTAGCGCCGTTTTATAGGAAGGCCAAGCTTTTGACCAAAATTTTGTTTTTTTTAGGCGCGTGATCGAACAATCGACAAGTATTATCCTTTATCCAAGCCATAAACCGCATGCAGCGTGCGTACTGCCAATTCAGTATAGGCACTGTCTATGAGGATGGAAATTTTGATTTCAGATGTGGTGATAGCCTGAATGTTGATGCCTTTTTCCGCAAGCGCCTTAAACGCTGTTGCAGCAACGCCTGCATGGCTGCGCATGCCGATACCGATAACAGAGACTTTGGCAAGGTCGCTTTCAGATTGAATGACATCAAAACCGATTTCGGCGCGATTTTTTTCCAAAATCGCCACGGCCTTCTGAACATCAGCTGAAGGCACGGTAAAGGTCATATCGGTCTTTGAGCCATCTTCCGATATATTCTGAACAATCATATCAACATTGACATGCTCTTCAGCAAGCGGACCGAAAATAGCTGCCGATATGCCCGGGCGATCTGCCAGACGGCGAAGAGAGATTTGTGCCTCATCCTTGGCAAAAGCTATGCCTGTGACAACCTGTTGTTCCACGATTTCATCCTCGTCGCAAATGAGTGTTCCGGGGGGATTAATAGGGTCACCCATGCCCGGAGCATCGGGGTCCTCGAAACTTGAGCGTACGAACGTGCGTACCTTGTGCACCATCGCCAATTCCACCGAGCGAACCTGCAGGACTTTAGCACCCAAAGACGCCATTTCCAGCATTTCCTCAAAAGCGACTTTAGGCAAGCGCCTTGCTTTTGGTTCAACCCGCGGGTCGGTCGTGTAAACACCGTCGACATCAGTATAGATATCACAACGGTCAGCTTTGACGGCAGCAGCAATAGCAACTGCACTTGTATCCGAGCCGCCACGGCCCAACGTTGAAATGCGGTTGTCGGGTGAAAGCCCTTGAAAGCCTGCAACGACGGCAACCTGGCCCTCTTTGAAACGCTGGATCAAGAAAGAACCGTCAATGTCTGTTATGCGGGCTGCACCGTGGGCGTTGTCGGTACGGATAGGGATTTGCCAACCAAGCCAGGAACGGGCATTGACGCCCATCGACTGGAGTGTAATTGCCAATAGGCCAGCTGTCACCTGTTCACCCGAGGCCACAACCACATCATATTCACGGGCATCGTGCATTGGAGAGGCTTCGCGTGTCCAGCCAACCAGCTCATTGGTTTTGCCGGCCATTGCCGAAACAACAACCGCCACTTCGTTGCCGGCGTCAACTTCGCGTTTGACATGGCGTGCCACATTCCGGATGCGGTCGATATTGGCGACAGATGTTCCGCCGAATTTCATCACAATGCGCGCCATTTACACCACTCTTGCCTCTGGTTTTACACATTCTTTATGAAAGGCTCAAATGTCAGATTGAGCCGACATGCTGACATAGCCAATATCGCAGATTTACGCAAGACCGACGTCATCACGTTCATTTGCCTCTTGACTTTATGCGCTATCCGACAGACTTGATAGATTACGCGTTTTAAGGAGAGTGTCATGGCTGAAGCTGCACGCACCACGATTGATCAGGCAGAAATTGACCATTTTTCACGCATTGCTGCGGAATGGTGGAACCCACAGGGAAAATTTCGTCCGCTCCATAAATTTAACCCGACGCGTCTTTCCTATATCAAAGAAAAGATCTGCCTGGCTTTTGATCGTGACCCTAAGGAATCGCAACCGCTCAAAGGTTTGCGTTTGTTGGATATCGGTTGCGGTGGGGGGTTGCTCTGCGAGCCAATGGCCCGCCTTGGTGCCGATGTTGTTGGCGCTGATGCGTCACAAACCAACATTGAAGTGGCCAAAATCCATGCGGCCGAAAGTGGTGTAACGATTGATTACCGCGCAACGACTGCTGAAGCCTTGGCAGATGCCGGTGAACAATTCGACATTGTGCTGAATATGGAAGTTGTGGAGCATGTTGCTGATGTCAATCTATTCATGTCGGCAAGCGCGCGCATGGTAAAGCCGCAGGGATTGATGTTCTTGGCAACATTGAACCGGACATGGAAAGCGTGGGGCTTGGCAATTATCGGTGCTGAATATGTTCTGCGCTGGCTACCTAAGGGCACGCATGATTATGAAAAGTTCCTCAAGCCGGAGGAACTGAAAGAGGAACTGACGAAGAGCGGTTTAACGGTCATAGACGAGTTGGGTGTTACGTATAACCCACTCAACGATAGCTGGAACCGGTCACAGGATATGGATGTGAACTATATGCTTTTGGCACGCCGGTTAAAATAGAAAGCGTCAGCCACAATCCCCGAATTCAGTTTTCATCTTCAGGCAGGGTGGGAAGAGGTAAAACCTCCACACCATCTTCGACAAGGGCTGAAACATCCTCAATGCTGGCCTCACCATAGATAGCGCGCGGGTCTACTTCACCAAAATGGATACGGCGCGCTTCCTCGGCAAAATTGTCACCAACATAATCTGCGTTTTTGCGTATGTTTTTCGCCATTTCACGCATCTGCATAAGCGCTTTTCTCTGCTCTTCGTCCAAGCCGGTTCCCACTTGTTCGCGTTGGCGCGATGTGGAAACGGCCGGAGCCATCAGCAATTTATCAATTTTCAAAGATGCGCAAAGCGGACAGCTTAATAGGCCGTTTGCTCTTTGCTGATCGAAGTCATCATTGTTTCGAAACCAGCCATCGAATTCATGGGCTTTGTCACAATGAAGCGCGAACCTTATCATTCCTGTCCCCGCGCCAGCATAGGATCAAGTTTGCCGGCTTCTTCAAGTGCATAAAGGTCATCGCAACCGCCAATATGGGTTTCGCCAATAAATATTTGCGGAAATGTATTGCGACCATTCGATCGTTCCACCATCTCAGGACGCTTTTCACCCAGAGCGTCTATCTCGCTAAAGGCAACGCCTTTGCTTTTCAAAAGGGCAATTGCCCGAGTGCAATAGGGGCAATTGGGCCGCGTATAAATCGTTACATTGACCATGTTTATCTCCATTAACGGTTATATAGGCAGCTTTGTTTTCGCACTCAAGAGAAAGAACTTTCGGCGCCATCGGGCAGGACACGAGAAAATGTCAAAACATCCACCTGGCCCGCGCCTCCTCTCAACAATGCACGTGCAGCAGAGCGGACCGTAGCGCCGGTGGTGAATACATCATCAATCAAAACGATATGGCGGCCTTTTAGAATTTGGCGTTGGCGAGCTGGAACGATAAACGCCCCGCGGACATTGCGTTGCCGTTCCTTGGCATGCAGCCCGACCTGCTGACGTGTATGACGCCGCCTTATCAGTAATTCAGGGTGAAAAGGCAGGCTTTTTTTGCGCGCGACATGACGTCCCAATTCGGCTGCCTGATTATAGCTACGGCGCAGGAAGCGAATGAGATGCAAGGGCACGGGTACAATCATATCGCACGCAATAAGCAAATCACCGCCGGCGATTATCATCCAATCGGCCATTGAGGGAGCCAATTCTGCACGATCACCATACTTTAAACGGGTAACAAGACTTCTGGCTAGGCCGTTATGCACCACAGCTGAGCGCGCATGCGCGAAAGGCGGCGGCGATTGCATAGCCTCACCACTCAGGAAACCGTCGCCCGGGTCGTAGACAAAGGGTGTTCCCATGACAGGACAATAAGGTTTGGTGATAAACCGCAATTCGCTCCAGCACTGCGCACATATTGTACCATTGCTGGCGACAATGACACCGCAGCCCGGACAAGTTGGTGGAAAGAGCAGCCCCATCATTTGCTCGGAAAGTTTAAGCACATTTCCTCCGCTTGCATTTTCCTGCAGCACAAACGTATGTCAATGCGCTATTTGACGGGAAGTGGCGCGACTTGTCAAAGCTATTCTGCGGGCAGGGTATTCTATTTATTTCGATTGACGGCGGGAACGGAATGACGCAAAAAAACAGCTATGTCCAATCCGATAATTTTTGACCACGATATTATTGAACAATTTCGCCAACGCGCTTTCAAACGCCATGGCAAAAGTGCTGATTTTTTATTGAACTATATTGCTCAAGATTTGCAGGAAAGACTGCAAACGGTTGACAGGCAGTTTCTACGCGCTGTCGATCTGCACGGTCATACCGGCGCGGCTGTTGGTGCCATGCAGAATTCCGGAAAAGTCAAGACGATTGAACGCGTCGAGACGCAATCAATTTTTGCCCAAGAAGGCCATAAATTTTACCAACGCGGACGCGAAATATTGGATTTGCCAACGCGTCATTTCGATCTCATCGTGTCACTGTTATCTCTCCATATGACCAATGATGTTCCGGGTGTTTTGACGCAGATTAAAAACAGTTTGAAGCCTGATGGTCTTTTTCTGGCGGTTATGCCCGGGGCAGGGACGCTCGGCGAATTGCGTGAAAGCCTATTGCAGGCAGAAACCGAGCTTTATGGCGGAGCGAGCCCGCGTGTGTATCCATTTGCCGACCTGCGTGATGCAGGCGCATTGTTACAGCGTGTTGGTTTTGCCATGCCTGTCAGCGATGTGGAAAGCCTGACCGTTCGTTATAATAACGTATTCGACCTTATGCGCGACGTACGTGCCATGGGGATGCAAAATTCCATGATCAATCGGTCACGTCGGCCGCTTACCAAAACATTTTTTATGCGTGTGGCCGAAATATATGCAGACCGATTCAGCGATCCCGATGGCAGGATACGTGCAAGCTTTTCCTTTATCTGGCTTTCCGGCTGGGCACCGGATGAAAGCCAGCAAAAACCGGCAAAGCCCGGTTCGGCGAAGGTGTCTTTGGCTGATGTGTTAGAGGGTAAGTCAAATTCTTAGATTTATAGTCGGTTACCAATACAAGCTGGGTTTTAGATGTAGCTGTTTTGAAAGGCACAGGACATGTTTCAACTGCACATTGCCAACAAGAACTATTCATCTTGGTCTTTGCGCGCATGGATATTGATGAAGCAACTCAATATCCCGTTTAACGAAAATCTGCACCCATTTTGCGGTGTGGCGACAAAACAGGAATTCCAACACTTCTCACCTTCGGCAACCGTACCTTGCCTTGTGGATGAAGATATAAAGGTCTGGGATTCGCTAGCCATTGCTGAATATCTGGCGGAAAGTGCACCTGAAGTGTGGCCGAAAGACAAGGCCGCACGCGCTTTTGCACGCTCGGCAGCAGCTGAAATGCACTCGTCTTTTTTTTATCTGCGCAATCAATGCTCGATGTCCTGCGGTGTTCGTATGGAATTGCGCGCTATTGATGCGGGTTTGAAAACCGATCTTGAGCGGCTGGAAGTCCTTTGGCAACAAGGGTTTGATGCTTTTGGCGGGCCATTTTTAGCTGGTGACCAGTTTTCCGCTGTTGACGCATTTTTCTGTCCGGTTGCTTTCCGTGTGCAAACCTATGGCTTATGCTTGGGCGATCGTGCGATGCAATATGTCAAACACTTGCTGGCTCTGCCTTCTATGTTGCAATGGTATGAGCAAGCATTGCAGGAAACGATGCGCGATGCAGACCATGATACATCGGTCTTATCTTTCGGAAAACTTCTCGACGATTTCCGTGAGACCGATGAGCTCGGGCGGTCTATTAACGAGATTTTATGATGTTAACGTAAAAATGGCCGCGGGTTAACCCGCGGCCATTCAAGCTGTTTGAAATGCCAAGCTTTTAAAAGCTTGCTTCGATCAGCGCTATGTATTGCTTAGCGCTTTGTCATCATCTGAATTGAAAATATCTTTATCGGTCTCGCCCAGAATCTGACTGGTGACAGTCCCAGCTGTCATCGCACCGTTGACGTTGAGCGCGGTACGCCCCATGTCGATTAATGGTTCGATAGAGATCAACAATGCAACAAGCGTGACTGGCAGCCCCATTGTTGGCAATACGATCAAGGCTGCAAAGGTTGCACCACCGCCAACACCGGCAACACCGATGGAACTTAGGGTGACAACACCTACAAGTGTTGCAATCCACATCGGATCCAGTGGATTGATACCGACTGTCGGTGCCACCATGACCGCCAACATGGCAGGGTAAAGCCCAGCGCAGCCATTTTGTCCGATAGTAGCCCCGAAGGATGCCGAGAAACTGGCGATTGCCTGCGGTACACCAAGGCGTTGGGTTTGCGCTTCAATGTTCATAGGAATGCTGGCAGCGCTGGAACGGCTGGTAAAGGCGAAGGTCAAAACCGGCATGACCTTGGCAAAAAAGCGGAATGGATTGATGCCGGAAAGACCAAGTAACACCCCATGAACGCCAAACATGATCGCCATACCGATATAGGAAGCAACGATAAATGCCAAAAGCTTTAAAATATCCTGCGCGTTGGACGTTGCAGCAACTTTTGTCATCAATGCCAATACGCCATAGGGTGTCAGTGCAATCACAAGGCGAACGAGCTTCATCACCCATGCTTGTAATGTGTCAATGGCTGAAACAACGCCCGTACCTTTTTCGGGATTATCTTTCATCAGACGAATGGCTGCGGCTCCAAGAAACGCTGCAAAAATAACGACACTGATGATCGATGTCGGATTGGCACCGGTCAGGTCGGCAAAGGGGTTCTTGGGTATGAAGGAAAGGATAAGCTGCGGCACGCTCATATCTGCGACCTTAGCCATATAATTGGTCTCAATGGCAGTCAAACGGGCGCTTTCGGCAGCACCTTGGACTAGTCCGTCGGCGGTCAGCCCAAAAAGATTGACCATCAGAACGCCCACAAGAGCGGAAATCAAGGTTGTGAAAAGAAGAAAGCCGATTGTCAGCGTGCTGATTTTACCCAAAGAGGATGCCGAATGCAGGCGCGCGACAGCAGAAAGAATTGACGCGAAAACCAGTGGCATAACAATCATCTGCAACAGTAATACGTAGCCGTTGCCAACAATATTGAACCATTCGATCGACGTTTTCAGCGTTGCATGTCCGTTGCCATAGATGGACTGCAATACGATGCCGAATACCACACCCACAACCAGACCAATAAGCACCCTGCGTGAGAGGCTCCAACCGGTTTTTACCGTCTGTGCCAGAAGCAGCAACAAAACGATAAATACCACTAAATTGGCAATAAACCCGAATGTCATCTTAAAATTCCGTTTCCGCCCAATCAGCTTGTGATTGGTCCAATGATGATATCAATCTCTATCGATTGGATATAGGGCAGCTAACCGACTATAACAAAGAATAATTTTCTATTGCAATATCGAACCGAGCAACTTTTTACTATAAAATGAAGATTATTGAGTATTTGTCGTTGTCGCCATTTGCGGAATTGCCGAGCGATGTATGGAGCCGGTCATTGTACTGCGATCGACATTATTTTCGAAAATGGATTGGCTGAACTGGGTATCATTTCTTTCTGCCAAAAGTGGAACGAGGATAAGACCCAACGCTACCGCAACAGACCCGAATAGAAGCACGATGCGCAAAATACCCGTTCCTGCAGAAGCAGAGCTGTTATGATTGGTCATGTCCACAAACTCTTGGTGACGCATTACAAAACTCCAGAGTTACCTATAGGTATTGTAGGGGCTAAACCATTAATAACAGATTAAGAAACTAAAGCGCTTTCCGACCTGATTTCATCAGGCCGGCGCGTCTCAAGCTATTGATTTGCGCGGAATCTTAACCAATTGACGATTCACATCAATCGGGAACCGCTCTAAGGGTTTTAAAGTGGTGATGACAGCAGCAGGTCTTTTAATATCGGGATGAGCGGCTTGTCTGCAGCTGGCATGGGATAGCTATCCAAATCATCAGCTCGTACCCATTTGATATTCTGCCCCTCACGCCCCTCAGGCACGCCCTGATAACGACGGCAAATATAAAGCGGCATGAGAAGATGAAATTCATCATAAGAATGGCTGGCAAAAGTTAAAGGTGCAAGGCATTCCTCTTTGACGATAATGCCCAGTTCTTCTTGCAATTCACGAATAAGCGACGCTTCCGGACTCTCACCCGGCTCGACTTTGCCGCCAGGAAATTCCCAAAGGCCAGCAAGCGACTTTCCTTCCGGCCGTTGGGCAAGCAATATCCGGTTGTCGCTATCTAAAAGAGCACAAGCGACCACCAAAAGAAGCGAGGGTTTTACTGTCAAGCTGATGGTCTCCAGAATTCATAATGATATATGGTTTCAAAACCAAAACCGCTATAAAGGCCCAGTGCTGCCATATTTTGTGTTTCCACTTGTAACCATATCGCGTTGGTGTTTCGTTTCGCGGTCGGGTCTATCAGGTAGGATATAAGTGCATTTAACGCGTTTTTTCCCATACCCTGTCCGCGTTTTTCGGGATGAATTGCAAAATCGAGAATACCGGCCTGTCCAAAATCACGCACCAAAAGCATGCTGCCAACGGCACCATCCCCTGTACTGAATTCTAAAAAGCTGGGTTGCCCTTTTATGCGGCTCAAGATGTTTCCAAGGGCTTCATCATATCGCCCATCACTGCCATGATTTGCATTGCTTGCGCGCACATAGTCTTCCAAAGACAATTCGCGCACCGCAACGTCTGACGGAGTGTCTGCTTTCGGCAGGTTCAATGTCATGACGGCAACGTCACTGGCTTTAGACCACCCATGTTGACGGATATGTTGAAACAAGGATGAAGGCGCCAATGGTGTCAGGCGCAGAGGACGTTTGAATGCACCGTGTTCAAAACAAAGCCGATCAATACGAGCAGCAATATTGTTTGCGTCGTCTGGATCAAGTGGCGTCACGGAATTAAGACGACCTGACGGGTGGTCGGGTGTTGCGCGTCTTACCCAGACGCCGTCATAGGTCTCTTCTGCTGCAGGCCACGCGCGTGCGCCTAAAGCTTCCAGCCTGCGTATGCGTGCCAAAAAGGCACTGTCACGAGTCTTCGGTTCAGCTTCTGTAGTCGCCATTGATCTCGACATATTCCTTTGTCAGGTCACATGACCATACGGTTGCACTGCCTTGCCCAAGCCCGATTTCAGCTTTGATGACAATATGCTGGCCTTTCATATAGTTTGAAGTTTCTTCCTCGCTATAATCCGGATCACGTTCCCCCTCGACGGCCAAACGATGTGGCCCAAACCATATTGCCAAACGGTCACGATCAGCTTCAACGCCGGCTTTGCCCACAGCCATAACGACGCGGCCCCAATTGGCATCTTCACCTGCGACGGCTGTTTTAACCAAAGGAGAATTGGCAATGGAAAGTGCAATTGTTTTTGCAGCTGCATCCGATGTCGCACCTTGCACATTCACTTCTATCAAATGACGCGCACCCTCACCATCGCAAACAACTTGAAGGGCAAGCTCATGCAGAACCTCATCAAGGGCCTGCGCAAAAACGGCATAACGGGGGTCACCTTTTTGGCAGAGGGGAGCAATATCGCCTTTTGCCTTGCCGGTGGCGAACAGAAGCAATGTGTCAGAGGTCGATGTGTCGCTATCAACCGTGATCGCATTGAATGTGCTTTGTACTTTGTCTGAGAGCATTGCCTGCAAAATATCCGACGCAATCGGCGCATCGGTGACGACGAATGACAACATCGTTGCCATGTCCGGTGCTATCATGCCCGCACCTTTGGCGATGCCGTTGATGAGAACCTTATTGCCACCGAACTTGACACACCGTGTTGCGACCTTGGGAAATGTATCGGTCGTCATGATTGCCTTTGCTGCTTCCAGCCAACTATCGGGCTGCGCCGATTTTACCATTTCGGGCAATAGCCCGACAAAGCGCGATGCATCCATTGGCTCGCCGATAACACCGGTGGACGCAAGGAAAATTTCGTTAGGCGTTGTATTTAAAGCAGCGGCAGCGGCTTTTGCCGTCGCATCGGTTGTAGCACGTCCCTTTTTACCGGTGAAAGCATTGGCATTGCCGGAATTGACGACAACACCGCGCGCTTTTCCATGGGAAAGCGCGTGTCGGCAATGATCAACCGGTGCGGAAGGGCATCGCGAGCGGGTGAAGACACCGGCAACATCGGCTGGTTCATCAAAGACCATCATAAGAAGATCTGTGCGGTTGCGATATTTGATGCCCGCTTGCATCGTTGCCATCCGTACACCCGCAAGGGTGGGTAATTGCTTGAATTCCTTGGGAGCGAGCGGCGAAACTTTGGCAACCATTGCACTGTCTTTCTTTTACAAGTTGCTGTTTTAAAATATTTAAAAGCCGGATAGCGCGTTCTGAGATAAAGAACAGCTACCCGGCCAAAGCTATCGGAGAAGATTGCCTTATTGGTCTTCTTCACCTTCGGGTGCTTCACCCGGCAGAGCCGATTCATCTTCATCCGGCATCTGCATCATTTTTGCGATGTCTTCATCTGGATATTTGATATCCATTTTTGCACGCAACGACTCGATGACCTCACGATAGCGGTCACGGGCGATCATGCTGCGTAAGGCATCTTTTACGTCGTCAAGCGCAGGTGGCTGCTTTTCACGACGGTCTTCAACTTTGATGATGTGCCAGCCAAACGGGCTTTCCACCGGTGTCTTGGTGTATTCACCAACTTTCAGCGAGAAGGCTGCATCTTCAAAAGGCTTAACCATCTGTCCGTGGCTGAAGTAGCCCAGATCACCACCCATGGCAGCGGAGCCATCGGTTGAGTCCTTTTTCGCGATATCTTCAAACTTTTCACCCTTTTCAAGGCGCTTGATGATGGCTTCGGCTTCTTCCTTGGTTTTTACAAGGATGTGGCGTGCATGGACTTCCTGCTCTTTCGGAAGCGCGGCGATTTCCTTGTCGTAGCGCGCCTTGATGTCTGCATCGCTGATCTTGTCGACAATCTTGTCTTTGAAATAGATCTGCTGAAGCACGTTTTCACGCATGACAGCCATACGCTTTTCATATTCCGGTGTCTTGTCCAACCCGTCCTTTACGGCCGCATCGGAAAGCGCTTTCATATCCACATAGATTTTAAGTACCGTTAGGCGACGCTGTTGGTCTGGCAGTCTAGCGAGACCGGGATCAATGTCATTGGCCATCGAGTCCAATTGTCCAGCAGTAATTTCCTTGCCATCAACAACCGCCATAACATGTGAAGGGTCAACTGGTTTTGCAGGCGCTGCTGCTGCACCATTCAGATCTGGCAGCTTCGGCTGCGCAGCATCCTGTGCCAAAGCACCAAGACTTGTGCTGACAAGTAAAGCCGATGTCAAAAACAGCATAGTGGATTTGAATTTCATAAAGATACTCCTTGAGAACGTTACGCGTTCTGGACTGAAAATTAGGCGGAACTTTGCTTTGTCATAGCATTTTGTTTGTAAAGTTGAAAAAATTGTTATCACTTTCACGTCAGAATGCACATGTTTTCTGTGTTATTTTCGCAATATCCGATTGTACATTGATATTTTCTACAAAAAAGTCGGTGCCGCCAATACGCGCAAATAAACATCTCCGTGGCCTGGATAAACCGCGCTGGAAACGTTGACAGGGGCGTTGCGGCCTCCTATCTCTGCTAACGTAAGGCAGGAAAACTGTGGTTTTGCTGCCATAAACACGTTTTCGCATAGGCTGCTTGTTGCATGAAGCAAAGCGGAGGTGTTAAAGCGTGTGGTTAAGTAAACGGGCGTCAATAAACGCCAGCAACAAAAGATCAGAAAGGACCAGAAATGGTCAGTTTAGGCGGCCTTGCGCGCAAATTATTCGGTTCGGCACATGAACGTCGCGTGAAAACCCTTCGACCCAAAGTCGCTGAAGTCAATGCGTTAGAAGAGCAGTTCCAAAAATTAAGTGACAGCGAGTTAAAGCAGAAGACGGAAGAATTCCGCAAGCGGCTGGCTGAAGGTGCGACAGTTGATTCGCTTCTGCCGGAGGCTTTCGCAACGGTGCGTGAAGCCGCCAAACGCGTTTATGGCATGCGTCCTTTCGATGTCCAGCTGATCGGCGGTATGGTGTTGAATGATCGTGGTATTGCTGAAATGCGCACCGGTGAAGGTAAGACGCTTATGGCAACCTTGCCGGTCTATCTCAATGCGTTGGAAGGCAAGGGTGTCCATGTCGTCACCGTCAACGACTATCTTGCCAGCCGCGACGCGGAAACCATGGGCAGAATTTACGGTTTCCTCGGTTTGACCACCGGTGTCATCGTCCATGATCTTGATAATGACGCACGGCGCGCCGCCTATGCCTGTGATATTACCTATGGCACCAATAACGAATTAGGGTTTGATTATCTGCGTGATAACATGACCTTTGACCGCAGCCAGATGGTTCAGCGCGGCCACCACTATGCCATCGTCGATGAAGTGGATTCAATCCTTATCGATGAAGCACGTACGCCGCTTATTATTTCCGGTCCGCTGGAGGACCGCACCGATTTTTATAATCTGATTGATACTTTCGTGCCGCCGCTCAAGCCGGAAGATTATGAAATTGACGAAAAGCAGAAGACGACGACTTTTACCGAAATCGGCACCGAAAAAGTCGAGAAAATGCTGGCGGATGCAGGGCATCTCAAGGGTGACGGGCTTTATGACATCGAAAATGTTGCGATTGTCCATCATATCAACAATGCATTGAAGGCGCACAAGCTTTTCACCCGTGATAAAGATTATATTGTTCGCAACGGCGAGATCGTCATCATTGACGAATTTACCGGCCGTATGATGCCGGGGCGTCGATATTCGGAAGGCCTTCATCAGGCATTGGAAGCCAAGGAGCATGTGGCCATCCAGCCGGAGAACCAAACACTGGCTTCGATTACATTTCAAAATTACTTCCGTATGTATAAAAAGCTTGCCGGTATGACGGGTACCGCTGCGACCGAAGCTGAAGAATTCGGCAATATTTATGGTCTGGAAGTTATTGAGATACCAACCAATCTACCGGTTCAGCGTATTGACGAAGATGATGAGGTTTACCGTACAGTTGAAGAAAAATATCGCGCCATTGTGCGTGATATTCGGGCAGCCTATGAAAAAGGGCAGCCAATTCTTGTCGGTACGACATCCATTGAGAAATCCGAGCAGCTGGCAGACCGTTTGCGTCAGGACGGTGTGACAGATTTTAAAGTTCTGAATGCGCGCTATCACGAGCAGGAAGCCTTTATCGTCGCTCAGGCCGGTGTGCCTGGCGCCGTCACCATCGCAACCAATATGGCTGGTCGCGGTACGGATATTCAGCTGGGCGGCAATGTTGAAATGCGCGTCCAACAGGAATTGAAAGATGTTCCCGAAGGGCCAGAGCGTGATGAAAAGATTGCTGCTATCAAGCAGGATGTTGCCCGTTTGAAGGAAAAGGCCCTCGCTGCCGGCGGTCTGTATGTTTTGGCAACAGAACGGCATGAAAGCCGCCGTATTGACAACCAGCTCCGTGGTCGTTCCGGTCGTCAAGGTGACCCGGGGCGTTCGAAATTTTATCTGTCGTTGCAAGACGATCTCATGCGCATTTTCGGGTCGAACCGTATGGATGGCATGTTGCAGAAATTGGGTCTGAAGGAAGATGAGGCGATCATTCATCCCTGGATCAATAAAGCGCTGGAAAAAGCACAGAAAAAAGTGGAAGCGCGTAACTTCGAAATCCGAAAAAATCTGCTCAAATATGATGATGTGATGAATGATCAGCGCAAAGTCATCTTCGAGCAGCGTATGGAAGTCATGGATGCTGAAGATCTGACGGAAACGGTCGATGAGATGCGCGCCGAAGTTGTCGAAGATCTGGTGGAAGCCCATATTCCTCCCGGCACCTATTCCGAGCAGTGGGATGCTACGGGGCTTCGTGACGAGTTGCGGCAGCTCTTCAATCTCGATTTGCCCGTTGACGAGTGGGCAAAGGAAGAAGGGATTGGCGAAGAGGAAGTCATGGAACGCGTATCGCAGGCCATGGAAAACCTCGCAAAAGAGCGGGCGGCAAATTATGGTCCGGAAATCATGGCCTATTTCCAAAAAGCCATGCTGCTTGAAACCATTGATACTTTATGGCGTGAACATCTGGTCAATCTGGATCACTTGCGTTCAGTTGTCGGTTTTCGTGGTTATGCCCAACGTGATCCGTTGAACGAATATAAGACGGAATCATTCGAGCTTTTCCAAACAATGCTCAATAGCCTGCGTCGTGATGTGGTTTCGAAATTGATGCGTTTTGAAATCGTTCAACAGCCGAGCGAACCCGAAAGCCTGCCTGAAATGCACGCGGAGCATCCGGATTTTGATGGTATGGATGAGGGCAACGATACAGTTCTTTTGGCGCGCGAACAGGAAAATACGGTTGTGGCGCCAGCTGAAAGAGATCCAAAGGATCCCACGACATGGGGAAAAGTGGGAAGAAATGAACCGTGCCCCTGCGGTTCGGGCAAGAAATACAAGCATTGTCACGGTTCTTTTGTGTAGAGCTTAAAATAATCGTCACATAAGCCTCGAAAATATGCGACAAAATCCCAATCAATTTTTGATTGGGATTTTTTATGCGTATCTACCGTCCTACTATGCCTAGCGGTTTGTTGTGTATCATTGTCGCCGCCTATCTGTTGTTTGTGACCAATCAGTCATTCTGGCAGCGAGCCCGCATCTATTTCGATGATCATCCGTCCAAAATCATCATTCTCGGTGCAATCTTGTTACTATGGTACATAGCCGGTATTACGGTGTTTTCCGTTCGTTATTTGCTCAAGCCATTATTGATATTTCTTGTTCTTGTGGCGGCAGGTGCTGGCTATTACACCGATACTTTCGGCATTATCATTGACCGCCATGTCATTGAAAGTACATTTTCTACAACAATGACGGAATCGTCGCATCTATTGACGACGCGCATGATCACCCACATCATCTTATACGGGCTTTTGCCTTCCCTTCTCATTATCTGGGTTAAGGTGAGCCATCGTCCGTTTTTCAAAAAGCTCGCTTATAATACAGCTTTGATCGTCGTTTGCCTGCTTGTTTCTATAGGGCTTCTATTTTCAGATTTTTCAAGTTTTGCAGCAATGTATCGTGCTGAAAGATCGATGATGATGGAAAAGCTTATGCCTGTTGCACCTTTGAAAAGTACAATTCAATATGCGGCAGATCAATTCCAGGAAAAAAATGCCGTTTTACAACCTTTGGGACGCGATGCCAAAAGCCTTCTGCCTGCGGATCCAAGCCGTAAAAAACGTCTGTTGGTCATTGTCGTGGGAGAGACCGCACGGGCCAAATCATTTTCGCTCGATGGCTATCAACGCGAGACCAATCCGGAATTGAAAAAGCGCGACATTATCTATTTCCCTCATACAACAAGTTGCGGGACGGAGACATCGGTATCGGTTCCTTGCATGTTTTCCATATATCCGCGAAAGAGTTATAGCGGTTATAAGGGAAAAAATACTGAGAACTTGATGGATGTCGTTGCCCATGCCGGTATTAAGGCGGTCTGGTGGGAAAACAATACCGGGTCAAAAGGTGTCGCCGACCGGATTGAGGAAAAAGCCTTTCAGGAAAGCAATAATCCAACCTATTGTACGAGCAAGGGCGAATGCCGTGATCAGATATTGGTGGATGCGCTGAAGGAAAAAATCTCGGCGATCAATCAGGACACAGTTCTTGTCCTACATACTTTAGGAAGTCATGGTCCAGCCTATTATCTTCGTTATCCAGCCGATAGCGCCGTTTTCAAACCGGATTGCCGAACCTCGGAATTTTCGGATTGCGAAAATGCGGAAATCGTCAATGCCTATGACAATTCCATTGTCTACACTGACCGTATATTGAGTGAGATTATAGATACGCTTTCAAACCAGAGTAATCGTCTGGATACATCGATGTTGTATATGTCAGACCATGGTGAATCATTGGGCGAAAATGGTCTTTATCTGCATGCCATGCCCTATGCGATAGCACCAGATGAGCAAACTGATATCCCCTTTATTGCCTGGTTTTCACAAGGCTTCGCCAAGGCTGGCGAGTTGAGTACACAATGCGTTGCTGACAATCGCGAAAAGAGTTATTCCCATGACAATCTGTTCCATACGGTTTTAGGTTTGATGGATATCAAAACATCGGTTTATGACAAGAAGCTCGATGTGTTTGCAGCTTGTCGCAACCAATGAATATTTCTTGAACCACTTGAAAGCAGACGGATTATCGGTTCTATAGACACGATGGAAAACAAACCGGATTATGAAAAAGAACTGCGCGATGCTGGCTTGCGGATAACGCGGCAGCGGCGGATAATTCTTGATCTTTTGACCAATACGCTTGATCATCCCAATGCATTCGAGATTTTTCAGCGCGCCAATCAAAAGGATGCCACAATCTCGCTTTCCACCGTTTATCGTACGATGAAAGCATTGGAAGAACGGGGTGCTATCCATCGTCATGCATTTGATGGCGGCCCATCGCGCTTTGAACAGGCAAGCGGTCAGCACCATGATCATCTCATCGATATAGAAAGCGGTGACGTTATCGAGTTTCGTTCCGACATCATAGAAAAACTACAGGAAGAAATCGCCCGTTCTCTGGGGTACGATATCGTCCACCATCGGCTGGAACTTTATGGAAAAAAGCGCCAGCCTTAAGCTTTATGCCGGCCCTAAAGGTTACAAATGCAGCCGTGCATGCCGGTTGATATCTTTATATAGAAGATAGCGGAAAGGTTCCGGACCGCCTGCATAACACGCCTGCGGACAAAAAGCGCGCAACCACATGAAGTCGCCATGCTCCACTTCAATCCATTGATCATTCAACTTATAAACGCCATGCCCTTGCAGCACGTAAAGCCCGTGCTCCATGACGTGGGTCTCCATAAAGGGGATTGAACCACCGGGCATAATGGTAACAATCGACATCGTCATGTCATAGCGTATATCGTTTGGATCCATCAATTTTGATGTCATCCATGTGCCCTCATGGCCGGGCAGGTTCGTCGGCACGATCTGGTCATCATGACTGAAAACGGCACTCGGCGCTTCCAACCCGTCAACGCGTTCAAAGCGCTTACGCACCCAATGGAACCGTGCTGTTTGCGTGCCGCGATTATGTAACGTCCATGCACTTCCCGCTGGTAGATAGGCAAACCCGCCGGTGGTGAGCTGATGCACTTTTTCGCAATAGTGTATTTCAAGACTTCCAGATGTCACAAATATCGCAGATTGCGCCTGTGTATTCGCTTCTGGTTTGATACTTCCACCGCCTGGTTCCACTTCGCCTATATATTGCGAAAAAGTTTCGGCAAAGCCGCTCAGTGGTCGGGCCAATACCCAAAAGCGTGCTTTATCCCAGAATGGTAGCGGTCCGGCTACAATGTCAGTCATGACGCCACGCGGCATAACCATGAACGCATCGGTAAAAATAGAACGCCCGCCCGCCAGCTGATGTTGCAGTGGCAAACCACCATCCGGTGCAGCATAATGCGATTTTTTCATGGAACTATCCTTGGTGACGAGATCGAGAAACATTAAGATCAGATTATCACCATAGTCAATTTGAACAATGGCATCCAGTTTGCAACCTCGATTTCAAGGCAAATGGGCTTAAGTTTTTGCGCCATGCGTTGTTTATGCAGATGTTTGCCATTGGCAAGATGCATTTGCTGCATTATCAGAGGGGAAAAAATCGGTTATGAATATGATCGGCTAATTTCAATCCGTTAAACAAACAGGCCCGTTAGACCCATGGTTGCTCTACCGCAAGATCGTATGAACCAGCTTGAAAAACGTTTCGAGATGATTGAAAGCCAGATGGCAAACAATCCGGATGCGGAAACCTATGTGAAGCTTGCGTCGGAATATTCTGAATTACAGCCTATTGTCGGCCCAATACGTGCGCTCAATGCCGCCCATCGCGAAGCCGCAGATCTTGAAGCCATGTTGGCTGACCATGGAACCGATGCTGAAATGCGTGTGCTTGCTGAAGACGAGTTGCCAACGATCAAACAAAAAATCGACGATCTCGAACAGGAAGTCCAGATATTGTTGCTGCCAAAGGATGCAGCAGATGAAAAAAGCGCTATTCTTGAAATCAGGGCAGGGACGGGCGGTTCAGAAGCTGCACTGTTCGCGGGTGACCTTTTCCGTATGTATGAACGTTATGCCAGTGGTCGCGGTTGGAAAGTGGAAATGGTTTCGGCCAGCGATGGCGATGTAGGTGGATATAAGGAGATCATTGCCACGGTTTCTGGAAAAGGTGTTTTTTCCAAATTGAAATTTGAGTCCGGTGTCCATCGTGTCCAGCGTGTGCCGGAGACCGAAGCCGGTGGCCGTATCCACACATCGGCGGCAACGGTGGCAGTTTTACCGGAGGCAGAGGATATTGACATTGAAATCCGTCAGGAAGATATCCGTATTGATACGATGCGCGCTTCGGGAGCTGGCGGTCAGCACGTCAACACAACCGATTCTGCGGTGCGCATTACCCACATTCCGACAGGAATCATGGTGGTTCAGGCAGAAAAATCACAACACCAGAACCGCGCTCGCGCCATGCAAATTCTTCGCGCCCGGTTGTTCGATATGGAACGCCAAAAGGCAGAAAGTGAACGTTCTGCCTCGCGGAAAAACCAGGTGGGATCAGGGGATCGCTCGGAACGTATTCGTACCTATAATTTCCCGCAGGGACGGGTGACCGATCATCGCATCAATCTGACATTGTATAAGCTTGATCGCGTTATGGAAGGCGAGCTTGACGAACTGATTGATGCATTGATCTCAGACCATCAGACGGCTTTGCTGACCGAGATGGGCGAAAATGGTTGATGTGACCACGCTTGCCGATGCAATCGGACGAACAAGAAGATTGCTGCGTGATTACAAATTGGAAAATGCTGATCTTGATGCGCGTCTATTGGTTGAATGGGCAACGCAAACGACCCGCAAGGATGCTCTCCTGACGCCGGAAAGGTTTCTACCGGAGGATCAAGTTGAAAAGCTTCATGTGGCGGTTGAAAAACGTCTTTCCGGCATGCCGGTTCATCGCATTTTGGGCGAGCGAGAATTTTACGGTATCCCGTTCACGCTTTCAGCAGATACATTGGAACCGCGGCCAGATACGGAAACCTTGGTTGATCTGATCCTACCTGTCATAGCAGAAGTTGCAATGACGAAGGGCCATGTCAGCCTTCTGGATATGGGAACGGGAACCGGTGCCATTGCGATTGCCATTCTAAAACACGCTTCGTTAGCGCGTGCCGTAGCAGTGGATATAGCCAAAGGGGCGTTGCAAACCGTGGTCGCCAACGCAAAAAATGCAGGCGTCGCTGATCGGCTGGCTGTTTGTGAGAGCGATTGGTTTGAGAATGTCACAGGACAGTTTGATGTCATCGTTTCCAATCCGCCCTATATACCGCAAGCCGATATTGCGAAACTTGACCGCGAGGTTCGTGACCACGATCCGCTGCGTGCTTTGGTCGGCGGGGAGGATGGTTTGGATTTTTATCGTGCGCTTGCAACACAAAGTGCACAATATTTGACAAAAACAGGACATATCGCCGTCGAGATAGGTATTGGGCAAGAGCGCGATGTCAGCGCGCTTTTCATGCAGTCAGGCTTCCGTTGCTTGGAAATCCGGCCAGATCTATCTGGCGTTACCCGTGCATTGCTGTTTGCGCGTTGAAGACGATCAAACAGTATATGTTGGACCAATTTTTTGACATGACGCTGTGCCAAAAGCGGGCTTGGTTGTTTTGTGTCCCTTGGGGATATAGATGATTTTGCCAATAATTTTGTCGAAGCGCTCTGAAAATATGATCATTCCCTTGGCTCTTCTCGTCTTTCTCGGCATAAGGCCTTATACTTTTCCTTCCTACTGACCAGGGTAGACCCTGCTGCTTGAAATAGATATGGATAGATTGGGCTGCATGATCATGTGTGATGCAGCCCTTAAAAATGCTGTAAACCTTGATAGAATAAGCGCCTGTATAGAATGCTAACGTGGCATCGGCCAGGTATCGGACAGTCTATAGCCTTGTTGGAAAGGATCGGATGGATCGACCATGAGTTGTTTTGTACCGATCACCCAAGCTCGCCCTGATATGATTGGTTTAATCGTCGGGGTACCATTCAAGACGGATGTGCCGGCGATACTGCAATGAAATTCGGTATCAAGCAGGGAAGTGCCAACAAAACGATCTCCGGTTTTCATCAAACCCTTTGCATGTAAAACTGCCATGCGTGCAGAACAGCCCGTGCCACAGGGAGACCGATCAATTTTTCCTGGACGGATAGCAACCGCATTTTTACCCCACAACACGCCATCTTTTTCAGTGACAGGCTCGGTTATCTGACAAAAAGAAATGTGGCTCCAATCATTATCAGGATGTTTGAACCCTAATTGTTCGTTGGCGGCTGCGGTGATTTTTACCCCCATATCAGCGATTTCTTTTGCCTGATCGGGTTGTAAACGTAGACCCATGTCGGCAGCATCAACAATGACAAAACTGTCCCCGCCATAGGCCGTATCAACCGTCAAAGTGCCGATACCCTCAACCTCTATTTTTGCATCAAGCTGTCCGGCAAAAGACGGAACATTAGTGATATGCACACGCTCGGCTTTACCATTACGGCATTCGGCGCGAACCTCGATAAGACCGCCGGGTGCCTCTAGCGTGAGATGCGTTTCCGGCTCTTGCATCGGAATAATGCCGGTGTCGAGCAGGACTGTCGAGACGCACATCGAGTTCGAGCCGGACATTGGCGGGGTGTCTGCCGGTTCCATAATGATCCAAGCCATTTGTGCTTTCGGATTTTTCGGCGGAACAAGCAGATTGACATGACGAAATACGCCGCCGCGCGGTTCATTGAGCACAAAATTGCGCAACGTCTCATCTGCGGCAATCCACCGTGATTGCTCCCAGATCGTTGCACCGGGTGGCGGCAGTACGCCCCCTACAATAACGTCGCCCACTTCGCCCTCTGCATGACAGCTGACAACATGTATGACTTTCGACGTCCGCATTGCTTTCCTCCCTTTAGGTCTCATATATATCGTATACGATATACAATAAATAAAATCGAACGTGTGTCAATGGCGATCAAATTGGTTACAGCCAACCATGAGGTGACAGATTTGCAAAGCTCCGCACTTGCGTTAAAAGTAAACCGAAAGCTCGATCCATTTTAAACAGCAACCCTAGGCGCACTTATGCCAGTCATGAAAATACAAGCACCTGATCTTGGGCAAGCGCCCGTTGCATCAGATGTCATCCTTGCCCATCTGCGCAAAGCGATTGCCGACGGAACGTTAGACGAAGGGGAACCCATCCGTCAGGATGATGTTGCCGCGCTTTTCAATGTCAGTAAAATACCGGTAAGAGAAGCTTTAAAGCGGCTAGAAGCGGAAGGACTCGTAGAATTCCGCCGCAACAAAGGAGCCATCGTTACCAAATTATCCGAGCCGGAAATTGCGCAAATCTTCGAACTACGAGCCATTTTGGAAGCGGCTGCGATCAAGCGTTCCGTGCCGAATATGAATGAGGAAACCTATCAAAAAGCATCATCTTACTGTGAGGCATTTGAGCATGAAACCGATGTTGCGCGGTGGTCGGAATTAAATTGGCACTTCCATAAAACGTTGTATGAAGACGCTGCTCGCCCCTATCTGATTGATGCCATCCGCACAACTTATGATCGTTTGGAGCGCTATTTGCGGGTACAGTTGACGCTT
Source organism: Bartonella sp. LJL80 (assembly GCF_054871565.1). Classification (NCBI taxonomy): domain Bacteria; kingdom Pseudomonadati; phylum Pseudomonadota; class Alphaproteobacteria; order Hyphomicrobiales; family Bartonellaceae; genus Bartonella; species Bartonella sp. LJL80. The sequence goes on from NZ_JBTXLM010000002.1 coordinate 111,506, forward strand.
TCACATGGGAAACGCACGGCCGATAACGAGCATCGCCAGATACTTGCCGCGGTACGCGCACGTGATGTAAGCCTTGCAGAAACCTTGACCTATGATCACATCATGGACGCACGCCGTTCACTTCTCGATAATCTGCCGACCATCAAAAAAACTGACGAAACAAAACTGAAATAAACGGCGTTTCAGAAGGGTAGTGGCGAGGGTGGGCTGTCAAATTGCCGATTAAGGGCTTTTGGTTTGCTGGCGCTAACAATGTCTATGCACAAGCTTCCTCCAAGTTTTGCAACAAGATGGTTCCAGCCTGATCTATTGCGTGGCTTTTTATTAAAGCTCGATATTCTATTTGAAATATTGCACGATTCCTGATGCGATTTCCGCATGTGCGTGGATTTGAAGTTCTAAAGAATATTGATAATACGCATCTTGATCTTATCACTGATTTCTGGATAGCCACGTACGGTCGCAGTTGCCCATATGAAACCCAGACCGGTACCGCGTAGATAGGACGTTACGCGGCCAAATTCGTCACTATCGGACGATTTAGGGCTGAATATGCCGATCCCTAAGCCAATACCGGTCACTTTCCAGTCGACTGTAATGCCTTCGACTCTTTTGTTCCCGTCATAGACAGTCGCCGAAATCTCGACTGCTGATAACAGGCCGATGTCTAAAAACGGCGGCGGATCAATAGCAATTCGATAGGACGGTACAATGCTGACCGTGATATCCTGATAGATCGATGAATTAGACGGCAGGCTTGCCCTTAATGTCAAGCTGCCGGCTTTTTGTGTCGTCAAAACTGTCGTTACTTGACCGTTAATGTCGGTTACATCGGCATAGGATGAGAGATCACCCTCACCATTTCCGCCCACCACACTCCATTGTACCACTTGCCCGACGGCAGCCATGGCCCCGTCCAAGAGCTTGGCCTTGAGATTGATCGTTGCGCCTGTATTGACACTTGTGACATCTGCCATTGTGCTCAGTTGGTAATTGGGTGCGACTTTCAACGCTGGACTATTGATATAGACGGTAGGGTCAGATGCCAGCTGCGCACGGATGACCACCCTGGCAGACGCTGCCGACGGGCTGTAATTAACGCTCGCCGTACCGGTCGCTCCGGTTTGGGTTTGCGTCCTGTTAAGATCACTGTTCAAGCCACCTTCCAGAACCGACCATGCAATATCTTTTCCGCTGACACGGTTGCTGCCGTCATAAAGAGTGACGCTTTGTGGAGTGACATCTCCCGTTTTCAACTCCGTGGTCGCAGCACTGTAGATAAGACTGTAAGCAGGTTCGATAATGATGCCGAATGTAGCGTAAATAGACGGTTGCGAAGCCATTTCCGCGCGAACAATCACATCACCCGCGCCTAGAGCATTGAGTGTCGTCGCTGTTTTTCCATCATTATCTGTCGTGCCTCTAAGGGTGGTCAATTGCGCCTTACCGGTGCTGGCAGACATAATACTCCAGACAATATCTTCGCCCATTCCAACACCGGCACCGTCACGTAACAATGCCGAAAGGTTGACGCTTTGACCGGTTTTTGTCGTTCGTTGTTCACCGTCGAGCATGATGCGGAATTCGCTACCAACGGCGAAGACCAAATCTTTATACACGGAAGGGTCATCCATAAAGCTGACACGAATAATAACATCTCCACTGGTCGTCGGTGTGAATGTATTGATCACCCGACCATCCGCAGCAGTGATAGTCTGTTCCTGGCTGAAATTTCCCGAACCGGATAGAACTTGCCACTGCAAGGTCAAACCTTGCAGACTGGTGTTACCATCTTTCACATGGGCAGTGATGGAACTTGTTTCACCATTTCCCAAATTGGCAGGATTGGGTTTGAGCGTGATGGAAAAGCTTGGATTGATTGTGATTTCTAAACTGCGTGTCAGCGTGCTGTCCTCGTCTAGGGATGCTTTAAGCGTGACAGTGCCGCCTTTTGTTGCGGTAAAGATGGCAGTGGCTGTGCCGGTGACATTGGTGGCGGTACTATCCTGACTTATAAAGCCATAACCGGCATTATCGCCTGTCGTGTTAATATCCCAGTCGATCAGCTTGTTCTCTACCGGCGTTTGCCCATCTTTGACAATTGCCGTCAGAAGCGTTGTCGCATCATTATTCAATGTGCTGCTGGCAACAGTGAAGTCGAGGCTGTAACGCGGTTTGATGGTGATTATCTGTGTGGCTGTCACACTTGTCATATCTGCAAGCGTCGCACGCAGCAATACGGTTCCACCCGTTGTTGCTGTAAATATGGCCTCGGCGTTGCCGTTGGTGTCAGTTTGTGATGTGGACAGATTGAGTGTACCGCTTGCCTTGCCGCTTGCCGCTATAGACCAACGGATATCCTTATTGGCGACAAGGTTATCGCCATCCTTCAATAGAATGCGTATCGGCAAGGCTTGCATATTATCCATGATCGCACTTGATCCGCTTTCAAAAGTCAGCAGATAATGTGGTAAGATATCAAATTCTAAATCTTGTGCAGTCGAAAGGTCGTCACCGACATAGGCGCGCAGCTTCACATGCCCGGCTTTGAGCGCAATAAGCGTCGTCTGTGCCGTGCCTCCTTGTGCTGTCACAGAGCTCGTCTTGCTCAGTCGCGCTGCCTGCGTGTCACCCACGATTTCCCAATGAATTGTTGCCCCATCAAAGTCATTCTGACCATCTATCAGTGCAGCGGTGATGCTTAGGCTGTCACCGGTTTTAATGGTTGCGGTGGATGCTTCAAGACTTAGCGAAAAGCTAGGCGTGGCGGTAATCGATCGGGTGATTTTTATCGCTTCGTCATCGCCCATCTGTGCTTCGAACGTCAATGATCCCGATCGGGTCGGGGTGAAGACTGTTCGCGCACTGCCGTCCGTTGCAGTTTGACTTGTGGCAGGGAAAAAATTGCCGTCTCCGGTGCCTGCTATAACACCGAATTTGATCGATTTTCCCACTACAGCATTATTGCCATCAAAAAGGCTGACAGCCATGTCAGCCGCCACGCCGTTTGCAACGGTTTCAGGCATCGTTTTTATGCTTAAGGAATAGTCAGGGTGGATGGTGATGATGTAATCGGCATAGACATCGGGGTGGTCTGCCATGGCTACATGAACGGTGACGTCACCCGCTTTATTTGCCGTCAACATCGCCTGCGAAAGACCGGTATCTCCCGTCGTTTGACTTGAAATATCAAGACTGGCCAAACCTTCGCCCCCTGACAGGATTGACCAGTTAAGCTTTTTTGCTCCACCTGGCAGAGAACCGTTTTTCAACTTCGCTGTAAGCGCTACGGTATCACCGGTCTTGACGGTTTGTGTCAAATCCGAAAACGTCAAAGTAAAAGCATCTGTTGCCGTAATTGATACTTGCGCGACGATTGACGGCTGGCTTTCCATGGTTGCCTGAATAACGGTTATGCCGCCACCTTCCGGTGTATAGGTTGTGACTGCGCGTCCATTCATGGATGTCGCTGAACTTTGCGGGCTGACACTGCCGTGGCCGTCAAAGATCGTCCAGTTGATTGTTTCGCCCTCTATATAGCTATCCCCATCTCTCAAGGTGGCTGTCACCGAAGTCTCGGAGTCCGGTGCTATGGTTGATGCGGCCGGGCTCGCGGTCAAAAGGTAAACCGGTGTAATGTCAATAGAAGCTTGTGTTTTTATTGCCGGAAATGCGCCCATAGCTGCTTGCAAAGTCACCTTGCCACCACGCGTGGCGGTCAGTTGGTTTGTCGCAATGCCGTTGCTTTGGCTGGTGGATACGGGGGCTGCAAGTATCGCGCGTCCGCTTGTGTCATTGTCGCTGACGATCGACCAATTGATAATTGCATCTGGAACTTTGACGTCACCATCATTCACTTCCACTTCAAGCGTGACAATGCCTTTGTTATTGATGACGTTTGTCGAAGGGCGGAGTTTCAAACGATAATCCGGCGCTATGGTCACGTCCACATCCCTATAAATATCAGGGTGTGCGTCCAATGTTGCACGTATGGTCAATGTACCACCCTTTTGAGCCGTCAAAATCACATCTGTATGACCGCTTTCATTGGTATTGGTACGGTCGGCTTGCAGGATAGCCTGGCCTGTGGAGCCCGAAATGATTTGCCAGATAATGGCGGCGTTTGCGACAGGTTCGGGCCCATCATGGAGATTGGCTGAAAGTGTAACGTCACCGCCATTGTTGATGATGTCATGCGATGTTGCAAGCTCCAGCCGAAAGGCCGGCAGGATTGTGATGGTTGTTTCTGCAAAGATGGTCGGGTCTTCTGCCAAACTGACACGGATGATCACCGAACCTGAAGCCGCCGCTTGATAGTGCGCCCGCGACTGCCCTTTGGTGTCAGTGACAACATCGGCTGTCAAAACGCCCTTTAGCGGTGTAACGCTCCATACGAGATCGGTTGCGGCCATTTCCATGCCGCCATTGGTCAAGGTAGCGGTCAGTCCCGTCAGCGTTCCGGCTTTGATGGAACCTGCATCCGCTGTCAATACCAATTGATAGTCCATGACAACATCGGTCGTGATAATCTTGCTGAAAAATTCGGGCGAACCGGCATGAACTTTAAGGACGGCCTGTTTATCGGTCCCTGCCTGCCAACTGAGCATTGTTTCACCGTCGCTATCAGTATAACCGGTATTGGTCATGGTGCTGCCGCCGCCCGACATAAGTTCCAGCACCAGCGGTTGGTTGGAAACCGGCCTGGTTTTATTGGTCAGTTTTGCCATCATTTTGGCTTCCTGGCCAGGACTTACCTTTGTCATCAGCCGGTGGTTCAACTCAAATGCCGATACCACGTTGAAATGGATTTCCTGATTCAATGAGACCGGTGATGCTGCCGATACAAGCAGGCTTACAGCACTGTCGGACATTGCCGTATGATAACTTAATATCGCTTTCCCATCTGCATCAGTTGTTGCCGATGCCTTTTCAACGACGCCATTGCCACTGGCCAAAGCCAGCGTTAGTAATGTACCCTCAACTGGCAAGGGGCCATTCATCAAAGTCGCATTGAAGGTCACCGTCTCGTCGGGGTCGGGATTTGTATTGTCTATGTCCACACGCAAATCATAGGCAGATTGCACAGGAATGCTGATCTCTTTCACAAAGGAAAGAGTTGGTGCTTCAATTTTTAACTGCGTGTCCTTTTGACCGACAATATAGGTAAAGGATGCTTTTCCGGCGGTATTCGTCTTCAATTGAGTCGCCGATAATTCACCATCTCCGTTGCTTAATGATAAAACAAGGTCGAGGCCGGACATGCCAACGGAACCATTCTGCATTGTCACATTGAATGTCAGACTATCACCGGGTTTTGCGATGGCAGGCGTATAGCTATATGTCAGCAGGTAATCGTGTTGAAGTGTGAGGGTAAACTTCTGGGACAGCAATGTTACGCCATCCAATTCGGCTGATATCTGCATCTGTGCATCGGTTGCTCCTGCCCGCCATGTGAAGGTGGCGAAGCCTTGTGCATCTGTTCGCACGGTGTGCACTTCTATTGTACCATCACCTGATGTGATTTCGTATCGTAAGGTAGCGCCGGCTACGGAGGCATCGAAATTTTTCAACTGGATCTGGATTTCAACCAGATCGCCCGCATTTGGCTTTTCGGGGCTCATCCGCATGTTGAACTGATAAGCTGTTGGCGGCTCTTTCAGTGAAATTTTGATTGTTGCAGAGATTGCCGGATTGGAAGCAAGCCCAATCGTCAAAGTGTATTCGCCAATCGCCATTGCGGTTGTATCGATTGTCACACGAGCTTTGCCTTCAGCGGTTGTTATTTCATCTCCGCTGATTGCATTTTTCGCTTCAGGTGTCATCGACCAAGACAGCGCTTCGCCAGCAACAGCACTTGTGCCATCGTTTAATACCGCTTCGATGCCGATTTTGTCGCCTACAACCGGCGACATGTTGGAAGCGGATAGAGTAAAGCGATAGGTTGATGTATCTGGTTTTACAACAAGCTGGGCGAAATCGGATCGGGCATGTTGCCCGCGTTCATTTTCAATATTCACAGCAACAGCATAGCTGTTATTTCCTGCCTGCTGATATGCGGGAAGCAGAAAACGGCCTTCGGTCTGCGTGCCCGCGCGCAGAAAAGGCGCGCCGCTGCCCTCCCACGCAACTGCGGTGATGGCTGAAGCGGAGCGCGTCGTGAACGGGACTACAACTTCGCTGCCGGCTACTCCTTCAAACTGCGATCCACCGAGCTGCACCAAAAGTGGTTTGTCACGATATTCCAGAATAATCTTATTTTCACGGTCGACAAACTCATGACGGCTGCCGTGAACTGTGCGTAATTTGTTGACGTTGTCGGCCGAGAATTGCTCCTTCCAAGGAATGCCGAAACGATAGGTCATGCCCAATTTAATCCGTGTTTCGTTTTGGCCGCGTTCGGTTCGCTGCTGGCTTATAGATGAGGTAATTGCTGGAACCGGCGTATATTCCATGCCGTAGGACCACACCTTGGGGTCTTTTTCCAAGGTGTTCGAGCTGAAAACCCCAACCTGATCGCCCGACCATTGTGTGTAACTTCCGGTAAATGCGACCTGACGGTAAGACGGAAAATAGCCTTTGATACGAATATCCCAACCTTTGGCGGGCCTTTCCTCGACCATTGCATTGTCAAAATCAGGCGAGTCTTTCCAGCTGGATAGCGGTGTATAAAAATTGGTTGAAAGACGAAGCCAGTCATATTGTGCCTCGAATCCTACACCCGCGCGTTGATGGCTGCGGGTGAAGTCGTGGTCGTAGAATAGGTTATATCCCAGCATAAGGGGGCCGGCATCATATCCCTCAGCTTGTGGTGGAAGCGCCGAGGCAAAAGGAAACCAGCGCTGGCCAATGCCAATATTGCCAATCCAGCGTGTTTTATCTTCACTGTCCATCGAACGTAAGCCAAGTTGGGTAAACACCGTTGTGTAGCTGCCGTCGTAAAACGGCACCAATAGGTCTCCTTCACCATTGAATTTCCCGTCGCGATCAAAGCGAAAATTAAGACGTGCCTGTCCTTGATCGAAAAAACCTTCAAACAATTTTTCCGCACCGGAATTAGCCTGACTAAACCCAAAGCCCAAACCAAGATCAATCAATCGTTCGACAGGATCTCCCGATCGTTTTTGATCTTCCAGCGGCACTTCATCATCAATACCTATCGAATAGGGAGAAGCTGCATAATATCCGATGGATCCGCCATTATCTGCGAACAAACGGCTTTCGATTGGATTGGATTGGGAAGGAAACGTGCGAGCGTTGTCAAACGGACGTGTTTGCGCATAACCGGATTGCGCATAAAAGAGTGCAATCAGTATCAGACACAAACATACTCCCAACTGAATTGTTGTAACGGCGACGCCCCTTGCCGACCGTACACTTATGCCCCTCAATGTTCCAACCCTGACCACTGTTTATGCAATAATAGGTTGTATGATAAAGATTTATATCGTTTTTACAAGCTTAGCGTGTATTTTAGGGGAGACATACGTAAAAAATGCGGCGTTTTCTGTGTATAAGGGAGGCGTTTGTTCAAGCTTTTTCACGCTGGCGCAGCAACACGCAGAATATAAGCGAAACGAGCAGAAGAACGCTTGTAAAAGCAATGACAAGATTCCAGCCGCCATGAAACCAAAACCAGCCACCAAAGGCACCGATAAAACTGGAGCCGAGGTAGTAGAATAGAAGATAAAGTGCCGATGCGTGGCCTTTTGCTCCAACGGCAATGCGGCCTACCCAACCGCTGGCAACCGAATGGGCCGTAAAAAAGCCAATCGTAACAAGAATAATGCCGATGATAAAAAGGGGTAAACGTTCGCTTAGCGTAAAAAGCAGCCCAGCAAAGAGAATAGCCACGGCGACAAATAACAATGTGCTACGTGCATATCGATTGGTCAGACTACCTGCAATCGGAGACACGATCATGCCGGCTATATAACTGATAAAAATAAAGCCAATTTGTGTTGGTGAGAGGAAGAACGGTGCTCCACTCAGCCGAAAGCCGGTATAATTGAGGATGGCGACAAAAACACCGAAAATAAGGAAAATATAGAGAAACAGATAGAGCAGGCGTACAGAGCCGATATGCCCGATCCATGCCTGCAAATGGTGGTGAACATTGAAGCCGCGCCGCGCAACAAAATTTTGCGATAGCGGCAAGAGGAAATAAAATGCCACAGCGGCGCACAAATCAATAATACCGATGATCGCCAATGCCCATTGCCAATCGAACCATTCGATCAACACGCCCATGCCGACGCGCCCCATCATGCCGCCAAACGCTGTACCACCAACATATAGCCCCATAATTTTGCCTAATCCTGACGGGGCAATTTCTTCCGCCAGATAGGCCATGGCAACAGCCGGAACGCCTCCCAGAAGGATACCTTCCAATGCGCGGGCAATCAGCAGCCAATGCCAGTCGGGAGCAAAGGCTGCAGCAATATTGCAGCACGACGCACCAGCCATGGATATCGCCATGAGGCCACGCCGACCCAAGGCCTCTGAAAACGCGCTGGAGAGGAGAATTGAAAATGCGAGGAACCCGGTGGACAGTGAAAGCGCAAGCGAGCTTTGTGCCGGAGTGATGTGGTAATGGCTGGCAAAGGAAGGCAATAGGGGTTGAACGCAATAAAGCAGGGAAAAGGTTGCAAAACCGGCAAAAAACATGCCTATGCTGATACGCCGATATAAAGCTGTACCACTCTTTACGCCAATCTCAGCCTCGAAGGCTGTTGCGGACATCATCGGCTTTCTCCAATTATTTCTTCCCGCATATGTTATGCTTCGGGCTATATGATTTTTACGCAGTTGTGTATTCATATTGCCGATATGACGCGTCAATAATTCGTGAGCTGCGATTTTGGAAGCGTGTCCTCAAAAGTGTGAAACGCATCCGCGGGATAGACAATTCGCTGGATTGTCTATTTTTCCAGCTTCTATAAATATAAGACACGTTTGGAAAAGAAGCGTGTCCGCAAAACTTTGAAACGCATCCGCGGGATAGACAACCCATTCCGTTATGATTTTGTCGGTTGTTATGAACGCTCAATGCTGATCGAAAGAGCATGACTGGAAGCATCGGACACTCAGCCGGAGATAGCCGGTTTTTCGAGCAAATATGATGTGGCGATGGCAACGGAAAGGCATCTCTGAGCGCTGCCAAGCTTTGTTCTTCTCGCGCTATAGTCCGATCTTGTCAAGAGCATGAAAATTCGACGAAACACATGCATTCAACAATCGTCCGGTGAAAATGTTTGTATAGCAGTTGATTGATATTGACCTTAAACGAACAACATATACTATATCTAGTGTTCAAGGTTCTTTTTGATTCGATGTGAGTCAAAAAGCTAAGAGGGAATTCGGTTAGGATGTTTCCGGTGCCGAAGCTGCCCCCGCAACTGTGAATGGTGAGTGCAAGCCTCTATGCCACTGAAGTGGATGCTTTGGGAAGGCGGTTTGCATATGAAGCCATAAGCCAGGAGACCTGCCTTGGGTTAGAATGTCAACGGACGGGGTGTTCCGCTGTGGCTTTTGTCGGGTGGTCTTCATCTATGGCATTGCTGCTGCGCTTGTCCCGTCAAACTTCGGGAAGGAAGTTTATGCGCAGTAGAAAAATTATCCTTGGTCTTATACCCCAGTTTTCACGGGGTACATGAAGGCAACTTCAAAAAATCAGATCTACATTCCGATAGGTGTTCCAACCTGATAAAAGCGCTTGGTTTTCAGGGAGCGCAGCGCACAGTCCGCGCAAGCATTTTGGAGCTCTTCACACAACTGCACACATATAATCTGCCAAGGTGTCCCGGGGCGGAGCTTAGCCTTACTTCGTTTAAAGAGAGAAACAATGACAATCACCATCTATAGCAAACCGTCTTGTGTTCAATGCAATGCCACCTATCGCGCCATGGATAACAAGGGTCTTCCATATAATATTATCGACGTATCAGAAGATGCTGAGGCATTCTCTTATGTTCAGAGTCTTGGCTATCGTCAGGTGCCGGTTGTCGTTGCAGGTAAAGACCATTGGGCGGGTTTTCGGCCGGATATGATCAACCGGCTCGGCTGAAATGGGGCTACTGGTTTACTATTCGAGTGCCACCGGCAATACGCATCATTTTGTCGAGCAACTGGGCCAAAAATTGCTCCGGTTGGATAAAACTGCGGCCGCGCCCTTAATCAACGAACCTTATGTTCTTGTTGTGCCGACATATGCGGGTTCAGAGGGACAGGGCGCTGTACCGAAAACGGTTATTCGCTTTTTGAATGAACCGGAAAACCGGAAGTGGCTACGCGGCGTTATTGCCGGGGGTAATCGTAATTTTGGCTGGACATATGCACTGGCAGGAAAGGTCATTGCTGAAAAATGCAATGTGCCCTGCCTCTATCGTTTTGAACTGCGTGGAACGTCCGAGGATGTAAGCCTCGTGATACAGGGACTGGAAAATTTATGGAACCAAAACTAAACGGACATTCGGGAGATATGACGCCTCCGCAAGACTATCATTCACTCAATGCGATGCTCAATCTTTTCGATGAAAACGGTCGTATCCAGTTCGATCAGGATAAGATGGCGGCTCGCCAATATTTCCTGCAACATGTCAATCAAAATACCGTTTTCTTCCATAATCTAAAGGAAAAGCTCGATTATCTGGTGGATGAAGGTTATTATGAAAAAGCAGTTTTGGAACGCTATGATTTTGCCTTCATTAAAAAACTGTTCAAAAAGGCCTATGGGCTGAAGTTCCGCTTTCCCACATTTTTGGGCGCGTTCAAATATTATACCAGCTATACACTGAAGACCTTTGATGGAAAGCGCTATCTGGAGCGCTATGAAGACCGTGTCTGCATGGTGGCGCTAACCTTGGCACGCGGCGATAAAAAGCTAAGTGAAAAGCTCGTCGACGAGATCATGTCGGGGCGTTTCCAGCCCGCAACGCCGACATTTCTTAACGCTGGTAAACAACAACGTGGCGAACTTGTTTCGTGTTTTCTTCTCCGCGTGGAAGATAATATGGAATCCATTGGACGGGTGATCAATTCAGCGTTGCAGCTCTCAAAACGTGGTGGCGGTGTGGCTCTGTGTCTGACCAATCTGCGTGAAGCAGGGGCGCCGATAAAAAAGATTGAAAATCAGTCTTCTGGCGTTGTGCCGGTGATGAAACTGTTGGAAGATGCGTTTTCCTATGCAAACCAGTTGGGTGCCAGACAAGGCGCAGGTGCGGTTTATCTTAATGCGCATCATCCGGATATTATGCGTTTTCTTGATACCAAGCGCGAGAATGCTGATGAAAAAATCCGCATTAAAACGCTATCGCTAGGTGTTGTCATTCCAGACATCACCTTTGAATTGGCAAAAAACAATGAAGATATGTATTTGTTTTCGCCCTACGATGTCGAGCGTATCACGGGAAAAGCTTTCAGTGATATTGCGCTAAGCGAACACTACCGCGCTTTTGTGGACGATCCGCGTATTCGCAAAAAGAAAATCAGTGCGCGGGATTTTTTCCAAACGCTTGCTGAAATCCAGTTTGAATCGGGCTATCCGTATATTCTTTTCGAGGATACTGCCAATCGGGAAAATCCAATTGCCGGGCGTATCAATATGAGCAATTTGTGCTCGGAAATTTTGCAGGTCAATGCGCCAAGCATCATGAATGTCGATTTGAGCTACGCGCAAATCGGCAGCGATATATCCTGTAATCTTGGCTCGCTCAATATTGCAAAGACCATCGATTCACCCGATTTTGGCCAGACTGTCGAAACCGCTATCCGTGCTTTGACAGCGGTATCAGATATGAGTGACATCGAGTGTGTACCAACAATTGCCAAAGGCAATAAAGACAGCCATGCCATCGGTTTGGGGCAAATGAACCTGCATGGTTTTCTTGCACGGGAAAAGATCTTCTACGGCTCGCCAGAAGCGATTGATTTTACCAACATCTATTTTTGTGCAATCGCCTTTCATGCACTGCGCAGCTCCAATCTTATTGCCAAGGAAAGGCGGGAGAAATTCGTTGGTTTCGAGCAATCTGCCTATGCGGATGGCCGGTTCTTTGAGAAATATGTCAATCGGCAATGGCAGCCGCAAACCACACGGGTCAAAGCTCTTTTTGCTGATAAAAATATTCGCCTGCCATCGATGGATGATTGGCGGGAACTGAGCAAATCGGTTCAGAAATACGGGCTTTACAACCGTAACCTGCAGGCTGTGCCTCCGACCGGTTCCATTTCCTACATTAATCATGCAACTTCATCGATCCATCCGATTGTATCGAAAATCGAAATTCGCAAAGAAGGCAAGATAGGGCGTGTCTATTATCCTGCACCCTACATGACCAATGACAATCTTGCCTATTATCAGGACGCCTATGAGATTGGGCCGGAAAAAATCATTGATACCTATGCCGCGGCAACCCAGCATGTCGATCAGGGATTATCCTTGACGCTTTTCTTTCCCGATACGGCAACGACCCGCGATATAAACCGCGCACAGATTTACGCGTGGAAGAAGGGCATCAAGAGTATCTATTATATCCGGTTACGCCAGATGGCCTTAAGCGGAACCGAAGTTGAGACCTGCGTCTCCTGTAGTTTATAAGAGCAAAGACATGACAGTTAAATCGACCACCCGCCAGCCGATCACGGCAATCAATTGGAACCGTATTGAAGACGATAAGGATCTTGAGGTCTGGAACCGCCTGACTGGAAATTTCTGGCTTCCTGAAAAAATTCCGCTTTCCAATGATATTCCGTCATGGGGAAGTCTTACGCCGGAAGAGCAGAAACTGACGATCCGTGTTTTTACCGGATTGACGCTGCTTGATACAGTGCAGAATACCGTCGGAGCAATTTCGCTCTTGCCCGATGCGTTGACACAGCATGAAGAGGCCGTGTTGACCAATATAGCCTTTATGGAAGCCGTTCATGCGCGATCCTATTCCTCGATCTTTTCAACACTTTGCCTGACGCCCGATGTTGATGACGCCTATCGATGGTCAACCGAAAATGAGTATCTGCAAAAAAAGGCCTCGCTGATCCTCGATCACTATCGTGCGGATGATCCCCTAAAAAAGAAAATCGCTTCGGTGTTTTTAGAGGGATTTCTATTCTATTCCGGCTTTTATCTGCCAATGTATTGGTCAAGTCGGGCAAAACTCACCAATACCGCCGATCTTATTCGATTAATTATCCGTGACGAAGCGGTGCATGGCTACTATATCGGCTACAAGTTTCAACTCGGCTTTAAAACACTGCCGGTCGAAAAGCAGGAAGAGATCAAAGACTTTGCCTTTTCACTTCTGATGGATCTTTATGATATAGAAAGCAAATATACCGAACAGCTCTATGACGGTATCGGCTTGAGCGAAGATGTGAAGATGTTTTTGCATTATAATGCCAACAAAGCACTGATGAACCTTGGCTTTGAAGCCCTGTTTGCGCCTGAAAGCTGCAAGGTCAATCCGGCTATTCTGGCAGCACTTTCACCCAATTCTGACGAAAACCATGACTTCTTCTCTGGTTCTGGTTCTTCCTATGTTATTGGCAAGGCGGTTGCAACCGAGGATGCCGACTGGGACTTTTGACCATCAGCATGCGGTGATAATGTCGATCAGGGATGGCGGTTTTACGCCATCCTTTCAGCCGACGAAATCGAAACCAATGTCAAGGATAGGCGCACTATGGGTTATCCAGCCTGCTGAAATAAGGTCGACACCGCTTTCCGCAATCGCCGGCGCTGTTTGTGGTGTAATTCGTCCTGAAGCTTCCGTCAGCGCCCGTCCTGCAACACGTGTAACAGCCTGATGCAGCATATCTATTGTCATATTGTCCAATAAGATTGCATCCGCACCGGCTTTTAGCGCTTCGTCAAGTTGTTCCAGTGTGTCCACCTCGATTTCTATTTTCACCATATGGCCGCTATGGGTGCGGGCACGGTCCAACGCTGCGGTTATCCCGCCTGCAATCGCAATATGGTTGTCTTTAATCAGAAGAGCATCAGAAAGGGCGTAACGGTGGTTCATGCCGCCACCGGCACGCACGGCATATTTTTCCAGCATTCGCAAACCTGGTGTTGTTTTCCGCGTGCAAACAATCTGTGCTTTTGTATGGCGAATGGCGTTGGCAATCTGCCTTGTAACGCTGGCAATGCCGGATAGGTGGCTGATGAAATTCAGCGCCGTGCGTTCACCCGTTAAAATAGCGTGCGATGGGCCTTGCAGTATAGCGATTGTTTCTCCGACGTCGACTGTGTCGCCATCCTTTCGTAAGATTTCAAATGCCACTGAACGATCCAACAGGTTGAAAACTTGTGCGGCAATGCCAACACCTGCAACGACCCCATATTGGCGCGCAACCATAACAACCGTTGTATGATGGTCGTTTGGAATAACGGCATTGGTTGTGATATCGCCCGCAAGCCCTAAATCCTCAAGCAGTGCGTTGCGGATGATCGGCTCAGTCATGATAGCGGGAAGAGGGGATAAAACCATGTCAACGTCCTTTTTATTGCTATTTGACAACGCTATGATAAAGCATCTCTGCCTGCTGCAACGTTTGCGACCAGTCGGTAAAGCTTCTTTTTGCTTCCGGTGCTTGTGTCGGAAAATCGGAGCGGCAATGGGCGCCGCGCGATTCTTGCCGGTTATAGGCGCAAACGGCAATCATCAAAGCAATGATCGCCGGATTATCTGGAAATTCGGCTTTTTTATAGAGCTCCATGAGTTTGCAAATTGCATCCATCAGACCGCTGCCGTTTCTGATAATGCCAAGATGGCGTTGCATGATAGGCTGTACCGATTGCAATGCGTATTGTCTTGGTGCTTCAGGTAGTCCGAGCGTCGCATCGGCTAGACAATTCGACGGTATTTGGTTGTTGATTGTTTCGGCTGTCCGCATTGCCATAATGCATGCTTCAAGAAGCGAATTGCTGGCAAGCCGGTTGGCTCCATGCAAACCTGTTGACGATGTTTCACCAATAGCCCAAAGCCCGGCAATGCTGGTGCGGCCAAACGTATCCGTGGCGATACCCCCCATATGATAATGCTGTGCCGGGCATACCGGTATCGGCTGTCGTTGCGGGTCGATACCAGCCTGCCGACATGCTTTGTCAATGGAAGGAAAACGCTCTGCAAATGCTTTGTCTTTCAGTTGCCGGGCATCAAGAAATACGTGTTTGCCATTTTCAATCTCTTGCGCAATTTTCCGGGCGACGATATCGCGCGGGGCAAGATCTTCTCCGATTGTTTGGCTAAGGAACCTTTCTGATTGGCTGTTGATGAGAAACGCCCCTTCACCGCGTACGGCCTCGCTGATAAGCGTCCGCGGGCGGGATGCGGTATCCAGGGCGGTTGGGTGAAACTGGATAAATTCAAGATCGGCAAAACGCGCTCCGACGGCTGCCGCCAAGGCCAGTCCTTGGCCATAATTCTCGCTTGGATTGGTACTGTCGCCATAGAGGCCCCCAATACCGCCTGTCGCTAGAACAATATCATAGGCCGCAATATTGTGGCTTTGATCATGGGTCGAGAAATTAACGCCGCAAACCTTGCTATCTTTCACCAATAGACGGTCGACAATCGCATGTTCCAAAACAGTAATAGATGGTGTTTGCCGTATTTTTTGGCATAACACGTCTACGATAGCCCTTCCGGTTGCATCGCCATCGACGTGAAAAATACGATGATGGCTATGTGCAGCCTCCAAACCGAGATATGGCTCCCCTTTGTTATCGCTATCAAAGTGGACACCATAGGTTCGCAATGTTTCAATTGCTTGGGCGCTATGCGATAGAATATCACGGACAGCCTGTCTGTCACACAGTTCCCCACCGGCTGCCAACGTATCGTCTATGTGGGACTGAACATCGTCATCGGCACTCCAGGCGGCGGCAATTCCACCTTGGGCCAAACGGCTTGATGTTTCCATACCGAGGGTGGAGCGCGTCATCAGCAAGACTTTTCGCGGTGCCAGCTGCAACGACACAAGCATTCCTGCCAAACCACTGCCAACCACAATCACATCCGGTTGAAGCCTTTGGCTCATAGTGCCAACATCCGCTCGACCGCACGCCGCGCATTTACGGCAATAGCAGGATCGATTTTAATTTCATGGCGGTTCTGCTCAAGCGCTTCGCGGATATTGCGCAACGAAATACGTTTCATATGCGGACAAAGATTGCACGGCCGGATGAACTCGATATCAGGATGATTGACGGCTACATTATCACTCATCGAACATTCGGTGAGGAGAACAACTTGACCGTTGCTTTTTTCCCCCACATATTCCGACATATGGGCCGTGGACCCGGAAAAATCTGCGAGTTCTATGATGTTAGGTGGGCATTCCGGATGCGCTAAAATTTCCGCTTGCGGATAGCTGTGACGCAATTGTGCAATATCATCAGGCGTAAACTGCTCATGTACTTCACAATGCCCTTGCCATGTCAGAATTTCAACGCCGGTTTCGCGCGCAATGTTTTGGGCCAAATATTCATCGGGGATCATTAAAACGCGCGGTACATCCAATGCTTCGATGATGCGTTTGGCATTACCGGATGTGCAGCAAATATCCGATACGGCTTTTACCGCCGCGGATGTGTTGACATAGGTTACGACCGGAACGCCTGGATATTTTCTTCGTAGCTTGAGTACATCTCCAACCGTGATGGATTCTGCAAGCGAACAGCCCGCGCCCATTTCGGGAATGAGCACTGTTTTATCCGGATTAAGCAATTTCGCCGTTTCCGCCATGAAATGCACGCCTGCCATTATGATCACGTCGGCATCGACCGCTTCAGCTTCTCGCGCCAGCGCCAAACTGTCTCCGACGATATCGGCAACTCCATGATAGATTTCAGGTGTTTGATAATTATGCGCCAGAATAACGGCGTTGCGCTGTTGCTTCAGCCGCTGGATTGCCGCGATATCAGCGCGAAATCCCATCCATTCCGCTTTCGGTATAACCGCGCTAACCTTGGCATAAAGATCATCGATTGATGGCTGCAGCATAATATCCTCCTTTATACTCGTGAAGAGTATATCAAAGAATCTATTATACTCATAAAGAGATTATGTCAATCGCGTGCCAGTGGAAGTTTTGAACCCGCAAGTGCGCGTTCTTCCACGATAGCCTCACGATAGCGATAGAGCTTGGCTGGCCTTCCACCTGTCTCACTCTGTCGTTCGCCAGTTTCCTCGATCAATCCCTGTTGTTCTATCAGCCTGCGGAAGTTGGGTTTATGCAAACGTCGTCCGACTATAGCTTCCACTGTTTTTTGCAGATGCAATAGGGTGAACTCTTCCGGCACCAATTCAAATACCAGCGCGCGATATTTTATTTTTGCACGAAGCCGCGCAATAGCTGTAGCCAATATGCGTCGGTGATCAGCAAACATGGCTATGCCCGTTTCTAGTATGCCTCCTGCTTCCTGCACCAATCCCGCTTCATAAAGCAGTTCATAGCGTTGCAGGATCAAATCTTCATTCCATTCATAGCCTTCAAGGCCAAACAAAAACGCTATGCGCCGCTGCTTTAGCTCATATTCGGCTTTATCGCTATCAGCCCAGTGATTAAGTGCGTCAATAAGGTGTCCGGTGCAGGGATTTCGCGTTTCGCGACAGTCTTCCCAAGGAAAATGCTGATACCAGTCATGCCATTCGGTTTGTGTGCTCATTCCGGCTTGTTCGCGTACGAGACCCAGATAGCTGATGGATATGGTACGGATGTCGGGCCGCTCTGGGATACGATTACGATCAGCGAAAGTGTATAATTGCTCAAGAAAGCCGACAGGGTGTCCCGTCTGCTTGCCTATCCAGTCGCGAAGGCCGGATTGCAGGCTATGGTGGTTCAGCACGAAGGGGCCGGAGGGCAGGGCTCGTCCACCTTGGACGGTCATAACACGGGGATTATACTCTGTAACGGCTACAAGAACAGCTATCAATTCGGTTTGTGTTAATCCGGCAGTCATGGGATCGGCACTTGTCCTCTATGTATATATCTATTTTGCTTTTTTCGCGGAAACACTGAGACTTGGCAAGCAGAAATGTTTCGATATGTAGATATATGGTTTGCGTAATCCGATCCACTATCTGTGGAACTGTGATATGGACTATGATGAAATGTTAAGAATAGAAATCAGCCGAATGTTTTGGATATTCAGTTGTTCATTCATAATGAAATGTTAGATAGAGGCCCACTATATCTCTGTAAAATTTATGAATAAAATTCTATCCTTGCTATCGCCGCATCCATTTGATTGTTATAAATAACAGTCGCAGCCTATCTGACGCGGGCTTCTTTATTGATGAAGTGGTGTTGCAATACACTCTGGGGAGAATAATATGACGTTGAATTGGACCGATGGTTATGTTTCGGATATTGAATACATACCCGGCTTTTATTATGAACAGACACCTTCCCACATCAACGCGGTTTGTTATGTGAACGGCTTTGAACTACCGGTGCAGCCGGGTGAAGCTTTTGGCTACTGCGAGCTTGGGTGCGGACGGGGAGAAACATCATTGATGATTGCCGCTGCAAATCCCCATGCAGATGTCTGGGCATTTGACTTCAATCCGTCCCATATTGCAGAAGCCAGGCGCATGGCTAAAAACGGTGGGCTTTCCAACGTCCATTTTGGCGAAGAGTCCTTTAAGCAATTGGCTGAAGGAAAGCTGCCAGCCAATATGCCGATGTTTAACTACATTACATTGCACGGGGTATGGAGTTGGATCAATAATGAAAACCGCGCATATATTATACGTTTTCTTGACCGATATTTGAAACCCGGCGGTGTGGTTTACGTTTCGTATAACGCGCTTCCCGGTTGGTCGAATATCATTCCCTTGCGTAAGCTGTTATTCCTTTTGGCGGAAGATGAAATTGGAAAAAGCGACCAGCGCGCTTTGGGTGCGGTGGAAAAGCTCCGTGCGCTCGTCGGTGATAATGCGCGTTTTCTGCCCAAGGATTTTGTCGAAAAGATTTCTAAGAGCGGGTCTTATCTCAGCCATGAATATCTTAATGAAGATTGGGATCCAACCTTTCACGTCGATGTTGCAAGTGACCTTGCCGCAGCAAAACTAAGCTATTTCGGCACAGCAAATATTCTTGAGAATTTCGGAGAATTCTCCTTTACCCCCAGTCAGAATGACAAGCTTGTCAAAGCCTCGCCGGGGTCGGTTGAAACATTGAAGGATTACTTCCTTGATCGCACCTTTCGCCGCGATCTTTTCATAAAAGGCCCGCAGAGACTACCAGACAGGCGCGCAATCCAGCGCATCGAAGAGTGTGTCATAGAGCTTTGTATTTCGTCCGAAAATGTCAATTTCGATATCAACATACCGCTTGGACAGGCTAATCTGAACCGCGACCTTTATGAGCCGATTTTTGCTGCATTGAAAA
Organism: Bartonella sp. LJL80; assembly: GCF_054871565.1. Lineage (NCBI taxonomy): Bacteria > Pseudomonadati > Pseudomonadota > Alphaproteobacteria > Hyphomicrobiales > Bartonellaceae > Bartonella > Bartonella sp. LJL80. The sequence goes on from NZ_JBTXLM010000002.1 coordinate 130,901, forward strand.
CAGGCCCAAAGCGCATTGGCGACTTGATGAAGCTTCCCGGTGTGCCCGAGACCAACCCCAATGCCCGCCAAATTTTGGGGGTGCTAATCGGGTCACAACAAGTCAAATTGACAATACCCGACGCAAACCGCCAGCCCAGTGCCAATATTCTCAGGTTTAATCAGGCTTACATCAATGCTTGCAGCCAGCAGGCACGCACAAATGCTACTCTGGCATGTGCGAATACGGGACAGGCAATACCACTCAGTCTATTCGAGATGCTGGCTTATGAGGCCATTATGCAGGGTGCTGAAACAACACTGGATACGTTGACAAGCCACATTGCTGATATTCTCAAAGAACGACAGGACAAGCTTATCCACGATAATAGAACCATCGAAACGAGAAGTGAAACGATTACATTTTTGAAACCGCATATCGAAAAAGTTATTAAAGTCTATATTCCGTTATGGAAAGCGCTTGGCGCGCTCTGATTTTTGATGGTCGTCCGGGGTCAGCACTGCCGTCGGCAACGATAAAATCGCGGCGTCTCAAACAAGAAATGGTCGTTTAGCTTTGGGGCGCACATACCCTGCATAAGCGAAACTGTCATATTTCTATCATCAAGCGGTCATGTCACTGTCACGTGAATCACGCATATTGCTATCCAAAAGAAGGATAGCAGATAGACATGGTAATACCTCAGTCGACCGTGCAGTCACCCAAGCGCTACAGAACGATATTTCTTTCCGATATCCATCTCGGATCACGTTCTGCCAAAGCAGCGTTTTTACTTGATTTTTTACGCCAGAATGAAGCAGAAACCATCTATCTCGTTGGAGATATTGTAGATGGATGGCGGCTGAAACGCAGCTGGTTTTGGCCACAGGAACACAATGATGTCGTTCAAAAGCTTTTGCGCCGCAGCCGCAAGGGTACACGTATCGTGTATATCGCAGGCAACCACGACGCTTTTCTACGAGATTTTCAGGGCACGCATTTTGGTGGTATCGAAGTGACCGATCGCGCCATGTTTGAAGCGGCAAACGGCCGTAAATATCTTGTCCTCCATGGCGATCAGTTTGATGTGGTGGTGCGTCATGCGCGTTTTATCGCTCTTATGGGCGATTGGGCTTATGATGCGGCACTGGGTTTCAATCTGGTTATGAATGCGATACGCCGCAAACTTGGCCTGCGTTACTGGTCATTTTCCGCATGGGCAAAATATCGTGTTAAAAAGGCTGTTAATTTCATTGGTGACTTTCAGAGTGTCGTGGCGGACGAAGCACGCCGCATGGGGGTAGACGGTGTGATTTGCGGCCATATCCATCATGCGACGATCGAAACAATCCACGAAATATCCTATATCAATACCGGTGATTGGGTGGAAAGTTGCACCGCAATCGTCGAACATGAGGATGGTCGGCTTGAGCTGATAGACTGGACAAATTCAGCTGATCAAACGGCCGATCGCGGCAATGTTGTAGCGCTTGCGAGTAGGGGATAGGCCAATGCGGGTCATTATCGTTACCGATGCTTGGCACCCGCAAGTCAATGGTGTTGTTCGGACATTGGAAAATCTCGTTGCAGGTTTGGCCGAGCGCGACGTTTCAGTAACGATCATATCGCCGGAAGATTATCGGTCGCTTCCCTGTCCGACCTATCCCGAAATTCGCTTGGCGCTTGTATCACCTTTTGCGCTGGCAAAGCGTATGGAAGCATTACAAGCCGATGCTGTGCACATTGCAACGGAAGGGCCACTGGGTTTTTGGGCACGCTGGATCTGCAAACGAAAAGGTTGGCGCTTTACCACCAGTTTTCACACGCGCTTTCCCGAATATCTGTCGGAAAGATTACCGGTTCCGCTTGGGCTAACTTACGCTTGGCTGCGTAGATTTCATAACGCCGCAGCAATGACCTTGGTGCCCACCCAATCAATCGAGACAATCTTGAAAGAGCGTGGTTTCCAACATTTGACCGTTTGGACCAGGGGCGTAGACCGTGCTATTTTTCATCCCCAACCACAAATAGACCTCGGGCTACCCAAGCCTATATTTCTGAGCGTTGGCAGGCTGGCAATAGAAAAAAATATCGAGGCTTTCCTGAAGCTCGATTTGCCGGGCACAAAGCTTATTGTTGGGGATGGACCGGATAAATCCAGATTGGAAGCCATGGCACCGGATGCGGTGTTTCTTGGGAAAAAACAGGGTAAGGAATTGGCTGAAATTTACGCTGGTTCGGATGTTTTTGTTTTTCCATCCAAAACCGATACATTCGGGCTTGTCATGCTAGAGGCCATGGCCAGTGGCCTTCCCGTGGCCGGATATCCGGTGCCGGGTGCAAGCGACATCATCGCCGTGAACGGTGCAGGCGTTTTATCTGAAGACTTGCAATATGCAGCCATGGCAGCATTGGGAAAGGGACGGATCGACCCCGACAAGGCTTTGGAAAACTTCACTTGGGGACGTTGTGTCGACATTTTCCGCCATACCCTTGTCTCGAAAGATCGGAAAGGTAAGCACAAGCCAAGTTATGCGGCCTAGCCTATCCAAAAGTATTGCAAAATACGCTTACCTGATTTGGCATACAAAAAAAGCCGACCTTTAAAGGTCGGCTTTTGTGCAATAATTAAATATAGATTACTGCTGGTTAGCAGGTGATCCGTCGCCGAAATGCGACATGTCGCTTTTTGGTAGGCTATGAACTGATAAACCTGAATTGGCGGCATGACCCGGAACATAACGGTTATCAACCGATCCGCCACCAAAACCATTCGCGCGTGTATAAGCGCGTGAATTTCCAGTAAGCGGTGTGCTCAATCCTGAATGGGCAGCTGTGCCGATAACATATGTGTTTTCAGGCGATCCGTCACCAAATGCATTACCGGCATAGGCGCTGCCAACACTCAACAAACCAGCAGCAGCAATCAAAAGTAATTTTTTCATTTTATTCTCTCCATTTCTATCAGCCGTTCCTTATCCAGGAAATAGCTTGCATCTAAAACTTGCGAGGTTGGAAACATGTTCCGTTCTCTTAAGTGTTTATTTGCTCTTTCGGGGGGACGAACTCAATTCACATTTTCATGTATCGATCACGGAAATGTTATAAAGAAAAAAATAAATAAAAACAGATTGTTATGAAGGTATTGTAAGGCAGCTCCCGGATTTTATGACAAACGCATCACCGGTTTGTGAGCGGTTTATTGACTATCGACTCGGCAATATCAACCGGTGTTTTCTACCGCGTATTTCAGCACGCGTGCAAAAGCTTCCTCTTGTTTGTTGCTCAAAACTTTATCTTGCAGGCGTAGAAGGTAAGAGGGATGGATTGTCGGAAGAATTGGCGGTAACTCTTCTGAGGTGATTATTTTTCCTTGCATTTCGGTCAAAGATTTATTGTTACCCGTGAGAGAAAAAAGTGCAGTTGCTCCCATTGTGACGATGAGTTTTGGTTTAACAAGCGCTATTTCTTGTAAAAGCCACCAGCGACAATGCTGAATTTCAGACCGGTTGGCGGTTTTATGCATACGCCTTTTGCCCCGCATCTCATATTTGAAATGCTTGACCGCATTAGTCAGATAGATATTGCTGCGGTCCAATCCCACTTGTTCACATGTACGGTTGAATAATTGGCCTGCCGGTCCAGAAAATGGTCGACCGATCAAGTCTTCCCGATCACCCGGCTGTTCGCCCACCACCATCAATTTTGCCGCGGCGTTTCCTTCACCACAAACTGCCTGGGTCGCATAACAGTGCAAAGGGCAGCGTTGACATTTTTGTATGTTTTGGTTGAGAACTGGCAACGTGTCAGCATTATTGCTGTCATTATCTTCCTGAACAGGCTGCTTTGCTAGACGCTGGTGGAAAAGTGGCGGTTGCATCGCCTGTTGTTCATGCATCTTTTTAACACGGGTTTCAGCACCGGCAATCATAGTGCCGATCATCGCGGTTTCAGGCAAGTTATGCCAGAATTTCTTCGGCATATGACTTTGCATGGTTTGGATTTTCATCCGCGCGGGATTGAAGATATGGCTGAAATAGGTTTTCCAAAGGTCTTCCGCGTCATCGTTTTGGTTTGGCTTGTTAGCAACTGCTGGCCCGATGGTAAGCTTTTGCTGCTCGAACCGCAAACTGCCTTTGGGGGTCAGGATTTGCCAATCCATGTCGCTGAACCGACGGCAGAAAAAGGGGGCTGCCCGCTCTACAATAAAATGGTCTGGTTCATACCAAGCGGTGAAATTGCGCCGCTCTCCAGCGCGCGGTGATTCTTTGAAACGTAAAAAGGCATGCATGTGATGGATGTCACGGCGAACGGATTTTTCGCGGGATAAAGCATCAGATACGTCCCGGTCATAAAGCTTTTGTAGCAATTGTTTGTCGGTCTGCAGCCGATAAAGCAAACGATAGAGTAAAGCAGGCGTGTCTTCACTGCTGTAACACAGCACCAATTCCGCCAAGGACAAAAAGCGCCGCGGTACTTCGATTGATCCACGTTTACTTAGCGTATCCGGCGGGGACTCTTGGTGGAATAGAGCTGATTGCGCGGATAAATTCCAGTCAATCTGTTCTGGCAGTATATCCCGCTCCAGCAGTTGGCGCGCATTATCGCGCCATTCATTGAAATCGGCCCGTTTTTGTAAGGAAACAATCTTCATATCAAAATAGACTAAGTTGATCGGGCGGCGGACGAAACCGGTCGATAAGGTTAGCGGCATCTAAAATACCTGCTGGCGTCCATTGATCGACTACGATAAATGGCTTGATCTTGCGCATCGGCAAATGAAAAGCTTTCAAATCTTCAAATGTCAGACGTTTGAACCGACGCGCAGTAAGGATACGTTTGACATTGCGCACACCCAATCCAGGAATACGCAGCAACATTTCCCGCTCGGCCCTATTAATGTCGACAGGAAACAGATGCCTGTTTTTAAGCGCCCATGATAATTTCGGATCGAAATCAAGATCAAGCATGCCGTTGCTGTCGTCAGATGTTAGTTCGCTCATCTCAAAGCCATAGAAACGAAACAACCAGTCGGCCTGATAAAGACGATGCTCTCGCAAAAGCGGCGGCTTTTTCACCGGCAAGATTTTAGATGCATCAGGTATCGGACTAAAGGCTGAATAATAAACACGTTTGAGTTGATAGCCCGAGTAAAGCCGCGCGCTCGATTGCAAAATCGTCGCGTCATTTGTGGCGTCTGCGCCAATAATCATTTGGGTCGATTGACCTGCCGGAGCGAACTTTTTGCGTTTTTTGGTCTGCAACGTCGGATCTTTGGCATCTTCAATATGCAGCCGGACATTGCCCATAGCTTGCCTTATGGTCAGCGGTTTTTTCTGCGGAGCAAGTTCAGCAATGCCTTGCTCGGTCGGAAGTTCAACATTGATAGAAAGCCGGTCTGCATAAAGCCCTGCTTCTTCGATAAGAGCAGGACTGGCTTCCGGAATGGTTTTGAGATGGATGTAACCGCCAAAGTGATGCACCAAACGCAATTCACGCGCTATGCGAACCATTTGTTCCATGGTGGCATCAGCCGAACGTATAATGCCTGATGAGAGAAACAAACCTTCAATATAATTTCGCCGATAAAATTCCAATGTCAGAAAAATGACTTCATCGGTCGTAAATCGCGCCCGCTCAACATTACTGGACGAGCGATTGATGCAATAGGCACAATCGTAAATGCAAAAATTGGTCAATAGAATTTTTAAAAGCGATACGCACCGGCCATCCGGTGTATAGGAATGGCAAATTCCCATATTTTCTGTCGACCCCAACCCCTTATTGGTCTGCGGCGCGCGCGTGGAACCGCTTGATGCGCAGGAAGCATCATATTTGGCCGCATCGGCAAGAATTGCCAGTTTTTCTTTCAATGTTTTCGCCATAAATGTTCACTATATGTTCCTGTCGAAAAAAGCAATATGGTGAGATCGCTGCACGAAAATATTATGATTTTTTGACCAAAATACGCCAATCAAGGCAATTGTGACATTGCCTTGTATCAAAACTGAGCAATCAATAGTCGATCAGCTGGGCGTATTTTTTGGTTTTTCCATTTGAAGATAAACAAGGCCATAGGCAAGCCCGGCTAGGGCGGATAAGCCAGAGCCACCAAGAACGCCGATTTTTGCTGCATTTAACTGGTTTGCATCGGTGAATGCCAGCATAGCGACGAAAATTGCCATAGTGAAACCGATACCTGCAAGGAAGCCTGCAAGCAGCAAGCCAGACCAAGTGACATGGGGGGGCAGACGGCAAAGGCCGGTTTTTACAGCAATGAAACTTGCCAGTAAGATACCGACCGGTTTGCCGATGAACAGACCGACTGCAACGCCAGATACAATCCATGCAGCCCCATCAGCAAAGAGGTCAAATCCGGAAAAGCTGACACCGGCATTGGCAAATGCAAAAATGGGCATAATGACGAAAGCAACCCAGGAGTGAAGGGCCATTTGAATACGTGTTACCGGTGGAACCATGTCGCGTTGCCCTTGCCGTAGCTCTTTCAAGGCCGCAGTGATATGACGAGGCGAATTGTGTTGTTGCACGTTTTGCAACGTTTCAAGCGCGGAAGAGATACGTGCGAGTGGTGACAGGCGGTGGCGGGGCACCAAGACCGGTGTTATCATTCCAAGGATGACGCCGGCGAGTGAGGGATGGGCACCAAGAACCATAAGCCCCCACCAGATGATGGCAGCTGGCAATATATAAAACCAAGCCGATGCAATGCCTATCCATTGGAAGAAAAATACAACGACAATACCAAAAATAGCGATTGCCGCGCCGTGAAACTCAAGACCGTTGGAATAGAAAACGGCAATGATGAGTACGGCAATAATATCGTCGATAATGGCGAGAGAAAGCAGGATGACCCTAAGGTTCGCTGGGATAGCTTTGCCGAGAAGGGCTAAAATGCCCACCGCAAAAGCAATATCAGTTGCTGTCGGAACAGCCCAGCCATGGGCACGCATCCCATCCACATTAAGAAATAGATAAATGAGGGCAGGCAGGCAGACGCCGCCGATTGCCGCGATAATAGGCAGCGTAGCTTGCTTTAAATCGGAAAGGGCGCCTTCGTGGATTTCACGGCGGATTTCCATTCCGGCGACGAGAAAAAATACGGTCATAAGACCGTCATTGACCCAGAAATGCAAATCCCGAAAAAATGAAAACGCGCCAATCTGGATACCGAAAGGCATGTGCCAGAATTGTGTATAGAGTGATGCGTAAGATGAGTTGGCGATCACAAGAGCCGCTGCCGCAGCAATTATCAAGACAAGACCGCTCATCGCTTCGATATGCAGAAAGCGTTCCACTGCTGAAACAGCACGCTCGGCGATAATAGTGGCACGATTAGGGAAATGGTTGGACTTCAAATTTTCCATAGGCAGGCTCCAAAGAGCTGGCGGCCCGACCAACTGATAACCTGCCCGTCAATTCGTTTGAAGGACACCCTGAAAATTATATAACAAAAATAGAGGGGACAATGCAAGGCATTCGCATTCAGTAGAAACGACGGCTATTGCTTCACATAGTGGCGCTGTCATGCAATGTTGAGCAGTAACGGTTTTGTATCGTGGTGGTAGAATTCGCGCCTTTGAGTGTTTCCAGAAAAAGTTGAATAACTTTTCGTGCCGTGAATACGATAAAACGATGAGTGAGAGTAAAACCAGGATTTAATCGAAAACGGGTTTACTCTAAAGCTCTCTCCGAAAAGTGTGAAGCGCATCCGTCGGAAAAACGGTTCACAGGATCGTTTTCTTATCCCAAGGCTATCAATAAAACGCAGTATAGAAATTGAATTGCAGCTTCGATCTGACCCTATCAGATCGAAATTCACTCTCACCAAAAGCTGTCGTTTATGCGGTTGTCAGAATGCCGCTTTCATCGCGGCATTCTGAAGGCGTAAGTCTTTGCTTACTGGTTTTTGACCACCAAATTGACTTTGTTGACTGCTGTAGCAAGATCATTTTGCAAGGCAGTTTCCAAGTCGGTCGCGGTTAGACCTTTTGCATCCTTGGCCCGAACGGATATGGTCAAAGTGCCCGGTTTTTTCGCAAACTCACCGAAAGCTGCTGAGATTTTCTGCGCTTCGTCATGATCCTTCAACAACATTTCAGGGCTCTTGGTCATAACGAGATAAAAGTCGTCATAAAGCTCCTGTTTCAGGTCGTGCTTGGTGTCATTGAGGCTTTGTGCCAGATAGGTGAAGAATTTATCGATAAAGCCGTAATCCGAATATCGCATATCGATTTCGGTGACGCCAATCTGTTCAGCCGCAGCCAATGCTAAATCCTTATCACCGGAAAAAAGGTTTGGATTGACATCAATCACCTTTGCTGACATTTCGCCAGAACCAATGCCCTTGGCATCAAAGGACATGGCGTTCAATGCAAGGGTCTGTCGACTGGAATTATAGGAAAAGTCGAGTTTCCCGGAAAGGTCCAGCGTGTTGAAGCCCATATTCTTCAAAAACTCTATATCCTTTTGCGGCATTTCAGCGGTATTGAGCGAAAGGCCGTCGAGCGAGACAAGCAGGCTTTCGGGGACTGGCTGATTCCATTCACGCGGTTTCAATTGGAAGGAATTGAGGCTTGCTTTTAGTTTGGGAAGGTCGATATCTGCCTTTTCGATTTCCGCGTCAACCGATGTAATCGCCGAGACTACAGCCACAACCAGAGCGTTACGTGCAGCTTTTTCAGCAGCCTCGTTACCCGATTTTTTCGCTTCAAGATAGGTTTTTGCCAATTCTTCGGGGAGGTCCTGCATCGGCCGCATTTTCAGGCCGGATGTTTTGAATTTCCCGAGCGCGAAATGGGCATTACGGTTTGTGCCCTCAAAAATATCAACGGCAATATCACCAAGTTCGACTGGCCCGATCACCGTGCGGCCAACGCCATCGGCATTGATTTTTCCTGCCATGATGGAATAGGCGTAGCCAATGTCGATGTCACGCGCTTCCATGGCGTTGCTCTTGCCCATCAGCCTTATTGTATTGCTATCATCAGCGGTAACGGCAGCTAAGCCGACATTGGTGCTCATACCCGCAACACCGATGGAACCGATATAACCGTTTTTGAAGCTTGAAAGCCAAAAGCCTTTAATATTGACCTTTTCAGATTCGCCGTTTTTGCCGGTCAATGACACCATCATATCAGGGGCGCTAACCGACGAAACAGCAACCCGCATCAATGCCTGCAAAACATGGGAGGTAATTGCGGTATCTTTGTCCTTTAATGATATGCCATTGAGTGTGATTTCAGGTATCTGCAAATGGACATTGTCGCGCGTAAGGTCGATATCATAAAGCGTGAAAGAACCGGGGAGGAATGAAACAGGCGGCCGGCCGGATATGGCACCGATTTTCAAAGATACTCCGGCAGGTACCGGCACAGTCACATTGGTAAGGTTGACCTTGCCGAGAATACTAACCTGAGAACTGTCGGCTTTAACACCGCGTTTGGCCATTTCACCCGAAACAAAGCTATCCAGATAGGGCTTGGCCATGTAGAAGCCGCCTACCGCCAGAATTGCCAGTATAACGACAAATCCGACAATATATGTCAGCCAGCGTTTGATTGTTGCCTTTAACCAGCCACCGAAATTGGCCATATCAATTCTTCCAGTCTTAATGTTGTGTATCTGCGCTTAAATCGATTTTCTCAAGCAATAAAAGCGGGTTGGATTCAGCCATAACGATGTCGAGCAGGCTCAAACCATTTTCAGATTTGGCTTTTGCATGAACGTTCAATGTTCCACCACTCTCGATGAAGTTTTGCAGGCCTTCACCAATTTGCTGCGATCTTTCTGCACCAAGAAACAGTGCAATTGCCATACGCGCCTGCATAGCCGCTTGACGGCGTTGTTCGGCAAAATCAGCCTGAGCCGTTTCATCCTGTTGTTTTGCATAACGGTTTAATATGCCATCAACATTGACTGACATGTCAATGTTTTGTGCCCTTAGCCCGATAGCCGCTGCGGCCATGGTCATAGAATTTTCTGAAAATAATGCTTCACTCGCATTGGACAAAGTGCCTTTGAAAACAACACTGCCCATATCCTGAAGCTTATAGGATAACTCCTTGATATCGAGCTGTTGGCTATCCTTGTTCCATGCGGCATCGAAGGTCATATCGGTGTTGATAACGTCGTATCCAAGCGACTTCCAGATTTCTGGTCCCGCCCCGGGAAGTGAAAAGAGCAAACTGTCATCAATATCGGAGGCAGGTGTTTGCATACCGTTCATGACAATGCGAAGGCTTGTTGGAATGGCTGCCAGCGCATAATCGGCATTAACGTCAAGTGAATCAAGCTTCATCTTGCCTGATGTTGTTGAATCCTCCTGCGTCTTGACATCAATATCCAACCCCTTGAGATGGATGTTTTTAAACCGCGGCACAAATGCCAAGCCGGAAACATCGGAAATGGCTTTATTGCGGGCTTTATCGGATGAGGTGGGGTCAATCGAAAGTGCATTCAGTTTTTTCAATGCGTCCATGGCTTCCGGGAAACGCATATCTTTAACAGCAAATTCCTGTAATTTGATATGCGCATCTTCGGTCGCTATGGCAAAACCCGCCATCGATGTGTTGAAGCCATTTTCCCCGTAGGAGAGGGCAAGGTTATCCGTGCTCATTGCAATTTCTTTATCTGCGATTTTTAATCCGTGAAATTGGATATCTGCAGCGCCGATTGCCGCCAATAACTGTAAAGCTTTTTCGCCCAATGCCGCCTGCTTGGCAGGATCCGAATTGACATCGGTATCCAAAGCGTCGAGCTCATTGCTAAATGTCAGCAGAGAAAAAGGCAGTAGACGTGTCGTAAAAGTCGTACCGGTTATTTGATCGACGGTGCCAATAATCGTCGGATCGTCAACATTCTCGATGGTAAACGCGATGTTATCTGCCGACCATGGTCCAACGATGCTTTTATAAGGATTTGTTTCGTCCAACGCTGTCGACTGTTTGGTGTAATAATTGATAAGGTTGGGCAAGGATATGTCCGCATTGACTGTCTTGCCGACTTTTGCAGAGATGGAGCGAATGCCATCGCGTTTGGCATTTTCTTCGCTATATTGGCTATCAAGCGCAGAACTTTCTATTGTGGAGGTTTTTACCACCCCCTGTTTCACATCGTCATAGGTGATAGCGTTATAGAGTACCTTTTGCTTGATCCCATTGGAGTCCTGTTCCATCGTCACAGACGGTATGGTCGCCTTTTTGATATCGATATCGGATATATCGAAAAGACTGTCTGCATTGGTTGCGCCAGACTTCGAACCGCTACCGGACGCCTGAGGCTTGACGGAATAACCTTCCAAAGTCACCAGAGGAATGAGGACCTTCGTTGTTTCCAATTGATAGCTGATATCTTTAAGGACCAGCTTTTTGCTTTTCAAACCTGATGATGCCACATCGCCGCTAATGGTAGAAATCGTGGTGTCGATGCCGTTGAACACTTTGGTTTTAATATCGTGGGCGACGAAACGCCCTTTCCAATCGACATCCAGCGAGGCGTAGCTGACACCATTGCGATGCAGAAATTTCACAACACGTTTTTGCGCCGACTGATTAAGATAGAAAAAAACGCCGCCGCAGACGATAGCGAGAATGACAAGGCCGATAATGATCTTCGGCAGAATGGATTTCTTCTCGGCTTTTTCTACGGTATGGGAACTCATCAAATCTCTTCCTGTCCTGATTAAAGCTGTCTGCTCGCATTGCTTATTAAAAACAAACACGACATTTTTCTGGCAAATATGCCAATAATATGTACGCGCTCTTTCATTTGGCCACGTTTATAAAGGATAGTTTTTTCTTTGTCGCGCAAATCCGTTTCATGAGCGGTCTTTATCGGCATATTTATTCACCGCTTTTTCCAGCGTTTTTTCAAAATGAACATGAGGCGGCTTGATGCCATGGGAGATGAGATCTTTAAGCACCTGCTGCGAAGCGCCGCTGATGACCAGTGTAATGTGACGGTTCCGGGCCTTGCCGGAAAGGCTTTCGATGGTGTTGGCACCGGTCGCATCAAGGAAAGGGACTTGCGAAAAATCTATGATCATTACGCGGTAATGATCGCCAATCCTATCCAATACGGAGCCAATGGAGGCAGCGGCGCCGAAAAAGAAAGCGCCGGAAATCCGATAGATGACAATGTCGCTATCCTTTTGTATGGCACCTTCATAATAGCTTGTATCCGGCTGCATTGTTCCATCGGCGCGATCTTCTCCGACCAATGGTATATCGGTCGTGACCATTGCTGTTTTTGACATACGATGAATGAATAAAAGTGCGCCAAGTGCAAAGCCGACGATGATTGCTTCGGTGACATCGCGGAAAACTGTCAGCAAAAATGTGGTCAGTAGAACGAGAGCATCCCCCGCCGATGCTCTTAGAAGCATGGCTATGGCGTGTTTTTCGATCATATTCCACGATACGATTGCTAAAATAGCGGCAAGGCAGGCAAGCGGGATATAATCCGCGAGCGGAGCTGCAACGACAAGAAAAAGCAAAAGAAAAACCGAATGCAGCATACCGGATATTGGACTGCGCGCACCTGCACGAATATTGGTTGCGGTGCGTGCAATGGCACCGGTTACGCATATGCCGGTAAAGAGTGCCGAAGCTATATTTCCAGCCCCCTGTGCCACAAGCTCGCAGTTGGAACGATGACGCCGTCCCGTCATGCCGTCGGCCACGACGGCTGATAAAAGCGATTCGATGGCTCCCAACAGGGTGAATGTTATGGCGTTGGGGAGCACATCCTGAATTTTTTGCAGGCTGAAATTAGGCAGTGTCGGCATTGGAAGCGATGACGGCATGGTGCCGAATTTGGAACCGATGGTGACAATATCGATGTTGAAAGCCGCTGTTAGGGTTCCGCCAATGACAATGGCAAACAACATTGCCGGCCAGTTGGGCCGAAACTTTTTCAAAACTGTGATGAAAATGATAGTCGCAAGGCAAAAGGCGACCGATAATGGACTAAATGTGGGCAGGTGATGCCAGATAACAGGCAATTTTTGCAGAATTGGCCCCGGTTCTGCCACTGAAAGCCGCAAGCCGAACATATTGATGAGCTGGCTTGAAAAAATAATGACTGCTATGCCAGCCGTAAAGCCGACCGTCACGGGATAGGGAATAAATTTTATGTAGGTGCCGAGCCGCAAATAGCCAAGCGCCATCAACATGATACCTGATAGAAGCGTGGCCAATAAAAGCCCGTCCATGCCATGCTGCTGCACAGTTGTTGCTACGACAATAATGAAGGCGCCGGCAGGGCCGCCAATCTGGAACCGGCTGCCGCCAAAGGCAGCAATGATAAAGCCGCCTATAATCGATGTGTAGAGACCTTGGGCTGGTGTTGCCCCCGATGCGATCGCGATTGCGATGGACAAGGGGAGTGCGATAATTGCCACGGTTAGTCCGGCGATGGCGTCGGCTCTGAAATCGGCAAGGCGGTAACCTTCCCGCCAGACTGTCACCAGTTTCGGTAAAAATTGTTCTGCAAATGATATCCGGTTTGCCGGTCGTTTTCGTCGCGCCATAGAGAAATCACAAAAAATTCAGAAGGATAAGCCGCGATAGTCATAGCATGTCAATACGCGACGGTCTACCATTCCGCCATCATCATGCATAAACGCTTACGCACGTTTGGCGACCATAAAACCAAGGGGTATCTATGACCGTCCAAAACCAGAATCAATTGACAAAAGATCGAAGAGGGCAATGGATTGCAGGATTGGTTGCAGCAGCGTTCTTTATGGAAAATTTGGATGCAACTGTTATAACCACGGCTTTGCCACAAATGGGCCTGACGTTTCAAACGGATCCTGTCAATATCAATATTGGTATTAGTGCTTACATGTTGACGCTGGGGGTCTTTATACCCGCAAGCGGATGGTTGACAGACCGTTATGGGTCGCGGCGTATGTTTTCGCTGGCTGTGCTGATTTTCACCTTCGCCTCGCTTTTATGCGGTTTATCCACCAATCTATCAATGTTTGTCGGATGCCGCGTTCTGCAAGGTGTGGGGGGCGCCATGATGGTGCCGGTGGGACGACTGGTTGTGTTGCGTCAGACACCGAAGGAACGTCTTGTGCAGGCGATAGCGCTGTTGACATGGCCGGGACTTGTTGCACCGGTTTTGGGGCCGCCCATTGGTGGGGTCATAGCGCAATACACCCATTGGAGTTTGATTTTCTACCTCAATATTCCCATCGGTTTGGCAATACTGGTTTTAAGCCTGAAACTTTTCCCCGATGAACGGGTGAGAGAACCAAAAGCTTTCGATCTGTCAGGTTTTTTATTGACGGGGCTGGGGTTGGCATTATTGCTTTTTGCGGCGGAAGAGATTGGCGGAAAAAACGGCATCACCATACAGGTGATTTCATGCTTCTGCGCTGGTTCGGTCATTCTTGCGCTCAGCGTATTGCACTTACAGCGGGCGAAAGCACCGCTGGTTGCATTGGACGCTCTACGGTATCGCACTTTCGCTGTTTCCGTTTATGGCGGAACAATTTTCCGTATGACGGCCAATGCCGTGGTTTTCATTTTGCCTTTGATGGCCCAGCTTGCAATGGGCTATACTCCAACACAGGCCGGTCTGCTTCTTATGCCGATATTCATTGGCAATCTTGCAATCAAACCGTTTACAACGCCGTTAATGCGCTATTTCGGTTTCAGGAATACTCTGATCTGTAATTGTATCCTGAATGCCTTGTTCCTTGCCTCTTATGGCTTATTCTCGGCGCAATCACCTTTATGGCTGATGATTGTGGTTTTGACGCTCAGTGGAGTATTCCGCTCCATCCAGTTTACGGCGCTCAACACGATCGCGTTTGCCGACGTCCCGTCAGACCGAATGAATGGCGCCAATACTTTGTTTTCAACAGTTTTCCAACTGGGCATAGGGTTGGGTATTGCCTTAGGCGCTATAAGCCTGCGTGCAGGTTCTGCGATAACCGGTTTGCCCCTTGAGGCATCGGTCGCACCGTTTCAGCTGGCACTTTATCTGGTAGCAATCCTGAGTATTTTTCCACTATGGGGCATTTTACGTTTGGAACATGGTGCAGGAGATCTTGTCGCCGGTCGTGCGAACAGGTAAATAGCAGCAAGCCAATATGGTCGCTTTCGGGAACAAAGCGTATGACAGCTCTAAAGACAGGGTAGGTGTCGCTTATAATGACAACAGATCAAATACTGGCTTTTTCCGTTATCGGATTGATGATGGCGGTGTTTATATGGGACCGCTTTCGCTACGATGTTGTCGCGGTGTGCGCTTTGCTGCTTTCATGTGCGGTTGGCATCGTTAGCCCTAAAGAAGCATTTGCCGGTTTTAGCGATGATATTGTAATCATCGTTGGCAGTGCTCTGCTTGTCAGTGCGGGCGTTGCCCGTTCTGGTGTCATGGAGCTGATAATCCAGCGCATCTGGCCAGATATCAAATCGGTCCGGATCCAGCTGATCTTTCTGGTTCTCATGGTGACGGTTCTCTCGGCATTTGTTAAAAACATCGGTGCCTTGGCGATCATGTTGCCGATCGCGTTTCAGTTCGCCCGTCGGTCCAATGTCTCTCCATCTGTCTTCCTGATGCCCATGGCTTTTGGCGCTCTTCTTGGCGGTTTGATGACACAAATCGGCACATCGCCCAATGTTGTCGTTTCCGCCATGCGTGAAAGGCTGGTGGGAGTGCCGTTTACGATGTTTGATTTTACGCCTGTCGGTGCGACGGTTGCAGCTGTGGGTGTGCTTTATCTGGTGTTCTTTTCTTGGCTTGTGCCTGTCCGTACCCGCTCCGATGGCGGTGCCGATGATGGTATCGCGATAAGGGATTACATTTCGGAAGCGCGTGTGGCCGCTAATTCGCCCGTTGTCGGAAAAAGCATTTCCGACCTGGTTAAGCCTTCGGCAGGCGATGTCATGGTTCTGCAGGTTATCCGCAACAAGAAGCCGATATCACCCCTGCCGGATTTTGTTCTATCTGAAGGCGATATGGTTTTGCTTGAGGGCACCCACACAGCACTCGATCTCGTCATCAATTCCGCTCGGCTCGAGCTTTCGACCGGTCGTGATATCTCCAGCGGCGATAAAGACAGCCAGCTCGACATCGTTGAGGCGGTTATAACCGATAACTCGCCTTTGATCGGTATTACCGCCAAGCGGCTGGCTTTGTTCGACCGTTACGATGTCAATCTGTTGGCGTTAAGCCGCCAGCATGAGCGCGTACGCGAACGCTTGGGGGAAATAGTTTTCCGTTTGGGTGATGTGGTGGTTTTGCAGGGCAGGGATGATATGATTCCCAATCTATTGCGCGAATTGAAGTGTCTCCCTTTGGCCAAACGCACCATTATGTTTGGCAATTTGCGCCGCGGCCTTGTTCCATTAGGTATCTTATTGGTGGCCATTTTGGCAACAGCCTTACAAATCGTGCCAGTTGCGCTGGCATTTTTTGCTGCTGCCGTGGCTATGGTGGTTTTTCGTGTCATACCCGGTCGCGATGTCTATCAGGCGCTTGACGGCAAAATACTCGTCATGCTTGCCGCCCTCATTCCCGTCAGTGAAGCGCTGGAAAAAACCGGTTGTACGGATATTATCGGGCATTGGCTAAGTGTTTTTGCCTCATCATTGCCGCCCTTTGGCGCATTGGCGGTCATTTTAGTCGCTGCCATGCTTGTGACACCTTTTCTCAATAATGCAGCTACCGTTATGGTTATGGCTCCGATTGCTTCCAGTTTTGCTGCTTCGCTCCATTATAAGCCCGAGGCGTTTTTGATGGCCGTGGCCATCGGTGCCGGCTGTGATTTTCTCACGCCGATCGGGCACCAATGCAATATGCTGGTTATGGGCCCCGGTGGTTACAGATTCAGTGACTATCCGCGTCTCGGTGCACCGCTATCGGTTTTGATTGCTGTGGTTTCCGTTCCGATGTTGATGTGGGTGTGGCCGCTACAATGATTGGTATGGCACTCTTAAAACTTAAACTCAAACAGGCGAAAAGCCAGGTTAAAGCCAGCTGGAAAGATGCCCTTTGCGCTGGTGTGGCCGCAGGCTTGGCGTGGTTTGTATCCGCGCATCTCTTGGGCCACGAACATCCCATCTATGCTGCTATGACGGCTTTGATTTGTCTGGCACCCGGCTTGCCGAGCCATGGGCGGCAGGCAATGTATGTGCTGACCGGCGTTCTGACGGGTGTGGTTGTCGGCGAATTGACGCTTTTATTGCCACCTATGCCGACAGAAGTTCGTATAGCTCTGGTGGGGTTTGCCGGGCTTACGCTTGCATCGGCTTATGCAATTGTGCCAGCCATCATCATTCAGGCTGGTATTTCGGCCGTCATGGTTTTTGCGCTTGGTGCAGATGTTGCCGGTTGGACGCGGGTCATTGACGTTGCGGTCGGTACATCGATCGGTCTGATTTTTAGTCAGGTTCTATTTACACCCGACCAGTTAAAAACATTGCGGCTGGCGGTTGAACGCTTTTTCAAGGAGCTTGCGTCGAATTTCACATTGGCTGCCGATGCGCTCGAAAAACGCAATACGACAGCCGCTATCCAAGCCATGAAAAGTTGCGGACGCACCCATGTGGCACTTGTCGGATTGATTGCGGCTATTGATGTCGCGCGTAACAATGCGCGTTGGACGCTGCGGGGTAGATTGTCCTCGCGCGAGGTGGCCTCTATGTCGGCGCGTTATGATCAATCCGGCATCCGACTCTACGCATCGTCACTCTTGTTTTGTGAAGCGATGGTCAGCGCGGTACGAAAACAACGCGAGCAGCCACCCGAATGGCTGGTTGATGCGCTACGGCTTGCCGCCACCAATTGCCGCTATCTTGCCGGTGAGGGCAAGGAAGGGGAAGACTTTGTGTTTCCCGACCGTTCATCGCGCGAGGAAGCGCCGATGACATGGCGCGAATGCGTGATCGATATTGAAATGGTAGAAAACACGCTGGCGCGTTTTTATAAAAGCAAAACCCGCAAAAGCAGACTTTCGGCATTCCGAAAAAAACAGATACTGGATGCCGTGCGGGCGGAGGTACAGGGCCGCAAGCCGGCAGATAATGTGGCTCTGGTCGAGGATATGGACAACAAACCATGAATTTCGCGAAAGCGGCCTCGGTGGCTTTTTTCTTGATTAGGGCTACCATCTTTGCAAAATTGTGCGTAAAAGCGCTCAAAAGCTAAATTTTTACAGGACAGACTGATGTCGGACGACAGTTTTATTCGTGAAGTCAATGAGGAACTCCGTCAGGAAAAGGCCAGGGCCTTGTGGGGCCGCTATGGCCCGATATTGATATTGGCAGCGGTTCTTCTGGTTTTGGCTACCGGTGCCTATCAGATTTTCAGTTATTGGCAGACAAGCAAAGCCGGAAAAATCGGCGATACCTACCTGTCCAGTCTGGATTTGGCGCAAGCGCAGAATTTCGACGAAGCGTTGAAAAAACTCGATGAAGTCCAAAACTCCGATTTTGGCGGCTATCCGACTTTAGCCGAACTGCGCAAGGCGTCGCTTGCGATGGAACAGGGTGATGCGGCAAAAGCCGTTGCGGGTTTTGATGCTGTTGCAGCAAACAAAAACGCACCTGAAATGTTGCAAAAGGTTGCCAAGGTGCGTGCGGCCTATATCCTTGTTGATAGCGGTACATTCGAAGATGTCGAAAAACGGGTCAAGGATATGGCCAATGATGTTGATTCGATGCGTATGTCTGCGCGCGAAGCGCTTGGTTTATCCGCTTATAAAGCAGGTAAGATAGATGATGCGGTTTATTATTTCCAAAAAATCGCCGATGAAGGTCTCGCAGGGACCAAAACAACAGAACGTGCACGCATGATGCTGGATATTATTCATGGCACTGGCCAGGCGGCAAAAGGATAAGTTATGGGTTTGACCATTGCCATTATCGGACGGCCGAATGTCGGCAAATCCACCTTGTTCAACCGTTTGGTCGGGCAGCGTTTGGCTTTGGTTGATGATACGCCCGGTGTCACGCGGGATCGTCGGATGCACGCAGCCAAGTTGCAAGACCTGCGATTTGATGTCATCGACACGGCGGGTCTTGAAGAAGCGACCAATGATTCGCTGGAAGGGCGCATGCGCGCGCAAACAAGAGCAGCAATCGAAGAAGCTGATCTCATCCTGTTTGTGCTCGACGCAAAAAGCGGCATGACACCGAGTGATCTCACCTTCGCCTCGCTTGTACGCAAATCGAGTAAACCGATTGTTCTGGTCGCCAACAAGGCGGAATCGAAAGAGGCGACGGCTGGCTTTTATGAGGCATGGTCCCTGGGACTTGGAGAACCGTGCCCGATTTCGGCAGAACACGGGTTGGGGATGTCCGATCTGCGTGACGCGATTGTGGAAGCTGTTGGTGAAGACAGAGCCTTTGAAAAAATTCGCGAGGAAGAGCGCGCACGCATAGAGCCAGCCTCCATTGGTGACGACATCGACGACCCCGAGGCTGAAGAGCCTACCTATGATGCGACAAAGCCGATCCGCATTGCAATTGCCGGTCGGCCAAATGCCGGAAAATCCACATTGATCAACACAATGGTGGGCCAGGACCGCTTGTTGACAGGGCCGGAAGCGGGCATCACCCGCGACTCTATCTCGGTTGATTGGGAATGGCGCGGCCGAAAGGTCAAACTCTTCGATACTGCTGGTTTGCGACGTAAGGCGAAGGTGCAGGAAAAGCTCGAAAAGCTGTCGGTCGCCGACACGTTGCGTGCTATTCGCTTTGCCGAGGTGGTTATCATTGTTCTTGATGCAACAATTCCGTTTGAAAAACAGGATTTGCAAATCGCCGATCTCGTCATCCGTGAAGGGCGTGCGCCCATCATCGTCTTCAATAAATGGGATTTGATTGAGGACCGTCAGGAAACATTGGCGGAACTTCATGAAAAATGCGCGCGGCTTTTGCCACAGGTTCGTGGTCTGCGCGCGGTGCCTATTTCCGGCGAGTTCGGGCAGGGGATAGATCGTTTGATGGAAAACATCGAATTGGTCCACCGTGTCTGGAACCGCCGTATATCGACCGGCAAGCTCAACCGTTGGCTTGAAGGTGTCATAGCGCACCATCCACCTCCGGCAGTGTCCGGCCGTCGCTTGAAGATAAAGTATATGACACAGGTGAAAACAAGACCGCCCGGTTTTGTCATTTCGTGTTCGCGACCAGATGCTATGCCGCAATCCTATTTGCGGTATCTTGCCAATGCCTTGCGCGATACTTTTGATATGCCAGGGGTGCCAATAAGGCTGTCCATGCGCACATCGGACAATCCATTTGCCGGCCGCGCTAAGAAACGCTAAGCTTGTAATGTCTATGGAAAAAAATGTACCGGGCCTTTTTGTAAAGCCCGGTACATTTTTGTTTTGATGATCGTTTTACTTCAGACCCGACAAGCGATCCGTCAGGCAGATTGATGTCTTCACACCTGAACATCAGCGTCGTAATAACATGTTTGCCCGGCATCAAAAGCTTGCAGGAATTGCTCATGTTTTTGCAAGAAAAAATGATAAAAAACACTGTTTTCCAATTTTTAAGATAGATTAATAAATATCAATGAGGATTTGTCGTGGAGCTATCAAAACCAGCATTTCAGCGTTAACCATTTCCTTTTGTTAATTAAAAATTAAGCAATAAAATCAACGAATAAGGCCATTTCTGTTAACCTTAAATAAAGGTTGATAGGCCATTCTGACGCCAGAGGAAAAGTTGTTTCCTTTTTGTTTTTGCGTAAGTGTATATGCGTTGGAGTGGTGTGGTGTTTGAAGTGTCTTTGATACCGTCTTTGCGCCGTCATGGTGACAAGGATCAGCGGCGTGAAACGCTTCGCACCGCATCCACCTATTATATGCCGGAGGGGCGGTTTTATGCCGCTCCGGTTATCTTGAAACAGAAAAAACGTAACCGTCATGTCTTGCCTGTTTTCCTTGGGCTTGGCCTTTCCGCGGTTTCGGTGTCATCATTACAAAAGCCGGAAACGGCCGAGCTGTTGGCGGAAAATACCACAGTATTTGCCCGCTCAACCGTTCAGGACAATTCAGTTATGCCTGAAGGCGTCGATCCGATGACAACGGCAAGTACAACTTTGTCGCAGCGTTATCAGGCATTGCCTTTGACGGCGGAAAATGCCGGTGGAAAGCTTGGTATCACCGATCCAAATCCGGATGAAAATCGTGTCAATCGCGATGAAAAAACAGCTGGCCTCAATACCCATGAAAGCAATGCACTTCCTGATCTTGCCAAGCCCAAAATGCAACGTGTATCGGTTCAGATGGCACCGCAGTCGAAAGGCGGCAAGCATCTTGCTTCGCTAACAGCGCCCCGTAATGGTAAAGCGCCGATGAAGGTTGCCATGGCCATTGTGCCGCCGCAAAAGAAAATAACCGCAAAGCTGCCGGTTCCCAAGGTGCTTGCGTCGCTGGTGACAAATGAACAGGCAGATGTGCTGGCTCTCGGCTATGCTCCTACGGCTGCCAAGGTTGATACCTCTCCATTTGATAGCGTGATGTCTGACACAAGAATCGAAGGGCAAGGAACAGGACGGTTCATACCTCCTATCGGCGAAAAAGACCATGCTTGGGCGGCAACACCTTTGCCCGCAGCTGCATTTTCGACCGGTGAACAAAAATGCCTGGCTGAGGCAGTCTACTTCGAAGCACGGGGAGAATCGGTCAAAGGGCAAGCAGCTGTTGCACAGGTGGTGTTGAACCGGGTTCGCAATCCTGCATATCCAAAATCGATTTGCGGCGTTGTTTATCAAAATACCAATTGGCGCAACCGTTGCCAGTTTTCATTTGCTTGCGACGGTAAGAAGCATCAAATTTCTGAAATACCGCAATGGACGGTTGCCCAGCAGGTTGCAAAGGCTGTTTCAGCGGGCCAGATATGGCTGCCCGAAGTCGGTTCTGCCACCCATTATCACGCAACCTATGTTCGTCCGCGTTGGGCCCGTTCCATGGTCAAGGTGGATAAGATCGGCTTGCATATTTTTTATCGGACCAAGGGCGGCGGTTGGAGTTAAAGTGGTTAGCCGGCAGGTTGTAGTAAAAATGTTTGGAAACAATGGCTTAAATAGATTTTTGCATGATGGGAAAAGCGCCTCAAAGCGCTTTTTTGGTTTGTGCGGTCTTTTTTCGTTTAACGCTCACGAAGATTCCTTTTGATCGAAGGGCTTTGGCCGCTTGACGAATGGCTCCAGTAACAATATGTTGCGCGCGACTTTAGAGGTCAGACCTTGACTTTGCTTTTGGATTAAGGGGCCAGCTATGGCGAAGGGTGATAAACCTGTTAAGCCGGAGAGGGGAGCCGAAGGACACGGGCAGAGTTCTGGTTCTCAGCCTTTGGATCTGGAAACCCGTCGCCGTAATTTGGAGACGGAGCTGGCACGTAAGGGCGTGCTGCGCAAGCCGGAGCCAGTGAGCCGGGAGGATGGGCCGCCCAAAGGGACGGCGCAGGCGGTAAAGCTGTCCAGTGAATTTCTGGCCGGTGTTATTGTCGGTGTTGTGTTGGGGCTCGGGTTTGATCAGCTGGTGGGGACATCACCATGGGGACTGATTATCTTTCTGTTCCTCGGTTTTGCTGCCGGTGTGTTGAATATATTGCGGTCTGTGGGGCATGTGCCTCCCAGTCAATTAGGGCAACGTGGCGCTTCGCGCCAAGATAAAGGGACCGACAGGTCCGAATAGACGAGGTTAAGGTGGCAGCACACGGTCCAGATCCTATCCATCAGTTCGAGGTTTCACGGCTGATCAACATTCCTGTCGGGAATATGGATCTGTCATTCACCAATGTATCGCTTTTCATGGTGGTGACAGTGGTTCTATCGGCAATATTCCTGTTTGCTTCATCGTCAAGCCGCGGGCTCATTCCGACGCGCATGCAGTCGGTTTCGGAAATTGCCTATGAGTTTGTTGCCAAAACACTGCGTGATTCGGCGGGCTCGCAAGGTATGCGGTTTTTCCCGTTGGTATTCTCGTTGTTCATTTTCATTCTTGTTGCCAACTTTATCGGTTTGTTTCCGTATTTTTACACCGTCACATCGCAAATCGCCATCACCTTCGCATTGGCCATGCTGGTTATTCTGACGGTTGTTGTTTACGGTTTTTTCAAGCACGGGTTGGGCTTTCTTAAACTGTTTGTACCCTCAGGTGTGCCGATCATCATCATTCCGCTGGTCACGTTGATCGAGGTTATTTCATTTTTGTCACGTCCGATCAGTCTTTCGGTTCGTTTGTTTGCCAACATGCTGGCTGGCCATATCACCTTGAAAGTATTTGCCGGTTTTGTTGTCTCAATGGTGGGGATGGGGGCTGTCGGTGTCGGCGGTTCGATTTTACCACTTATCATGACTGTGGCCATCACTGCCCTTGAAGTTCTTGTGGCGTTTCTTCAGGCTTATGTCTTTACCGTTTTGACCTGTATGTATCTCAATGATGCGGTGCATCCTGGACATTAATAACACTGGTGAAATCTCACCAAATAAAATTGCGAATTCGCTTTAAAGGAGAATGACATGGAATTAGCACTCGCAGCAAAATACATCGGCGCTGGTCTTGCCTGCTTTGGTATGGCTGGTACGGCTCTCGGTCTCGGCAACATTTTCGGTAGCTTCCTTTCGGGTGCACTTCGTAACCCGTCAGCAGCAGATAGCCAGTTTGGCCGTTTGGTATTCGGCTTCGCCGTGACAGAAGCTTTGGGCATCTTCTCATTGCTTATCGCTCTTTTGCTCCTGTTTGCTGTTTAATCTATTTTAAACGCGAATGCCTGTTGCGCTTGTCGCAACAGGCATTGCTGCCTGCTACCACATGGAAGCAGTGCTTAAACAAGAGTTGATAAATACCGGTTCTCTATGAGAGCTTAATGACTCGTAGGTTCTTTAAGAGCCCTAGTAGCCGATTGAAGGATAAGACAGGATGTTTATATCCAGCGCTTATGCACAAACTGCCGAAACACCGATTGAGCGTATCGAAGACGCGGTGCAGCACGCCGACCGTGTATTCCCACCGTTTGACTTTTCGCATTTCGGATCGCATCTATTTTGGCTTATCATCTGTTTCGGCCTGTTTTATTTCTTCATGTCACGGGTCATCGTTCCGCGTATTGGCGGGGTTATTGAAACCCGTCGGGACAGGATTGCTTCCGATTTCGATCAGGCAGCACGTATGAATCAGGAACGCGAAAGCGCAATTGAAGCCTATGAGCGTGAATTGGCCGAAGCGCGTTCCCGTGCCCATGCCATCGCCCAGACGGCCAATGAAGAGGCGAAGGCCAAAGCCGAGGCTGAGCGTAAGGCGACGGAAGCGAGCTTGGATAAAAAGCTTGCCGATGCTGAAAGCCGTATCGCCAAAATACGCGATAAAGCGATGCAGGATGTCGGAAGTATTGCAGAAGAAACCGCCGTTGAAATCGTGCGTGAATTGATTGGTTCATCGGTCAGTTCGTCGACAGCCAGTGCGGCTGTCAAAGCTGTCCGCAATTAAAGGAGCATTACGATGACAGATACATTTTGGGCTCTCATTGGTCTGCTTCTTTTTATTGCCATTCTGGTTGCCATTAAGATACCTGGAAAAACCGCGGCTTTTCTGGATGATCGTGCGCGCCGCATCAATGACGAGCTTGAAGAAGCCCGTCGCATGAGAGAAGAAGCCCAGCAGGTCTTGGCCGAGTATCAGCGCAAGCGCGCTGAGGCTGAAAAAGAGGCAGAAGATATTGTTGCCGCCGCCAAGCGTGAAGCTGCGTCACTTGCAGAAGAAGCCCGTAAAAAGACTGAAGATTATGTTGCCCGTCGCAACAAATTGGCGGAACAGAAGATCTCTCAGGCTGAAGCGGAAGCCGTATCTGCAGTCAGATCTTCAGCGGTTGATTTGGCTGTTGCAGCTGCTAGCGAAATCATCAATAGAGAGTTGGACGCTAAGAAGGCGGATAGTCTTATTAAGCTTTCGCTTAATGAAGTTAAAACTCGTATGAACTGAGTTTAGATGCCTACATAGTTTTCAAAAACCACGCTTTCAGCGTGGTTTTTTTTAACTCTATTTTTAGCATCTTGTCTTTATTTGATACAAAAGATTTCGCTTGTCATCAAACCTTCATCATCGTGTCACACTGATAGTTTAGCAACGTTTACGGAGCGGTCACGGTGTTTAATGTCGAACGAAGGTTCTCGAATGTCCGTGTTTGCCCATCATCCATTCCGTTCGGTTGTTGGAACCGGGCGGGCATTGTCCAGAGGAATAGACATGTATAAAGCAGGCGATATTGTTAAGTTGAAATCGGGCGGGCCTTCAATGACTGTTGATAAAATCAACAATAACAAGGTTTCATGTGTCTGGTTTAAAGATGAGCGTTTGAAAACAGCCGTTTTCCGCAAAGATACTTTGGAGCTGGTTGAAGGCGCAAAAAAGCCTGTAGCAAAATCAACGGCGAAAAACAGTGAAGGTCTTTAACAGCTATTTTTTTGAAAAATAGCCGTAAACGGACATTGTTTTTTTATCAGGAATATCGTCGTTTAAGCTGTATAAGCGATAAATGTTGAGGTATTCCGATCAAAAAGTCTTCCTGAGATAAGATTTTATCTCAGGACATAATTTATAGCGGCTGCCGGTTCTGGCATTGGTTTTTCAATAGCCGCGCAAATATCCCTTTCAATCATGACTGCCATTGCGTGAATGGGTAACGCGTTTTTAAGCTTGCCGAAAGGTTGTTCCAATTCATCGCTCAAAGCATCTAGACCAAAGAGCGTATAAGCGACCAGTAAGCTTGCCACCGGCGTCCACCAGCCCAATATATCCGTGAAGCCGAAGGGTATAAGAAAACAAAAAATATACGCGGTACGATGCAACAGCAAAGTGTAGGCGAATGGAACAGGCGTTGTATTAAGCCGTTCACATGCGGCTTGCGCTTCATTCAGCCTCTGCAGGCAGCCATCAAGCATCTGGAACTGGATATCACTCAGGCGGCTGCTTTTTTGTATTGCTGCTAGCCGACGAGCCATCTCATTGAGGATAAAAGATGGCTTGTTGTGGCTAAGCTCATAGCGCTCGATAAAATCAATGGGATATTCGGCCATGAGGGAAGGGATCGTCGTGCTGCCTTTAAGATGATTGACGAGGCTATGAGAAAAGCTCGAAGCCAATTCCAGTAAGACCTGTCGATTGTCCTTCCCATCGGTAAGAACATGCGTTTGACGGATAAGGTCGCGCGAGGACGAAACGATTTCCCCCCACACTTTACGCCCCTCCCACCAGCGGTCATAACAGGCATTGTTTCGGAAGCCGAGAAAGATCGATAGGGCAATACCCAGCATGGTGAAAGCAGTGGCATTGTTATAGGTCGGCACAATGTTGGGATAAAAGTGATGGGCTATAACGAGAGCGGTTGATAGCAGCAGAATGGCGATCAATTGTGGTGCGATGGTTGGCAATATGGAGCCTTGCAAAACAAAAAACAGCTGTAATATATTTGGACGTTGACGAATGATCATTTTGAAACTTCTGAATTGGAAGATATAGAGTTACGGTTTTGAAACGAAGCGTCATCGTTATGGCGATCATCCATATGCAAAGCAAGGTTGCTTTGTTCATTGGGCGAATGCATAAGCATTTTCGAGACCTCAAGCAAAAAGCGTGTAGCGACAAGCGGGAACCGCATCCACAGGTCAAACAGTCCACAGCACCGCTTTGAGCGCTTTTCGACCTGATTGCATCAGGCCAACGCGTCTCAAGCTTTTTATTTGTCGCGGTATCCTATCCGATTGATGTTTCACATCAATCGGGAACCGCTCTAGAGCAAATCTTCTTTTTTGGGGGCATAGATTTGCTCCAGATTTTTTATTTGTCGCATTGTCCAACGAAAAAGCTGAGTCAACTTTTTCTGGAAATGCTCTAAATCGCCAACTTCGAGAAATCAGCAACCCGACCGGTGACAGACCGGATGCGTTCGAGAAGCGCCAGCCTGTTAGCCCGCACCGCAGCATTATCATCATTGACAAGCACTTTATCGAAAAATGCATCAACTGGCTTGCGCAGAAGCGCCAGCGCGATCAAAGCACCGGAAAAATCAGCGGCGTCAATATGGGATTGTGCTTTGCTCTCTGCCTGTTTGATCGCTTCGAAAAGCAACTTTTCCTCAGCCTCAATGAACAAATCCGCATCCACCGTTTTAGCGATCGGGGTGGCCTTTTTCATTTCAGCTTCGAGAATATTGACGGCACGTTTTGTCCCCGCCAAAAGGTTTTCGCCATCATCGCCATTGATAAATGCGATCAGTGCTTCCACCCGCCGGGCAACCTGAAGCAAATCATCTGCATCGTTAGTCAAAACAGCGTCAATAGCATCATGGCGGGCACCTTCATCCTTCAGATAGACTTTCAGACGTTCGTGGAAGAAGGCTAGAAGGTCAATGAGAACAGGTTGCGTCTTATCGGCAATTTCGTGTTCCAGTTTCTTTTCTTCATTCTTCAACGCCAGTGAAACATCTTGTGCGCCATCGATATCTTTGGCCTGTTCTTCGTTAAGGCGTTGCTCAAATAACTCCAAGGCGCGTTCGACTGTATGACGAGAAAGCTGGGCAATCGCCTGCTGGAAAAGCGGCATTAAATTGATCGTCCAGTCGCGCGCCATAAGGAGGCGGATAACGCCGAGTGAAGCACGGCGCAACGCATAGGGATCCTTGGAGCCGGTGGGCTTTTCATCGATCAACCAGAAACCAACCAGAGTGTCGATTTTATCGGCCAATGCGACAGCGATAGCCACCGGTTCACGCGGAATGCGGTCTGTCGGGCCCTGGGGCTTATAATGATCTTCAATCGCTTCTGCTACTTTAGCATCTTCGCCTTGCAGCAATGCATATTTGCGACCCATAACGCCTTGTAATTCTGGAAATTCACCAACGGCTTCAGTCTGCAAATCAGCCTTTGCGAGAAGTGCGGCACGCTGAGCCAAATCTTCATCGGCATGTACCAATGGCGCGATGGTTTTCGCCAATGTGGCAATCCGCTCAACGCGTGCCCCTTGTGTCCCAAGTTTAGCGTGGAATGTCACCTTCAAATGGTCAAGCCGCGCCATGCGCTGATCGAGCGGTTTTTTAAGATCGAGGCCGAACTTTTCAGCCGACAATGTCAACCGTTCGATGTCAGGCAGATCATGCTGATCTGTTTGCCAGAAATATAGCGCATCAGACAAGCGTGCACGCACGACCTTGCCGTTGCCAAAGGCGATTTCTTTTCCATCATCACGGGCGATGATATTGGATACCAAAACAAAATGGTTGGAAAGCTTGCTGTCTTCGCCGTGTTTACGGGTAACAAAGCATTTTTGGTTGACGCGTATGGTCAACTGAATGATTTCAGGCGGAATGGCAAGAAACTCTTCCTCAAATTCCCCCATCAGAACGACCGGCCATTCCACAAGACCGGATACTTCATCAGCGAGGGCATCGTCCTCAACCAGTTCTAATCCCTTGGCAAAGCACAGGTTTCTTGCATCTGCGAGAATAATGTCTTTACGCCGTTCACCGTCGAGGATAACTTTTTCAGCTTCGAGGCGCGTGACATAGTCGTCAAAGCGTCGCACTTTGATCGGCTGACCGTCGCTGAGAAAGCGATGGCCATAGGTTAAGTTGTTGCTGTGAAGACCACCAACTTCAAAAGGAATAACTTCGGTCTCGCCCGTTTCCGGTCCAAAAACGCAAAGGATGTTCTGTAGTGGGCGCACCCATTTCAAAGCGTTGGCGTCAGACGATTGTTTGCCCCAACGCATCGATTTGGGCCATGGAAAATCACGCACAATATTGGGTATGATCTCTGCAATAATGTGTTCTGCGCTGCGTCCTTGTTTGATGATTTTTGCGACATAAAAATCACCTTTTTTAGGATCGCTTACAATTTCCGCTTCGCTGATATCGGAAAGACCGGCGGAGCGTAAAAATCCGGCAATGGCTTGTTCCGGCGCTTTGGTGCTTGGCCCTTTACGTTCTTCATGGACGTCTTTTGAGCGTGGTGTCAGGCCACGCAGATCCAGTGTCAGACGGCGCGGCGTCCAATATTCGCGTGCCGCTTCATAGGTCAAACCGGCATCGACCAATTGATTGGTGACAAGTTTTTTCAAGTCACCCGCAGCTTTTCGCTGCATGCGTGCGGGAATTTCCTCGCTGAAGAGTTCAAGAAGAAGATCGGGCATCAGGCTTCTCCGTTAAAATTTGCGCCACCGGCTTCGGTTAAAAGGAAAGCCTCTCCACAGCGGCGCGCCAGATCACGCACCCGCAAGATGTAGCTTTGTCTTTCCGTGACGGAGATGACGCCGCGTGCCTGCAATAAATTGAAAACATGGCTGGCTTTTATACACTGGTCATAGGCAGGCATGACACATAGGTGCAATCCACCAGCCGCATCGGGTGCGCCAGCGTCGAGAATAGCGGCACATTCGCGTTCGGCATCAATGAAGTGGCGGTGTAGGATATCCGTGTCGGCAAACTCGAAATTGAAACGGGAGTATTCCTGTTCTGCCTGCAGGAACACATCACCATAGCTGATACGATCCGCGCCTTCACCGCCGTTGAAATTAAGGTCATAGACATTGTCTACACCCTGAATATACATCGCCAAACGTTCCAAGCCGTAAGTCAGCTCGCCAGATACCGGTGAGCATTCAATACCGCAAACCTGCTGGAAGTAGGTAAATTGCGAAACTTCCATACCGTCACACCAGCATTCCCAACCAAGGCCCCAGGCACCCAGTGTCGGGCTTTCCCAGTCATCCTCGACAAAGCGGACATCGTGAAGCGTTGTATCTAGCCCGATAGCGCGTAACGAACCCAGGTAAAGATCCTGTAAATCCGGTGGTGACGGCTTCAACAGCACTTGAAATTGATAATAGTGCTGCAAACGGTTCGGGTTTTCGCCATATCGACCATCAGTCGGCCGACGGGAAGGCTGGACATAGGCCGCTTTCCAAGGTTTTGGCCCCAGCGAACGCAACGTTGTTGCGGGGTGGAATGTACCCGCTCCCACTTCCATGTCATAGGGCTGCAAAATAGCACAACCATATTGCGCCCAGTAATTCTGCAAGGTGAGAATGAGTCCTTGAAAAGAGCGTTTTGGATTTAGATGTTCGGGCAGGCTCACGGATTTACCCTTTGAAAGTTGATCAGAAAACAACCCGCAAATATATTTGCGGTCTTGGCAAAAGGTCTATTCTTTCAAGTGCTGATGGTCAAGGGAGGTGGCCGATCAAAACCGCAATATGCAAGCTTCGACCACCCTTTTGCCAAACATCTGTTTGTTCTATATCTTCAAGGTTGTCCGGCATCGGCTTTTTTATCATCTGCCGCAGCTGACGAAGTTTTGAGACCGGACTTCAGCTTTTGCTGTATTTTTTCCAGCTCTTCCGGTTCAGGTTTTCCTGCTATGGCATGGTTCCATTGAAACGTGGCTTCGAGCTTACGTCCTACCTGCCAGTAAGCATCTCCCAGATGATCGTTGATAGTTGGATCTTCAGGGCGCAACTTGATCGCGTTTTCAAGCGTTTTGACCGCATCATCATAACGCCCAAGTTTATAATAGGCCCAGCCAAGTGAATCGACGATGTAACCGTCCTGCGGTCGCAGATCGACTGCTTTTTTGACCATGTTCAAAGCTTCATCAAGCTTTTCATTGCGGTCGATCAGCGAATATCCAAGATAGTTCAACACCTGCGGCTGATTGGGAAACAGTTCAAGCGCCTTGCGGAAGTCCGGTTCCGCTTTGTCCCACTGTTTCAAACGTTCCTCGGCCATACCGCGCTGATAGAACATCAACCAATCTTCTTTTTGCGGCCGTTGAATCTGCGCGATTGCGCGATCCATAACACCTGCCGCTTTGTCAAATGCCTTGTCCTGCATGTAAATGCCGGCCAAGGCCATAGATATCCGCCGGTCTTCCGGAAATTCCTTTTCAAGCGCTGTTAAATGGGTGATCGCTTCGCTGTTTTCACCAGAGTCCGAGAGGCTGAGTGCCAAACGCAGTTCGGCATCGCGGAAATACGGAGACTTGGCTGGTACTTCGCGATAGAGCGCAATGGCGCGGTTGTGCTCTTCAAGTTTTGAAGAAATATCGGCCAATTGGAATAAAGTCGCATCGTTTTTGGGGCGCAAAGCCAAAGATAATTGCAGGAAGATGCGTGCAAATGCTTCTGCACCGCCACGATTGATGGCTGTGCCCAAATCATACAAGACTTCGCCTGCGCCTTCCTGAGGCGTTTTTACAAGCATGTCGATAGTACCGCCTTTTTCGACCTTTTGACGTATGTTCTTCAAGGCATCGCGGCCTGAAAGAAGCTTTTCGCCTTCACGCAAGGTTTTCAGCGCGTCTTCGCGCTGTTTGTTGCGCAGCTGAAATGAAGCATAGGCGACGATAACACGCTCATATGTATCGGGTGCGGCAACGCCACCCTGCTGGTCGTTGAGTGCCTGATTAAAATATCTCGCGGCTTCCTGTTTGCGGCCGGCAAGATCACTCATCAAAGCCAGATGATAGCTTAAGAAAAGGTCATACCAGACAGGGCCGAGAAGCTTTTTTACCTCGTCAATGGCTTGGGTGCGGTTGCCCCGCCCAAAGGTCGCCCATGCGCCCATCAGGCCGGCTGCAAGCGTATCCATATCCGATGGTTGGGTAAACTTCAGCTCGGTTTTGGCGCTATTGTAACTTTTCTTTATAAATGCATCGCTTGCCAATGTCAGCCTTACAAAACGGTCGACATCACTATTGCCTTTGAGTTTTCGCGCCTGTGCTACGGCCTCTTTGAAGTCGCCTACCGAAAGCAGCGTTAAAAGCATATCCTGTTGCATGGGGACATTGTCGGGTTCGTAGGCAAGCGCCTGTTTGAAATAGGCGACAGCAAGATCCATGTGGTTATCACTGCCTGCAACGCGTCCTGCAAGATAGGCACCGGCGAAAGAACCTGCCTCGGCTGCTTCCTCTTTTTTGGCTATGGCGGTCGATGTCATAAGCATCGTTCCCGCAGTCAAAAGCGCAATGAGGCGGGTTACTTTTGCACGCTGCATAGGCATGATCCTTTTCCACATTCAAATAGGCTAGCGATTCTTATAGGACATAATCGGCCAATTTGTGGAAAAATATCCTGATCTGTTGATAAATTTTGTGCGAAGCTTAATTGACGCGCGAAATACAAAAATCGATTACTTCAAGCAACGCATCCTTTTCTGTGCTGGGCCTGATCGGTGCCAAGGCAGATGACGCCTGGGCACCGTAGCTGCGTGCTTTAACAATCGTGTCGCTCAAACTATTATGCTTCTTCATGTAAGATAACGCCTGTTCAAGCGCTGCATCATCATTTTCGCCCGCTTCCAGAGACTGTTTCCAAAAAGCCTTTTCTTGCGCGTCGCCGCGTGCGTAGGCAAGGATGACCGGCATGGTGATTTTACCCTCGCGGAAATCATCGCCGGTATTTTTTCCAAGGTTCTCAGCATTGCCGCCGTAATCAAGCGCGTCATCAACGAGCTGGAACGCAAGACCGAGGGCTGTACCATAGTCACGAAGCGCGGCGCGCTCTTTTTCACCAAGACCTGCAATAATCGGCCCGACCTCTGCGGCAGCTGAAAAAAGTGCCGCTGTTTTGGCATTGATAACCTTGAGGTACTCTTCTTCGGTCGTTTCCATATGCTTGGCGGCAGCAAGCTGCATGACTTCGCCTTCCGCGATAACGGCGGCTGCATTGGCAAGCACGGACAGTGCATCCATGGAACCAACCTCAACCATCATCTTGAAGGCTTGCCCTAGCAGAAAATCTCCAACGAGAACACTGGCCTGATTGCCCCAGATCATCCGGGCTGTGGATTTGCCGCGGCGCATATCACTTTCATCAACCACATCGTCATGAAGAAGCGTTGCCGTGTGCATAAATTCGACAGAGGTTGCAAGTTTGACATGTCCTTCGCCGTCATAGCCAAACATGCGGGCAGAGGCCAAGGTCATCATCGGACGCAATCTTTTTCCGCCTGAAGAAATCAAATGGTTGGATACTTCCGGTATCATGTCGACATCAGAGCCAGCCATGGATAGAATCAATTGATTGACGCGGTCCATGTCGGTTTTGGTGAGATCAATCAGCGGCTGGACAGAAGCCTGACTGTTCAATGTCTGATCCGGTTTTTTAGCAGCAACCAATGCGTTCACTCCTACAGCAATCCTGTATTTTCGGCCGCACCATAAAGAAGCGCGTGCGTCGACTCAAGCGTTCTTACCGGTTTAGATACCGCGTTTCTAACAATATTTTGGGAAAATAGCTTTTTTCGACTGCGACCGGGTGCCGCAATCGGCTAAAATATGGCAAATAGAATGTATGATAGAATTGATACGCACCAATGATGTGGTTTTGCTTTCTTTTGCCGAAAGCCTCATGAAAGAGGCAGGCATTGTCTATTTCATTGCCGATGCCCACACAAGTATTGCAGAAGGCTCTATGGGCTTTATCCAGCGGCGCTTTTTGGTTGACCAAAAGCGCGCGGACGAGGCGATACAGATCCTCGTTGATGCCGGTCTTTCAGACGAGCTGCGCGATGCCTGACTTTTCAGCCGAAACACATACAATCGACGAATTTCACCGCGGTGGATTTCAACTGGTGCAGCCGCGTGCCAATGGCCACCGTGCGGGAATGGATGCCATGCTGCTTGCCGGTCTTGTGCCACAAGGTTTCAGCGGTCATCTGGTCGATCTGGGTGCAGGAGCGGGGGCTGCGGGGTTCGCGGTTGCGTCGCGTTGCGAGAATGCGAAAGTAACATTGGTCGAGCGGTCGGCCTTTATGATGGAATATGCAAGAAAAAGCTGTGCCTTGCCGCATAATCTTCTGCTCAGCAAACGCATGCAACTGTTGCAAGCCGATGTAACATTGCGGGGAAAGGAACGGTCGCTGGCTGGCTTGGGTGATAATGCCTTTGATTTTGCTATTATGAACCCGCCTTTCAATCTTGCCTCGGACCGCCGTACACCAGATGATATCAAGGCTGAGGCGCATGTTATGCCGAAAGATATGTTTGAAAACTGGTTGCGTACCGCGGCCGCGATCGTGAAACCGGGCGGTTATGTCGGCATGATTGCGCGCCCCCAATCGCTGGAAGAAATACTCGCCGCACTTGATGGCCGTTTCGGAGCGGTAAAACTTATTCCGCTGCATCCGCGGGTGGAATCGGCTGCCATCCGACTTCTCGTTCATGCAAAACGTGCAAGCCGCGCACCGCTGGCTTTATTGCCGCCGCTTATCATGCACCAAAATGGCGGCCATGAGTTTATGGAAAGGGTAGACGCGGTCAATAATGGGCGCGGCAGCCTTTGGGATGTTTTTTAACGAAATCTTGCGTTTTGCGAATTAGTTCTTAAATGCAATTCGGGCCTGTCTGATTGACAGGCATGGCATTTTTTCGAGGAGTTCAAGTTTTGGCCGGTTTTCTTAAGCGTTTCATTCCACGTCGGTTTCGTTCCAATGCGGTGGAAATACCGGTGGTAAGGTTGCAGGGTATGATTATGGACGCCTCGTCGCCTTTGCGCCAAACCTTGTCGCTTGGCTCTTGTGCTGCTTTGTTGGAAAAAGCCTTTGCCGATAAAGAGGCGCCAGCGGTTGCGATCGCTATCAATTCACCGGGTGGTTCACCGGTGCAATCCCGTCTGATCTTTCGCCGCATTCGCGATCTGGCAGAAGAGAAAAACAAGAAGGTACTGGTCTTTGTCGAAGATGTTGCTGCTTCCGGCGGTTATATGATTGCTTGCGCGGGCGACGAGATATTCGCAGACCCGTCTTCGATTGTCGGTTCCATCGGCGTGGTATCCTCTTCATTCGGTTTTCCGGAACTTCTCAAAAAGATCGGCGTTGAAAGACGTGTTTATACAGCGGGTAAAAACAAGGTGTCGCTTGATCCATTCCAACCGGAGAAAAAAGCCGATATCGATCATTTGAAAGCCTTGCAACTTGAAATCCATGAGACATTCATCGGCATGGTCAAAGAGCGGCGCGGGGCCAAACTGAGAGATGATGACACGTTGTTTACCGGAATGTTCTGGACTGGAACCAAGGGTAAAGAGCTTGGTCTCGTCGATGAGCTGGCCGACTTGCGCTCGGTTATCAAAAAGCGCTACGGCAAGGATGCCAAGATGAAGTTGATTTCGGCCTCGCGCGGGCTTTTGGGGCGCAAGGCTCCAGCCGGAATTTCCGCTTCGATTGTCGGGGCAGCGGTTGACGGTGTTGTAGCTTCTGCACAAGAACGCACATTATGGTCGCGTTATGGCCTTTAGAGCCGTTCCCGATTGATATGAATCATCAATCGAATAAGATACCGCGACAAATCAACAGCTTGAGACGCACCGGCCGGATAGCATCAGGTCGAAAAGCGCTCTAAAGGCTGATATTTATTTGGACTTATGTCGCATTTAGGCTTAATTTGGTCTCAATGACAGTTTAATGATAGTTGCGAAAGCAAAAGGACAGAAAATGGCTAGACTGATTATATATGGTCTGATTTGTGCAGCGGCACTTTATGCCTATCGCGCCTTTAAACGCGAATCGCAGCGTGTCGCCCAGCGTGTAAGACGGGCGGAAGCCGAAAGACAGAATGGGGCCAAGGGCACTTTGGTGCAGGACCCTAAAACCGGAGAATATTACGTCGAGCGTGATTAGACGTGAAGGGACCGGACAAAGGCGTAACGGATCTTGTTACGCCAATTAAAATCAATCTGGCGCTGCATGTTGTCGGGCAGCGGCCAGATGGCTACCACCTTCTTGAAAGTTTGGTGTATTTTAGCCTTGATGGCGATGTTCTAACATATCTTCCCGCACAAACGGACGGTTTTGAAATTGATGGCCCTTATGCCAGCGGGCTGTCAGCTGATGCTGACAATCTGGTCACGCAAGCGCGTCGTCTCTTGGCACATAAATTTCCTGAAAAAGCCCGTCCTTGTCTTCTTAAACTGACGAAAAACCTGCCCATCGCCTCAGGTGTCGGTGGAGGGTCTGGTGATGCCGCTGGTGTTCTTCAATTGTTGGGGCAGCAATGGAAGATAGATTGCGCGCAATCCACTTGGATGGAAATGGCCCTGACATTAGGCGCAGACGTGCCAATGTGCCTTTCTGTGTTACGCAGCCATACGCCGCTTTTTGTGCAAGGTGTCGGCGAGCGTCTGGGAAGACTAGATGATGCGTCATCAATCGCCTTGGTATTGGTCAATCATGGCCAGGAAATTTCAACGCCGGAAATTTTTAAAACGCTGCCGCGAAAAGATAATCCTGCGCTAGACCTTTTGCCCATGAAGTTGGACAGCGTTGACCATCTCATACAGTCTTTGCACAACACGCGTAATGACCTTTATCAACCCGCACTTACGATTGCCCCGGAGCTTGCAAACGTCTTGGCGTCGCTGAACAGGCATCATGCTTTGTTTTCGCGCATGTCCGGTTCTGGTGCCACATGCTTTGGTATCTATGCAGACATATATTCTGCCAAATCGGCGGCTGCCGCAATCCATGCAGAACAGCCGCATTGGTTTGTCAAAGCAGTGGAAACCGTTGGCAGCCGCCCCAAATCATCCAAAGAAGCGAACGCGAAATGAACACCATTGATGAAAACCTGACCTTTCAACCGCTCAATATCGCTGTTTTGACAATATCCGACACACGAAAAACATTGGATGACCGTTCCGGCGACATATTGGAAAAGCGTATCAAAGAAGCCGGACATCATCTGGCCATGCGTGCGATTGTGCGCGACGAGATTGCCGATATCAGGGCACAAGTCCAAGCTTTCGCAGATGATCCGGCAATCCAGATTATCATTACCACGGGCGGTACGGGTTTTACCGGTCGAGATATCACGCCTGAAGCAATCGAACCGTTATTCGAAAAGAAGATGGATGGCTTTTCCGTAATGTTTCATAAAGTATCTTTTGAAACGATCGGCATGGTCACGATCCAGTCACGTGCGACAGCCGGTCTTATCAATTCAACTTTTGTGTTTTGTCTGCCCGGGTCGACGGGGGCATGTAAAGATGCTTGGGACAATATCCTGAAAGGTGAGCTAGACAGCCGTCAGCAGCCGCATAATCTGGTTTTGTTGATGCCAAGGCTGAACGAACGTTAGAGACGCATTATTTTGATAGAAATGGATTGACGAGAGTGAATCCATTTTTGATTGAGGCATGGTTGCACTCTAACTTTTTGTTTTGTCGCATTATCCTGACACAAAAGTCTGTCAACTTTTGTTGGAAATGCGCTAATGGCTTTGTGCGGAAAGCATTTGGACTGGCAAACATATCGGTTTGAGCTTTTTTACCCAAATCGCTTGTTGGTTCTGACTGCTTTTTACGGCAGGCAGCGCGTCTTTGCGCACCAAGAGGCCGGCTGCGGACGGATTGTTCAAACCAAACAACCGACGCCATGATAAAATCCGTTGCGCCGAGATGTTTTGAAAGCATGCCGCTGCGCGTTCGGTTTCGATATGTCGTCTGACAATCTCTTTCCATTGGTCAAGCAATCGGTCGCCGGAATTTAGAAAAAGCAACCAAGGGCCTTTTGCCGATGCGACAATCTCAGATGTATCGGTTTCAATACGGTAGGTGCAGCCGGTATCATCGGCAATTTGCGACAGGTGTGGATGATTGTTTTCCGACCAAAGAACAACTTCACCGATAATGCCGAAGACAGCACCACTTACCAACATGGATAAAGTGTCGGCCAAAGGCGCAATAGTTTCATCACAGTGGATAAGGACGCTGATCATCACTTTTCCATAAATCAATTTTGAGCAAATGACATCTTGATTTTTGTTCTTGTTTTGTTCCGTGCGCAATGGTATTAAGCAAGAAGGATTTTTCTTTTGGATACGGCTGTGATTGATCAGACATTGGTAAAAGCCATGGCGCAAGCCGATGAAGCGGCCTTCGGCGACACAAAAAGCTGCGGTGCGAACCAGCTTATGCGTGATTGCGCCTTGCGCCTGCATGAAGATCGGGTGAAGGGGCGTGGCGCATCGCTTAATCCCGCCGGTCGGTTTGAAACATGTTCGGTGAGCCAATTTGATGATGGCTGGTATAATCTGGATGATATCACACCGTTAAAAACCGATGTTCAGATTGAGAAAGCACGCAGCATCATTACACAAAACCAGTCGCCGGATATTGCTTTTGATCGTTCGATCAATCCCTATCGCGGTTGTGAGCATGGCTGTATTTATTGTTTTGCCCGTCCTTCCCATTCTTATATGGGGCTTTCGGCCGGTGTGGATTTCGAAACAAAATTATTTGCCAAGCCGGATGCTGCAAAGCTTCTTGAACGTGAGCTTTCCAAGCCCGGTTATAAGCCCAAAACAATTGCAATCGGTACCAATACTGATCCCTATCAGCCGATTGAGAAAAAATGGAAAATCATGCGTGAGATATTGGAGGTGCTGGACCGGGCAAACCATCCGGTTGCGATTGTAACCAAGTCTGCGATGGTTGTGCGTGATGTGGATATTCTGGCAAAAATGGCAGAGAGGAAACTGGTGCGTGTCGCGCTATCTGTTACCACACTTGATAGCAGGCTGGCGCGGTCTATGGAACCGCGTGCCGCAACACCGCAACGCCGCCTTTCAGCAATCCGGCAATTGGCTGATGCGGGTGTTTCGGTATCTGTCATGGTTGCGCCGATTGTCCCCGGGCTTAATGATCACGAATTGGAAACAATTTTGGAAACGGCAAAAAAATATGGTGCGGTTGATGCTGGCTATGTCATGCTGCGCCTGCCTTACGAAGTCGCACCATTGTTCAAGGATTGGTTGCTACGCGAATATCCCGACCGTTACCGGCGCGTCATGCAGCTAACCCGCGATATGCGTGGCGGTAAGGATTATGATGCCGATTGGAAAAGCCGCATGACCGGTGATGGCCCTTTTGCGAAACTCATTGCGCGGCGGTTCCGTTTGGCACGTGAAAGATTGGGACTTGGAGAAAATCGGCTGAAAATGTCTTTTGAATCGTTTCAGCCTCCTCTTCCGCAATCCAAGCAGCTGTCATTATTTCCGATTTAGAGCGAGGCCATTTTGTGCTCGGTCATGAACGCTCTTTAAGTTTCTGTTTATTTTAAGTCATTTTCTATTTTCTGGGTTTGGCTTCTGTCATTTATCAGCGCCCACCGACTATTTTTTCCTTCTCATGAATAGTCGGACTTGCGGAAAATCGGTGGTGGTGCGAAAACGTTTCTATGTCTCGTAACACCACCGATTTGCCGTTGTTTTATGAATTGCCTTTACGGCCCGATTTTTCGGCTGAAACGCGCCTTTTGGCTGCGGGCTGCCGTTATGTCGCCGGGGTCGATGAGGTTGGGCGCGGCCCATTGGCAGGGCCAGTGGTGACTGCTGCCGTCATCTTAGATGCAGCGCATATTCCGGCAGGCTTGAATGATTCGAAGAAATTGTCGGCCAAAATGCGTGCAAGACTCTATGAAGAGATTCTGCAAAAAGCCATAGCGGTCTCGATTGCCAGTCTATCAGCTTCGGCGATAGATAGGACGGATATTCGCAAAGCGGCATTGGAGGCCATGCGCCGTTCGGTTGCAGGTCTTGCTATCCAGCCGCAATATGTGCTGGTCGATGGGCGAGATATTCCACCCGGCTTGCCTTGTTCGGCGGATGCTTTGATAAAAGGCGACCAGCGTTCTGTGTCAATCGCAGCAGCCTCCATCATTGCGAAAGTTGTTCGTGACCGGATGATGGAGCGCGCGGGAGTTGTCTATCCCGCTTACGGTTTCGAAAAACATGCGGGTTACGCCACAGTCATTCATCGCACCGCGATTGAACAAGAAGGGCCGGTCAAAGGTTTGCACCGTTATAGTTTTGCCCCGATAAAGGGCCGTTTTACGGTAAATCTGTCATGACGATCGTGCCACTTCATGAAAACTGCATTGAACAGGCAGTGACATTGCTGCACGCCGGATCGGTCGTGGCATTGCCGACTGAAACTGTTTACGGGCTTGCCGGTGACGCAACCAACGGCGATGCGGTAGCTTCCATTTTTGCAGTGAAAGGGCGTCCACAATTTAATCCGCTGATAGCCCATGTCAGTGACATGGCAATGGCGTCGACGATTGTTGATATTGACCCGTTATCGCAAGAATTGATGACGGCATTTTGGCCTGGCCCGTTGACTTTGGTATTGCCTTTGAAACCGGCGCATCCGATCCATCCCCTGACCACTGCGGGGCTTTCAACCTTGGCGATCAGGCAGCCTCAAGGGGTGTTTGCGGAAATCGTCCGCCGTCTCGGCCGTCCGCTTGCTGCGCCAAGTGCCAATCGTTCCGGACGTCTCAGCCCAACATCTGCTGAAGCGGTTTTTGAATCCCTTGGCGCGAGCGTGCCGCTCATCGTCGATGGGGGGGCCGCAATAGTCGGGGTGGAATCAACCATTATCAAGGTGGTCGATGATAAGGTATTTTTGTTGCGGCCCGGCGGTCTGGCTGCCGAAACGATTGAAGAATACATCGGTTTCAGCTTGACGCGAATGGATCAGCGTGCAGCCATTGAGGCACCGGGAATGTTAAAATCGCATTATGCACCTGACGCGCCGGTGCGTTTAAATGTCGGAGAACTTATCTCGGGTGAAGCGCTGTTGGGGTTTGGCCCGCATCGTATTGCCCATGCGGATCAGGCAGTAGCGTTTCTCAATTTAAGCGAAACGGGTGACCTCAAAGAGGCTGCCGCTCATCTTTTTCATTATTTGAAACAACTGGACCTGCCGTCGGTTACACGTATTGCTGTAGAGCCTATTCCGTTTGCAGGTTTGGGCGAAGCCATTAACGACCGCTTGCAAAGGGCAGCTGCGCCAAGGGGGTGAAAGAATGGATAAGAATCTTATCAGCCGTTTTGTTAATATTGTCGGGGCAAAACACGCTTTGATCGATGATGAACTTATTGCTCCCTATCTGACAGAAGAGCGGGGGCTTTATCACGGGCGTACGTCGCTGGTGTTACGGCCTTCTTCCACTCGGCAAGTCTCGGACATAATGAAATTGGCTTTCGAGACGGAAACACCGGTCGTGCCGCAGGGGGGCAATACTGGTCTTGTTGGCGCCCAGCAGCCTGATGAAACATCACAAAGCATCATCATTTCGATGGAGCGGATGAATAAAATACGCTCTATCGATATTGAGGGCAATCTCGCACTGGTGGAAGCCGGCGTCATCCTTCAAACGTTTCAAGCCAAAGCAGAAGAGGCAGGACGCTTTTTTCCCTTATCACTTGGCGCTGAAGGTTCGTGCCAGATCGGCGGTAATCTATCGTCCAATGCAGGGGGAACGGCCGTACTCGCCTATGGTAATACACGCGAACTTTGTCTCGGACTTGAGGTGGTTTTGCCAGATGGACGCATTCTTGATGATCTGCGTTTTGTCAAAAAAGACAATAGCGGCTATGATTTGAAGGATCTGTTTATTGGTGCAGAAGGTACGCTCGGCATCATCACCGCTGCGGTGATGAAATTGTTTCCCAAGCCGCAAGGCAAGGCCGTCGCTTTTGTCGGGTTAAAAAGTCCGCGTCATGCACTTGAGCTTCTGACCTTGGCGCAAAAGCGTGCCGGTTCGATGTTGACCGGCTTTGAGCTTATGGCGCGGATAGGCATGCAGATGACGCTGCAATATGCCCCGCAGATAAGGGCGCCGCTGACACAAGACCATGCTTGGTATGTTTTGATCGATCTTTCATCCGCCCATAGCGATGGTGAGGCGCAAACAATTCTTGAAAGCATTCTTGAAACTGCATTCGAGCAAACGCTGATCGAGGATGCAGCCATTGCGCAATCAATATCACAGCAAACAGATTTCTGGCGCTTGCGGGAAGATATGTCACCCGCCCAAAAACGCGAAGGCGGCTCGATCAAACATGATATTTCCGTGCCGGTTTCCTCTATACCGGATTT
Source organism: Bartonella sp. LJL80 (assembly GCF_054871565.1). NCBI lineage: Bacteria > Pseudomonadati > Pseudomonadota > Alphaproteobacteria > Hyphomicrobiales > Bartonellaceae > Bartonella > Bartonella sp. LJL80. The sequence continues at coordinate 172,806 of NZ_JBTXLM010000002.1, forward strand.
CATCGCTGAGGCTGCAGAGATCGTTGAGAGTATTGCGCCCGGTGCGCGTATTGTCTGTTTTGGCCATATGGGCGATGGCAACCTGCATTATAACGTATCGCAGCCCATTGGTGCGGATAAACAGACCTATCTCAATCTCTGGCCGATGATGAACCATCATATCCATACCTTGGTCATGCGTTATCATGGGGCATTTTCAGCCGAACATGGAATAGGACAGTTAAAGCGTGATGAGCTCATTGCATTTAAATCTCCCGTCGCCATTGCCATGATGAGAGGGATTAAGCAGCTTTTTGATCCCAAAAACATCATGAACCCCGGAAAAATCCTGTAAATATTGGTGAATATTGCCTTAAAGCGGCGTTTGCAATTCAATAACCAATAAACAAACCAAGAGTTTCTTAACCTAACCTTTTAACAAAGCGATTAGTAAAGCAGGTTAAGGTGGCCCCATGGTAACAGGAGCATTGGGGACAATTTTTATGGCCAATCAATGGGCTAATCAAGCAAAAGCAGGGCTGGAACTTCGTCTGGATCCCTGTCATCTACCACAGAACGTCGCATTTGTTGCACCCAAAACCGGTCATGCCATGGTGTGTTCGCTTAACGAGCGAGGGGCTTCGTTAACAGCGGATGACGCACTCGGGCAGTCTGGTTTATCGCGTTTGGTGCCAGCACACCATTTCAAAGGGGTAGCGGCACGTGCTGTTGAAACGGCATCGGGACATAAGGCCGTATCGCTCGAGCTACTCCATGAGGACAGCGAGGCTTGCATCCCGCTTCTGGTTTCACGCGATCTTGACGACGTGCTTCTAGATTGGCGCCTATGGGCTGATACTTATGATTTGCCGATGTTGCTGGTGAATGAGGAAGGCAATGCCATACCCGTTCGCGAGCGCTCACCTTTACAGCATTTCTTTGGCAAAAGCCCGCGCGAAGAGTTCCAGAAAAGTTTTCTTCTGCGTTGCCGTGGACGCTCTCTGGGCTTACGCCTCGTGATCGCCAATCAGGTTATGTTGGGTTAATAGTATTTTCATCCATAGAGCAGAATTTGCGGACATAGCGCAGCTCATCGCCGTCGAGAAATCGGCGGCGCAAATCTATCGGGCGGTGCCTGATTATGCGTGGATTGCGGAAGCAGCCGGTTTGGATGAACAAGCACATAATCACTTTATCGCTGAAGGTTTAGAGTGGGTTTGCCTCATTGACAGCCATATTATCGGATTTCTTGCTGCACAAAAATTTTCCCTGCGGTTGCATATCGTTGAATTATCGGTCGCTGCATCTTGCCAAAGGCGCGGCGCTGCCTCTGAATTGTTGGCATATGTCGAAGATTACGCATCGGACGAAGGATTTCACACGCTAAGTTTGACAACGTTTCGTGACGTTGCATTTTCGCGCAACCTCTATGAAAAGCACGGATTTCGCGTAAATGAAAATGACGACATCCAAATACCGGACAGGGAAAACCTGCTTTCCCACTTTCCCCGCATTTCGATGCTCAAAGGGCTTTCTTAAAACATGATGGCGGAAGATAACACCAGATCTGACTTTAGCCATGAAGCCTTTGGTCAGGATGTAGAACCCATGCAGCTCAAAAGATTCTTCCTTTTATATTTGTTGCGAACGTTCAAGATCGGTCGGTTCCTGAAATCAACATTGTTTATGACTTTAATAATGTTCGGTTTGATCCTGGTTAGTTTTTATCTGTTGAACAATTTCAGTCTGAGCGGCGTGGATCCTGTGGTCTTTATAACCACTTTTCTGATCGTATTTGCAGCAAGCTTTTCAGCCAATGGCTTTCTCCTATTTTTTATTCTTCCTGCACAAAACCTGAATGCGCGAAACGAGGACCGTTTTCTGCCCTGTGAATTACGATATCGTTGGAATGATGAAGCCATTGAGATAAGCGGCAAGTATCAAGAAACCTTATATCTTTGGGACGAAATGTTGGAAATAAGGGAGTTCGATAAGTTCTTCGCCTTAAAAGTCACTGCGACGAAACTTGTCGTGCTTCCAAAATCTACATTTGACAATCCACAGATAGAAAGCTTACGAGCTATTGCTGCCCGGAGGAAATAGATGACACGGCAACTGGTTTTCAAACTGGATGAAAAAGAGGCGGTTGATGCATTGAAGGCGCATTACCGGCTCAATACCCTTACGGGGAGAGTATTCCTGCGTCTATTTCTGCTTTGGTTGGTTTGTACGCTGCTTTTTTCAGGCATTCTTATTGCTATTGAGGGCGAGAATTGGTTCCACTACTGGGGTAATGCTCTGTTCAAAATTGCCGGTGTCTATGCGATGATCATACTGGCAATTTGGGCGTTGAACTATTTCGTCTTTATTCCGCACACGGCGCGTCGCGTTGTCAAAGGTGACAAGCAGATCGGGCTTCAACAAACTTGGATATGGGATGATCAGGCGGTAGCAATCCGCAGTTCCTATATAAAAGGCACGTATCCGTTCCGCCTGTTTTATAATTGGCGTGAATACCCCGAATTTATCGCGCTGTATATTTCAGCGCAAAAATTCAATATTTTGCCCAAACACGTCATGACTGACGAACAATTGGATGATCTAAGAACCATTTTTACAAGAGAGATCATCCGCCGCGACAAGCGCTGAAAACCTGCCAGCCATACGCTTTGGAACGGATGGAAAAGCTCAAGCGTCTTCCCGTTCAACTGCGCGCCAGCCGATGTCGCGACGGCAAAAGCCTTGTGGCCAGTCAATCATATCAACCGCGGCATAAGCCTTTTCCTGTGCCAGTTTGACGGTTTTCCCGATTGAGGTCACATTTAGAACACGACCGCCATTGGCAACAACTTCGCCGTTCTTGATCGTTGTTCCGGCATGGAACACCTTAACGTCAGGCAGGCTTTCTGCTTGGTCAATATTGCGGATGATGCTGCCTTTTTCAGGCTTGTCTGGATAGCCTTCAGCGGCAAGTACAATGGTCAATGCTTTTTCATCGGACCATTCAGGCTTTTGCCCGGCGAGCTTGCCATCCGCGCAGGCCATGAGCAAAGGCAACAAATCGCTTTTCAACCGCATCATCAAAACCTGACATTCAGGGTCACCAAAACGCACATTGAATTCGATCAATTCCGGTCCTTTATCGGTAATCATCAGGCCGACAAACAACACACCGCTAAACGGTGCACCTATGGCTTTCATACCACGCATTGTCGGTTCAACAATTTCAGACATCGTGCGGGCAACGATTTCGTCAGTCATGACGGGAGCAGGTGAATAAGCCCCCATGCCGCCGGTATTGGCTCCCGTATCGCCATCGCCCACCCGTTTATGGTCTTGAGCGGTGCCAAAAGGTATGGCCGCCTCACCATCACAAAGGCAGAAAAAGCTTGCCTCTTCACCGGCAAGATATGCTTCCACAACAACTTCTACGCCAGCCGCGCCAAAAGCGCCCTCAAAACAGGCATCGACCGCATCCAGCGCTTCTTCAACGCTCATCGCCACGACAACACCCTTGCCGGCGGCTAATCCATCGGCCTTGACGACAATGGGTGCGCCTTGCTCGCGAATATAAGCCTTTGCTTTGGGCGCATTGTTAAAGCGCTGATAGGCTCCCGTTGGAATGTTATTATTGCGGCATAGATCCTTGGTAAATCCTTTTGATCCCTCAAGCTGTGCTGCTTTTTCACTCGGGCCGAACACTTTTATGCCTGCTGCGCGCAGATGATCGGCAAGGCCCGCAACAAGCGGCGCCTCAGGCCCGACGACCACAAGATCGATGGCGTTATTTTTGCAAAATGCAATCACATCTTGCTGATTGCCAATATCAAGATCAACATTTTTAGCCAGTGTCGCTGTTCCAGGGTTTCCGGGGGCACAATAGAGCTTTTTGAGAAGGGGTGAGGCACTCATTTTCCACGCCAATGCATGTTCGCGTCCGCCCGAACCGATAAGAAGAACGTTCATTGCTTGCTCCTGTCGTCGAAGATGAGTAAATCAGATGCACTGTCATAGAAATGAAATGCCTTCGCTTCAAGGTAAAAGGTGGTCCGATCAGATGAAAAACACCAGAAATCTCGCCGCATCGCAAGCGGATATGGAGTCAGGCGTCCAAAAGCGCGGCACCCAGGGGCGCGTTATGGATGCGCCTTCGAACCATTGGGTTTACCGTTTTTTGCCACGTGTACTCTGGCCCTATGCCCAATTGGCACGTTGGGACCGCCCAATAGGCTGGAAATTACTGATGTGGCCGTGTTTCTGGTCAGTACCGATGGCATTTTCCGCTCATGCTGCATCGGAACTTGCTGTAAAACCCGGTTTGGCTCTCGCTATTTGGTATCTGTTTTTATTCTGGATCGGTGCTATGGCCATGCGTGGTGCAGGCTGCACTTGGAATGATCTGGTCGATCATAAAATCGACGATATGGTGGAACGGACACGATCACGCCCACTTCCTTCAGGTCAGGTTACCCGTTTTCAGGCCAAAGCATTTATGATCTTGCAATGCCTGATAGGCCTGTTGGTTTTGCTGCAATTCAATCTTTTCAGCATCGTGTTGGGTATATCATCCTTGGCGATTGTGGCGCTTTATCCGTTTATGAAACGGGTGACCGATTGGCCGCAATTCTTTTTGGGACTGGCATTTAATTGGGGCGCACTGATGGGGTGGGCGGCTGTATTTGGCCGTCTGGATTGGGCGCCGGTTTTGCTTTATGTCGGCGCTGTTTTGTGGACAATCGGTTATGACACGATTTATGCCCATCAGGACAAGGAAGATGACGCGATTGTTGGCGTGCGCTCGACCGCGCGGCTTTTCGGCGAGAAAACCGAACTGGCATTGGTCTTGCTCTATAGCGGTTTTCTCATTCTTGCTGCTATGGCATTCTATTGTGCCGGTGTGCCTTGGATTGCTTATTTTGGCCTTGTGGCGGCGGCAATCCATATGCTGGTACAAATCAAGATCATTGATATTGATAATGACGGGCAGTGCTTGCAATTGTTTAAATCAAATTCGACCGTTGGCGCACTAATTTTCTTAGGCTTAACGGCGGGCGCTGTATGGGGCATGTTTTAAAGGAGTTCACGAAAAGTGTGAAACGCACCCGCAGGATAAGAATTGCGGGAAAACAGCGGATTAGACAATGTCGATGATCCGATATCAGGAAAATTTGCTCGAGCCGGTTGGCAATCGGGTATTTCTTAAAAAGACTGAATGGCTTTTTCTTTCGGAAAATACGCAAGAAAAAATTTGAGAGTGAATCCACACTTCTATCGAAAACGGATTCACTCTGATGTGTTTTTAGAGCGCTTTTCGACCTGATTTCATCAGGCTGGCGCGTCTCAAGCTTGCGATCTGTCGCGGTATCTTATCCGATTGATAAACCACATCAATCGGGAACCGCTCTAGGTCTTGATCCTAGGGATAGAGTCGCTGCGTTTGCCAGATATCGCTTTGGTGATCATCTCGGGTAAATTGTACCCGGTCATGTAAGCGGAACGGCCGGTCGTGCCAGAATTCGATGGACACAGGTCGAATGCGGAAACCCGACCAATAGGGGGGGCGTGGGATGGCACCTATCGCATAACGGGCGGTATATTCAGCAACAGCTTTTTCCAAAGAAAAGCGGCTTTCCAGTGGGCGTGACTGTTTCGATGCCCAAGCGCCTATTCGGCTTCCACGGGCGCGGGATTGATAATAGGCATCCGCTTCTTCGTCGCTGACCACCTCTACCAGACCACGAACACGCACTTGTCGGCGCAGTGATTTCCAATGAAAACACAACGCTGCTTTCATCGAGCCCAAAATTTCCTGTCCTTTTTGACTCTCAAAGTTTGTATAAAAAACAAAGCCTTGCGCATCAAAGCCTTTTAGCAAAACCATGCGAACATCCGGTAAACCGTCCTTATCCACCGTGGCAACCGCCATTGCGTTCGGATCGTTTATTTCGCTTGCGGTTGCATCTTTCAGCCAGTCGGCAAAAAGCGCAAATGGTTCCTGTGCCTGGCTGAAGTCACCGCTTGTTAACGCTTTGTCTGTCATAATGCACCTGAATGTGTGTATTGCGTAAAATAACGTGTCGTCAAACTGCCCAACCGACACAGAAAAAGACTGGTATGAAAGCCTTTTCTCTTCCGAAAAGCCGGTTCGGTTCTCTATTCATTTTTGTCACGATCGTTTTGCCAATGCAAGGCTGTATCGTTGCCGGTTTCAAGGCCGATAAGGCCGATGCATCATTTAAACCGGATGCCTCCATTGTTACCGGTTCAATAGCGCCGACACCACAAGCCACGGTAAGCCCGGTGCAACAGTCAGATCAACTTGTGGTTCGCGATAAGATCAGCACACTCAATAAAGGCGAAATTGGAGCAGCCTCATTCAATTGGGAAAATGCTGTGACGGGAAGTGAAGGTGTGATTAGCCAGATTGCAGAGCGTAAAGCCAATGGGCGCTTATGCCGCAGTTTTCAGACCACACGCGCGGCCTATGACGGCGTTAATCTCTATCAAGGACAAGTTTGCCAAGTCGCTGATGATGTCTGGACGATGACCGCTTTCGATCTTGTGCAATAAGTCGTTCAAAATACATAAAAAAATCGAAGATCATCTGGTATTTTTTATTCGTGATAGGCATATAATGGGTAACCTGAAGCATGTTCTCGCAAAAGTGGCTAGGCTTTTGCGGTGAAAACATGCGGAAATTTGAACAGTTGAGGCATATGTTCGTGGACACTATAAATCACAATATGCTTTGCTGGCCTGCTTGATGAAGCGGGATGGAAATTTGCATTAAGCTGTACCATTGCTGTTTTGACACGCATGGACAACTGGAAAGAGGATAAATATGCGCGATCCCTATACGGTTCTCGGTGTGGCGCGCACCGCCAAACCGCAAGAGATTAAATCTGCATTTAGAAAATTGGCCAAACAATATCATCCTGATCACAATAAGGATGATGTGAAGGCAAAGGAAAAGTTTTCGGAAATCAACCAAGCCTATGAAATCATAGGCGATAAAGACAAAAAAGCCCAGTTTGACCGCGGCGAGATCGACGCGGAAGGAAAGCCTGTGTTTCAAGGCTATGGCGGCGGTGGCGGTCAAGGCTTTTCAGGTGGCCAAAGCCCTTTCGGCAATGGCGGTGAGCATTTCGACTTCCGTTCATCGGGCGGGGCCGGTGGCTTTGATGCCAGTGATATCTTCCGGGATCTTTTCGGTGGTGGCAACAAAGGCGGGTTTTCCGGCTTTGGCAATCGCGGGCGGGCAGAACCCCCACAACAAGGGGCTGATATCAAAGCTACGCTTTCTGTTTCATTGGAACAAATAGTCGGTGCCGATAAGGTTGAGGCTGTGTTCCCCAATGGTAAAAAGCTGAAGATAAAATTGCCCGCTTTTGTAGAAGATGGGCAGACGATCCGTCTTAAAGGGCAGGGCGAAGCTGTATCACGCGGAACACCGGGTGATGCCATGGTGACAATCCACATCAAAAAACATCCGCGTTTTCAAGTGGAAGGACGGGCTTTGCATCTCGATCTCCCGGTTGCTCTCAAGGATGCTGTTTTGGGCGCAAAGGAAGAAGTGGAAACCTTGGAAGGCCGTATCGCTCTGACAGTGCCGGCATGGTCTAGTTCCGACCGTGTTTTGCGGCTGAAAGGCAAGGGCTTGCCGTTGAAAAGCGGCGGCCGCGATGATCTGTTTGTTCATGTGCGTATCATGTTGCCTGAAGGCGGGGATGCGGCTTTGGAACAATTTTTCAAAGCACAGGCTTAAGCGGCTAGTTGAAGGGGGGCGTGAAGATGATTGGTTTAGCGACCAGAAACATCATAGGCACGCTCCTTCTCACATTATGCACTGCGATGCCGGCATGGGCGCAAAATTTCCAAAAAGGCGATATCGTTGTTGAAAGCCCTTGGTCGCAGGCAACGCCACCAATGTCGACGGTCGGTTCCGGTTATATGCTGATCCGCAATCTCGGTTTTGACGATGACGCGCTGATATCGGTGACGTCACCGGTTTCAGATCGCACAGAGTTTACCGAGAAAACGCCTAAAACCGGCAATCAACATCGGGTAAAGGGGCCAATCATCGTTCCATCGAATGGTGATGTTGAATTCGGGCCCGATGGTATCCACATCACATTTCATAATCTTAAAGAGCCCCTGCTTGAGGGCGAGATGATTCCGGCGGTTTTGCATTTCACAAGGTCTGGTGATGTTGCAGTGACATTTGTTATCGAACCTGCAAATGATGAACAGAATATGGATTCATCCCGTTCGCGCTATTAAGGGCAATGCGGGTAAAACGCTGCGTTTTATGCAGCGCATGTCGCCTCATTGCTTCGCGCAATAGCGAGCTCGTCCCATAATGTGTCCAGCGCATTGACCAGCTGTTCCATCATGTGATCATCATGAAACGGTGTTGCGGTGATCCTTAAACGTTCTGTACCTCGGGCAACCGTTGGGTAGTTGATCGGTTGAATATAAATGCCAAACCGCTCAAGCAATATCGTACTTAGCTTCCGGCACAAATCCGGTTCACCAACCATCACCGGCACGATATGGGAGGGGGCGTGAATGTAGGGCAAACACTTGTTGTGCAACATGGATTTTAATTTTTTGGCTCTTTCTTGGTGGCGCTGACGTAGTTTTTTACCATTTTCACCGCGCAGATCTTTGATACTTGCCAATGCACCGGCAGTAATTGATGGCGGCAGAGACGTTGTAAAGATAAAGCCGGAGGCATTGCTGCGCACCATGTCAATCAATGTGCGATTGGCGGCGATATAGCCGCCCATGCAGCCAAACGCCTTACCCAGAGTTGCCTGTATAATATCGATGTCATTAGCAACGCCCAATTGCTCCGCAACACCGGCACCAGTTTCACCATACATTCCGACGGCGTGAACCTCATCCAGATAGGTTAGCGCACCATAACGTTTTGCCAGAGTGATGATTTCGACAATCTTTCCAAAATCGCCATCCATCGAATACACGCTTTCAAAAGCGATAAGCTTCGGGGTGTCGAGCGGATATTGTTTTAATAGCTGTTCAAGATGGTCAAGGTCATTATGGCGGAAGATATGCTTGGCTGCTCCACTATGGCGAATGCCTTCAATCATCGAGGCGTGATTTTTTTCATCAGAAAATATAATGCAGTTAGGGAGAGCTTTGGTGACTGTTGAGATCGCCGCATCATTGGCAACATAACCGGATGAAAATAATAAAGCGGCATCCTTACCATGTAATGCTGCCAATTCCTGCTCCAGCAGGATATGATAATGTGTATTGCCCGATATATTGCGTGTGCCGCCAGCACCGGCGCCGGAGGTTTTCACCGCGTTGCAAATTGCGTCAACGACTACGGGATTGCAGCCTTGGCCGAGATAATCATTTGAACACCAAATCGTAACGGTTTTTTCTTTTCCTTCGTCATCGAAGAAAGTTGCCTGCGGAAAGGACGTTATATTGCGTTGCAAGTCTGCAAATACACGATAGCGTCCTTCTTTTTGCACCGCTTTGATATTGTCTTCAAATGCTTTGTCATAGTCAAACATGACGGATATCTTCTTTACCGGTTTTCGTGATGTTACGCTGTGTGTCAGCCTTGGGCCTTCAATAGCCGGGCCACATCACGCGCGAAATATGTGATGATAATGCTCGCTCCCGCGCGCTTGATGACGGTGAGGGATTCGATCATGGCAGATTGCTCATCCAAGGCGCCGGCACGGGCGGCAAATTTAATCGCCGCATATTCACCGCTCACCTGATAGGCAGCAATCGGCAGAGTGGTTTGGGCTTCAATATCTGCGATAATGTCGAGCGACGTACCGGCCGGTTTGATCATCAGGAAATCAGCACCCTCCTGTTCGTCGGCAAAGGATTCGCGTAGCGCCTCACGTCGGTTGGCAATGTCCATCTGATAGGTCTTCCGGTCGCCCTTCAAGGTCGAACCAGCCGCTTCGCGGAATGGACCATAAAAACTCGAAGCAAATTTTGCCGAGTAAGCCATAATTGGCACTTGGTGGTAGCCATGTGCGTCGAGGGCGCAGCGTATGGCCTGGATTTGGCCATCCATCATTGCAGACGGCGCAACAATATCAGCGCCAGCACGTGCGCAAACAACCGCCTGTAGGCCGAGATTTTCGATCGTTGCATCATTATCCAGATGGTCGTGATGAAAAACGCCGCAATGGCCATGCGTTGTATATTCACAAAAACAGTTATCTGAAATGACCAGCATTTCGGGGACAGCATTTTTAGCCGTACGGATCATGCGGGCAAGAAGGCCATCTTCACGCAAGCTGTCGCTTCCGGTATCATCCTTATGCTTGGATACGCCGAAAAGCAGGATAGCCCTGATGCCTTCACGGTAAAGTGTACGGACATGTTCATCCAGTTTTTTTTCAGGAATACGCGAGACACCGGGAAGGGCAGCAACGGGTATCTCTTCCTCAATTTCTTCTTCAACAAAAATCGGATAGATCAGCGTATCAAGATCAAGTTTCGTTTCATTGACCAAAGCCCGCAATTGGGGCGTACGACGCAAGCGACGCATACGGGTTACAGGAAACATGGCATTCTCCAGACGAAAGACGGATGGAATAACAACAACCGTTTCGATGGTTCAAGTTTCAAATGGGTTATAGGCTAAGCTTACACAACGCAAACTATAGAATCATCAATAAAAAACGCAACCGGTTTGCTGATGAAACGAGATGTTAATCGCAAAAGCCGCTTTTTCCTTGTATAGAAAGGGTGCTTTTTGGTGCAAAACAAACCAATTGCTTGAAGAAAAACCATAGCTATGTCATAGGGCAAGCTGAAAAGATTGATTTAAAGCAATAAAGAGGCAATGCCAATGGCTGACAGTAATGGTTTGTTGCGCGGCAAGCGTGGTTTGATCCTGGGTCTGGCGAATAATCGTTCAATAGCATGGGGGATTGCCAAGGCTGCCTCTGCTGCAGGTGCGGAACTGGCTTTCACCTATCAGGGTGAAGCAATGAAAAAACGTGTGGAGCCTCTGGCCGAAGAGCTCGGCGGTTTTGTCTGCGGCCATTGCGATGTCACAGATGGTGCGTCGATTGATGCGGTTTTTGCAGAAATCGAAAAGAAGTGGGGCAAGTTGGACTTTCTTGTTCATGCGATTGGCTTTTCGGACAAAGACGAGCTTACGGGCCGTTATGTCGATACAACAGAAGCCAATTTCAACATGACAATGAATATTTCGGTTTATTCATTGACGGCTGTGACCCAACGGGCAGAAAAATTGATGACCGATGGTGGCTCTGTTTTGACGCTGACCTATTACGGCGCTGAAAAAGTCATGCCCAATTACAATGTCATGGGTGTTGCAAAGGCTGCTTTGGAAGCCAGTGTGAAATATCTGGCGGTAGACCTTGGGCCAAAGAAAATCCGCGTTAACGCGGTTTCTGCCGGCCCTATCAAGACGCTAGCCGCTTCGGGTATCGGTGACTTCCGTTACATTCTGAAGTGGAATGAGTATAATGCACCGCTGCGTCGGACTGTAACCATTGACGAAGTTGGCGATTCAGCACTTTACTTCCTGTCTGATTTGTCGCGTTCTGTCACCGGTGAAGTGCATCACGTCGATTCAGGCTATCATGTGATCGGCATGAAGGCCGTCGATGCTCCGGATATGTCAGTTATAAAGGATTAATATCGTGTCGAAACGCCCGCTTATTTATTTTTCTCGTCATGGTCAGACGGATTGGAATGTCAGCAGGCGTATTCAAGGGCAGATTGATCGTGATATTACCGAGGTTGGCCGCGGGCAGGCGGCACGCAATGGACGCTTGCTGAAAGAGCTCATAGGCGAAGCCAAGGGCTTTGACTTTGTAGCAAGTCCGCTACGCCGTACGCGCGAAACCATGGATATTATCCGTACCCAAATGAGCTTGGACGTACCGGCTTATCGCACGGATCCGCAGTTGATGGAGCTGCATTTCGGTGATTGGCAGGGCTATACCGAAGATGAAATTGCAGAATTGCATCCCGATCAGATCGAAGCCCGCATCAAAGATAAATGGAATTTTGTCCCCCCGGGCGTAAAGGCGGAAAGCTATGCCATGCTTGCCAAACGCATCAAGGCTTGGGTTGATGCCGTTCAGGGCGATACGGTTTGTGTCACACATGGCGGATGCCTGCGTTCCATCTTGCACGTCTATGGCGGATTAAGCGAGGTGGAGGCAGCCAATATTTCGATAGAGCAAGATCGTATTCTGCGTTTCGACCAGCATGGTCTCGAATGGCTTTAAGATAAAGCGTCTAGCCAAAAGTGGAGATCGCATCCGCAAGTTAAACCGTTGACAGGATTGTTTAATATCCTTGCTTCTATCGCGTTAAAACAGATACTAGATGCATGTAAAGTGAATGAAATGAACAGCACCATGCATGAGATGCCGGCCGGATTACCGGACCGATTTTAAAAAAAAATAGCCCGCTTACGGCGGGCTTTTTTATTTGATTAACGTAGGTGCCGTGTCGGATCAGCTATCCTGTGGTTCAATATCCGTTACGTAGCGGTTGGCACCCTGTGCATCATAAAAAACTATTACCTTCATGCCTTCATTCAGCACCGAATAGTCAAACTCACCCGGTAAGCTATAGGTTTTTCCATTATCCAGAACGATGGTGTTTGCGTTTTCATCAATTGAGGTAATGGTGCCTTCCGCATCTTCAGCGCTGGCGAGAGCAGGGAAAAGGAATGCCATTACACAGCCAATGAGAGCCAATTTTCTCATATTCAGGGCCCTTTCAAATAAATCGATTTCGATGATTCATGCCATGGAATTGTGTCGAAACGATAGCCAATGGTCAACCGAAAACACTGTCATCCACCGGTTGTAAAACATTAGCAGGCTTTTTATCCATAGTATTCGACTGTGCAGAGACCATTTTGGCAAGGCCCAGAAAGAATTGGGCAGACAACCCGTCTCCATGCGTCGCAAAAACCTTAACGGTGGAACCACACCGCCTGACCTCTCTCTCCTAACCGGCTAAAAATTTTTGCACCGACGCAGTGAATTCAGGAGTTGTCACCGCGCCCGAGACCAATTGCAAAGCTTCGGTGCCAAGAAAGCCTATGGAAAACATCTATTATCAATCAAAATTGTTATGTTCTTTGATCTGGCTGTTTGACCAAGACACAAAAGGTCAATAAAACTTTATGAAAATAGCAAGACAGAATAGGCGCTTTTGATGTCGCATAATACTTTTGGACAATTGTTCCGCGTAACCACTTGGGGCGAGAGCCATGGCCCGGCGCTTGGATGCGTGATCGATGGTTGCCCGCCCGGTATTGTCTTTAGCGTAGCCGAAGTACAAGCCTATCTGGATAAGCGCAAGCCCGGCCAGTCCAAATATACGACTCAGCGTCGCGAGCCTGATCAGGTGAAAATCCTGTCAGGCGTTCTTCCATGTGACGATGATGCAAATCTTGTGACAACTGGAACACCTATATCCATGATGATCGAAAATACCGATCAACGTTCCAAGGATTATGGTGAAATTGCCCGCCAATATCGACCGGGGCATGCGGACTACACCTATGATGTCAAATATGGCATCAGGGATTATCGTGGTGGTGGCCGTTCATCGGCGCGTGAAACAGCCGCACGGGTGGCAGCAGGTGCCATTGCGCGTAAAATTGTTCCACATCTGGTTGTGCGCGCCGCTGTGACCGCCATTGGCCCGCTCGACATTGACCGCAGTCGTTGGGACTGGGATGAGGTCGAGCGCAATCCGTTTTTCACACCCGATCCTGTCGCGGCAGAACAGTTCGCAACCTATATGGATGGTTTGCGCAAAGCTGGCTCTTCCGTCGGGGCCATCGTCGAGGTGGTCGCAGAAAATGTACCGGCAGGTCTTGGTGCGCCAATTTATGGCAAGCTTGATCAGGATATCGCTTCGCTGCTCATGTCCATCAATGCCGTCAAAGCAGTCGAAATCGGCGAAGGATTTAACGCCGCCCGTTTGACGGGTGAAGAAAATGCCGATGAAATGCGTATGGGTAACGATGGAAGCCCCATTTTTCTTAGTAACCATGCAGGCGGTATCCTTGGTGGTATCTCTAGCGGACAGCCGATTATAGCGCGCTTTGCCGTCAAGCCGACGTCATCGATCCTTACGCCGCGCCATTCCATTGATGCTGATGGCAATAATGTCGATGTGGTGACCAAAGGGCGGCACGATCCCTGTGTGGGTATAAGGGCTGTACCGGTTGGTGAAGCGATGGTTGCTTGCGCCCTTGCCGATCATTATCTCAGACATAGGGGCCAGACAGGCCGGATTTGAAAGGAATACCATGACGTATAACCAGAAATCGGTTGTGGATGCCATACGCGCATTTGAACGTGGTGAAATTGTTGTCGTTACCGACGATGATGGGCGTGAAAATGAAGGTGATCTTATTGTGGCAGCGGTGCATTGCACACCAGAAAAGATGGCTTTTATAGTGCGTAACACATCGGGAATCGTGTGTGCGCCCATGCCGAAAGAAGAAGCCAAACGGCTGAACCTTGCGCCGATGGTTGCGGATAACGACTCGGCCCACCATACGGCTTTCACCGTAACGGTGGATTTCAGGCACGGCACAACAACGGGCATTTCTGCAGAAGACCGTACATTGACGGTGCGCAATCTTGCCAACCCGAATGTCAGTGGTGCAGACTTTGTGCGTCCGGGGCATATCTTTCCATTGATTGCGCGTGAAGGCGGAGTTTTGATGCGTTCGGGCCATACAGAAGCGGCTGTGGACTTATGTAAGCTTGCCAACCTGCCACCCATCGGCGTTATTGGTGAGCTGGTTAATGACGACGGAACGGTCAAACACGGCCCGGAAGTTACAGGGTTTGCGGCTGAACACGATTTGCATGTTGTGACTGTGGCAGATCTCATTGCTTATCGTCAGCGCAAGGAAACGCTGATCGAGCATGTGGATGAAATGCAAATTGAAACCTGCGCAGGACCGGCTGTCGCCCATAGCTATCAGCTGCCATGGGAGCCGATGCAGCATGTTGCGGTAGTCCTGGGGGATATTCGTGATGGAGAAAACATTCCTGTCCGCCTGCATCGTGAAAATGTCATCCATGACGTCTTCGGAAAAACGCAGGATGTCGAATCCATCTTGCGCCTCATGGTTGAAAAGGAAAAACGTGGCGTATTCGTTTATCTGCGCGAAGGTTCAGTCGGGGTAGGCCATCAGGGTGATATGCGTAATCGCGAAATGTCCATGGAAGGGCTCGAAACCCATGAACAGGCAGTTCAACGTGAAGAAGAATGGCGCCAGATTGGTTTGGGCGCGCAAATTCTCAAACATCTGGGTATCAGTTCTGTCATCCTCTATGCATCGCGCGAGCGCCATTATGTCGGCTTAGAAGGCTTTGGCATTCGTATTGCCAGAACAGATATTTTATGAGGGTCTTATGACACAGGAAACAGAAAATAACGACATTGCAGCCATGAGTTTCGAACAGGCGCTTGAACAATTGGAGCGCATTGTCGAAAATCTTGAACGCGGTGATGTCGCACTCGAACAGTCCATTCGCATCTATGAGCGTGGGGAAGCGTTGAAAAAGCATTGCGATACGTTGTTGAAGGCAGCGGAAAACAAGGTTGAAAAAATACGTCTTTCGCGTGAAGGACGCCCCGAAGGTGTTGAACCGCTTGATGCTGAATAGAAGAGAGCTGGTTGCTCTGTGTCTGTTTAGCAATAAGTGATGGCATAGAGTGCAGGGCTGTTCGTAGCCCTCGAGGCCGATACATCTGTCACAACCGCATTGATAGCGTGAAGAGAGGTTCGTATTGTCGATCGCGGTGGTGTTTTAGAAAAAATACTTGATCAGGTAAGGGCCGCCACCCCAAACAATTGTCCAGGCTGCTGCGCCGATGATATTGGCGCAAAGAAATTTTGGAAATGCCATACCGCCTGATCCGGCAATGAGACCGTTCAATTGACGTAGAATAACAATGAAGCGGGCAGTCACAACGAAAAAGAACCCACGTTTGTTAAGCATGTCTTGGAAATGCTCGAGACGTTCCGGTGTTAGTTTCACCCAATGCCCATAACGCAGAAGCAGTTTTTTCCCGCCGAAACGACCAATCGCATATCCCGTGCAATCACCCAAAACGCTTCCAACGAACGCGCAAATCAGCATGGTTGGCAGATTTAATTTTCCAGCCGCTGCCATGAGCGAGCCAACGATAAGGCCGCTTTCGCCCGGTACTGGCGCACCGAGTGATTCCAGAAATAACACAAAGAAATAGGCAAAAGCGCCATATTGCTCGATCAGATGTTCAATCATGTTTCAAAAAGTTCTTTTTTCGCGTGGCCGATTGGCGTCTAAAAGCTATAAGTGTCATGCAACGTTTGGGTTGCTGCAATGTCCTTATCACGGTGTAAAAAATAACATAAGGGCGTTTATTAATCGATCTGTTGCATGTGCAATACGGCTTTGTAATGCTTTCGGTGGGGGTGTCGTCGAAGTTTACCACATACCGCAGGGACACAAAAACAGCTTCAATCTGCTTGGTTCCAAAGCTCAATCGGGTATCCCTCCGCTTTTCGCTTTCCTTCGCGAACCTCTTTACGGTTTATGGTGCCATATCGTTTAAATGAGTAGGTCCTGACGCTGGTACGCATTTATCATCATATTTTGATGGAACTCTTATCACCTTTTACTGTTTTTTTTTAATAAAAGGTGCAAACTGGCTTCAAAAGCTGTAAACAACTGCGAATGTCTTGATAAGTTAAGGAAATTATTTTGTCCCGACCATCAACACCCTTGTTGGATCGTGTGCATTTGCCGCAGGATTTGCGCGCATTGCCTGAAAGCGATCTGGTGCAACTCGCCGATGAACTTCGTGCTGAAACCATTGATGCGGTTTCGGTTACGGGCGGTCATTTGGGGGCGGGATTGGGTGTTGTCGAACTGACAGTTGCGTTGCATTATGTTTTCAATACGCCGGACGATCGCATTATATGGGATGTGGGACATCAGGCCTATCCGCATAAGATTTTAACGGGACGCCGTGATAAAATCCGCACCTTACGTCAGGAAGGCGGACTATCAGGCTTTACCAAACGCAGCGAAAGCACCTACGACCCGTTTGGTGCCGGCCACTCGTCCACATCAATTTCGGCTGGTTTGGGCATGGCTGTCGCCAGCGCGCTCAAGCACGAAAACAAACGTAATGTCATTGCGGTCATTGGCGATGGTTCGATGTCGGCGGGTATGGCTTATGAAGCCATGAACAATGCCGGTGCTTTGGATGCACGACTGATTGTTATTTTGAACGATAATGACATGTCAATTGCACCGCCAACCGGCGCGATGAGCGCTTATCTCGCTCGCCTTGTTTCCAGTCCTGCCTATCGCAGTCTGCGCGAAAGAGCCAAAGCCCTAAGCAAGAAATTGCCGAAATTCTTCTGGGATAAAGCGCGCCGTTCTGAAGAGTTTGCTCGTGGCTTCCTCACCGGTGGCACATTGTTTGAAGAACTTGGATTTTACTATGTCGGGCCTATCGATGGGCATAATCTCGACCATCTTTTGCCGGTGTTAAAAAATGTGCGCGAACATCCTGATGGGCCGGTGCTCCTTCACGTGGTCACCCGTAAAGGAAAAGGCTACGCCCCTGCGGAAGCGGCAAGCGACAAATATCACGGTGTTAATCGTTTCGACGTTATCACCGGAAAGCAGGTCAAGGCGCAAAGCAATGCACCTTCCTACACCAAGGTATTTGCCAAAGCGTTGATTGAGGAAGCCAGTCATGACGACAAGATTGTCGGCGTTACAGCAGCGATGCCAACCGGCACAGGGCTTGATTCATTTGTCGAAAAATTTCCGGGTCGAATGTTTGATGTCGGCATTGCCGAGCAGCACGCGGTTACATTTGCGGCGGGTATGGCCTGCGAGGGCTATAAACCCTTTGTCGCCATCTATTCAACATTTTTGCAACGCGGCTATGACCAGATTGTCCACGATGTTTCAATCCAAAATCTTCCGGTGCGTTTCGCCATAGACCGGGCGGGCTTTGTCGGTGCCGATGGTTCCACCCATGCGGGAAGCTTTGACACGGGATTCCTTGTTTCACTGCCTGGTTTCGTGGTTATGGCACCTTCAGATGAAGCAGAGTTGATGCATATGGTACGCACGGCTGCCGCTTACGATCAGGGGCCAATATCATTCCGCTATCCGCGCGGTGAAGGCGTTGGCATGGATTTGCCCAAACGCGGTGAACTTTTGGAAATCGGTAAAGGTCGCATTCTGCGCGAGGGCAGCAAGGTGGCATTAATCGGTTTTGGAACGAGGCTGCAGGAAGCCTTGGCGGCTGCGGACGAATTGGCTGCCGCAGGCTTGTCAACTACCGTTGCAGACGCGCGCTTTGCCAAGCCGTTGGATGAAGATCTTATTCGCCGTCTAGCTCGCGAACACGAGGTTTTGGTTACGATTGAGGAAGGCGCCCAGGGTGGTTTTGGCGCGCAGGTTTTACAGTTTCTCGCCAAGGACGGTCTGCTCGATCGTGGCTTGAAAATTCGGACGCTGACATTGCCGGATGAATATTTACATCATGGCCCGCAAGACAAGGTTTTGTCACAAATCGGGCTGGACCGTCGCGGTATCGTCAATACTGTTTTCACTGCACTAGGCCGCGAAGCGCAGGTTGCGCCGCAAATACGGGCCTGATATGGCTGAAAAACAAAGGCTGGATGTCTTGTTGGTGGAAAAGGGTTTTTTTCCCACACGTTCGCGGGCTCGTGATGCCATTGCGCGTAAGACGGTCACAGTTGATGGTCGCGGCATGGAAAAAGCCGGTCAGCTGATTGC
This sequence comes from Bartonella sp. LJL80, assembly GCF_054871565.1. NCBI lineage: Bacteria > Pseudomonadati > Pseudomonadota > Alphaproteobacteria > Hyphomicrobiales > Bartonellaceae > Bartonella > Bartonella sp. LJL80. Next base: position 191,624 of record NZ_JBTXLM010000002.1, read on the forward strand.
ACCGGATAGTGATATTATTGTTTCTGATCCGGCCCGCCACTATGTTTCCCGCGCCGCTTTAAAACTACTTGCGGCATTCGAAGGATTTCCGCTGCGCAGCCAATCCATTAACGCGCTGGATATTGGTGCGTCGACCGGTGGCTTCACTCAGGTTTTGTTGGAGCGTGGTGCGCAACACATATTTGCGGTGGATGTCGGGCATGGCCAATTGGACGTAAGCCTGTTGGGCAATTCGTCCATTACGCTTTATGAAGGACTGAATGCGCGCGATCTGCAGCAACAGCACCTCAATGGCCGGGCAATAGGCCTTGTTGTATCAGATGTCAGCTTCATATCCTTGAAACTGGCCTTGCCACCGGCATTGTCCTTAGCTGAAAAAGGGGCACAGGCCGTGCTGCTTGTAAAGCCACAGTTTGAAGCGGGGCGTGAGGCGATAGGTAAGGGGGGGCTGCTGAAAGACCCCACTATTGCGCAAGATATAGCGCAGGATCTGTTCAACTGGCTTAACGGGCAGGCAGGATGGCAGGCCGTGGGTCTTTTACCTTCACCGATTGAAGGCGGAGACGGCAACAAGGAATTTCTGCTTTTCGGAGAAAAAACGCAATGAATGAAGAAGTGGTCATTGACCATATCGGTGCAGCGGGTGATGGCGTAGCTAAAACCGCTCATGGCGCTGTATACGTGCCTTTTACTTTGCCGGGCGAAGTTGCAAACATTGCTTTGCAGGAAAATCGTGGGATGGTAATGGCATTGAAAAGCCGTTCGCCACAACGGGTTGATCCTGCATGCAGGCATTTCGAGGATTGTGGAGGCTGCGTATTACAACATTGGCAGGATGAATCTTACCAGCACTGGAAACGATCTCTGGTGGTCAGTGCCCTTTCGGGCCGCGGTTTGGAATGTGAAACAGACGCGCTTGTACCCTGCGACCGACAGACACGGCGGCGAATGACCTTGACAGCACGGGTGACGTCTAAGGGACAGATTGTCGGATTTAACCGATATTCGTCCCACGATATCGTTGCGATCAATGAATGCCCGGTCTCGAGACCGGAACTTGTGGACAAATTGCCCGATATGCGTTCGCTTTGCGCTATCATGGCTAATCATGCAAAGGAAATGCATATCACAGTGACCGTTGCAGAAAATGGTTTTGATGTTGCTTTGAATGGCTGCCTGGTACCCGATGATGCAGTACGTCAACGTCTCGTTACCGAAGGTTTGCGGCAAAAACTTACCCGTCTTTCTGTGGAAGGGGAAATCATCGTCGAACGGGAAAAACCGCGTATTCATTTTGGATCCGTGGCTGTCGAACTGGCGGCGGGCGGTTTTTTACAGGCCACGGCTCAGGCTGAAGCCTTGATGGCAGACACCATTATGGCGGGTCTGAAAAAGACCAAGAATGCTGCCGATCTATTTTCTGGAGCAGGCAGTTTTACATTCCGCATGGCGGAAAAGATGAATGTCCATGCTGTCGAAAGTGATGGTGATGCACTTGCAAGCCTTGATCGTGCCATGCGTCGGGCAACAGGGCTTAAAACCATTACCCATGAAAAGCGTGATCTCTTCCGGCGGCCTTTGACGGCAAAAGAGCTGGAACAATTTGACGGTGTGGTTTTTGATCCGCCGCGTGCTGGTGCGGAAGAGCAGGCACGGGAATTGGCGAAAACAACTGTAGCACGTGTGGTTGCAGTGTCATGCAATCCTGTCACATTGGCGCGTGATCTTTCTATCCTTGTCGATGGCGGCTATAAAATCGAAAAAACTGTGCCTATTGACCAGTTTTTATGGTCGCCGCATGTGGAAACAGTGGTTATCTTGACAAAGCGCAAGCCCAAGCCGGGCTGGCGCCTGTAGAGCATTTCACAAAATCCATGACGCGGGTTGCAATGAAAATGCAACAGTAAAAAGACTTGGAGCGCGTATTGAGGCAGGCGAATGTCGGACGCGCTCCAATTATTCAGCGTGTGGTTATCTTGGGCGCACTTTCGACATTCTTGAAAAAGATTGGTCGCAGGGCGACGCCCACACTGTTGCCGACAAAGGCCGCGATCACCCAAAGCCAGCCATGAAGACTTCCAGAGGCGATACCGGAGAAATAGGCACCGATATTGCATCCAAACGCAATGCGTGCGCCATAACCCAGCAACAGGCCGCCGATAATGGCGGCAAAAAACGAACCAAGCGGCATCCGCAAAGTCGGGGCAAACCGGCCGGCAAGGGCCGCGGCGAGCATGGCGCCGGCAATGATCCCGAAATCCATCACCGATGTGACATTGGCAAAGACGCTCGAAACAAGGTTTTTGGCATTTGCGGGATTTTGCCAAAATGTCCAACCGGACACATCATAGCCGACTAAACCACTGATTTTGGCCCCCCAAATTGGAAAAGCACCAGCAATGCTCCATGGCTTACCGGAAATGACCAGTGTTGCAAAATTAAGAAGCGCCAAGGCAACACCACCCCATATTAAAGGCCATGGCCCACGCAAAAAGCGTTCAAAGCCGGAGTGTGTGGTCACCTCTTCTTGCTCTAAAGAGCCATGTTTGCGCCGTTCTATTATAACCGTAAGATAGGCTATTGCCGCAAACATAAGGAGTGAAACAACAATACCGATGGGCACGCCGAGGCTTGTTATCAAGGATACAGGCGGCAATGCCGGCACTGACGACCAAAAAGGCGCATGCGCTGTGGAAATCAAGGCGCCGATAATGAAGAACAATAGCACGATGAGCATACGTGCATTGCCACCGCCAGTGGTAAAAAGTACGCCCGATGCACAACCTCCACCCAATTGCATCCCGATGCCAAACATGAAAGCACCGATGATGACAGATACGCTAAGAGGAGCCAGTGAGCCGGTTACCGGACGTCCGAAAATTTCACCCAAGCCCAATGCAGGAAAAAACAGCAGCACCGCGATGGCAAGCATCAACATCTGCACCCGTAAGCCACGGCCTCGTCCTTCGGATATGAATACACGCCACGCGGAGGTGAAGCCGAATGCTGCATGATAAAGCGTAACCCCAAGTGCCGCCCCGACAATCAGCAGCAAGCCTTGCTGCATTCCATAGGCTATGGACAGCCATAGGGCACCAACCAGGATAAAAACAGAACTAAGAATTTTGGGAAGAGTAAGATAAGCGGACAGCTTTCGGGGCTGACCAGACACGACCGTGTACATGGCAGTTCCTTTCAAAGAAAACGGAAATCCATGCTAGACGGTTGCTGCCGGCTTCGTCCAGAGCAATGCGCGTTTTTCAACAGATAGACGGATTATTCCGGTATTTTCGCAATAAATTCCGGTAGTTCTGCAACAAACTTTGCGCGTAGCAAGACACCTGTGACATCTTTGTTTGGACTGAGCTGTTCGCCGTAATTGACAAAGACAATCTTGCGGCCATTCTTTTCCATCCAGCCGACGAACCAGCCAATACGATGTGGCTGGCCATCTATAGGCGTCTTGTTATAGCCGGTTGCACCGGTTTTACCATATAGGGTCCAACCATCAACGGTCTCATCCAAACGAAGAATAGTCTCGAGGAAGCTCTGTTCTTGTGGGGTAGCGCTGAAGGCACCTGTTGCAACTCTCGACACAAACCGTGATTGTTCGAGCGGCGAGATCTGCAAAGTGCCGTTGAGCCATGCCCGCTCCAAGCCCTTTTCCCCTTTTTGATCGGAGATGTCCTCATTGCCATAGCTAAACTTTTTAAGATATGCCGTCACATTGGCCGTTCCCAATTGATTGGTCAACAGTTGCGAATACCAAACAACGGAATAGCGCATCCAGCTTTTGGGCGTTTGTGGACCTTTCCAGGCCTCAATCCAATCTGGATAACCGGGTTTATAATCCCATTCAGGCTCGTCAGGGCTTTTAAGTATGCCCGCATCATAACCCATAATAGCCAGCGGTATTTTGAAGGTCGAGGCGGCTGTTGCTCGCTTGCTGCAATCACCGGTCTGATAGAACGGCTCTGCTTTATCCGCATCTTTTAAAAGCACGCAATCGGCCAAACCTGCCGTCGAATAAAGGCAGATTAAAGCAAATAGTGGTAAGCTGAAAAAACGATGTCTCACTTCATGAACCTCAATCTTTGGTCTTCAGGCGCTTGTAATGGAAGAATAATAAAATTGGCTGCCGAAGGTTTCGACTTCGTGCAGGATGAAGCAAATAGGAAGCTTACAAACAACAGGCACAATCCATCCGCTCTGTCGTTTAAAACGAGCCGATCAAACGGCCGTCCCGCCAATCGTCATATCGTTCATCCTTAAATGCGGTTGACCGACACCTACAGGAACGCTTTGACCGGCTTTGCCACACATGCCGATACCATTATCCAATTTAGGATCGTTCCCGATCATCGAGATGCGCTTCATGGCATCGGGACCATTACCAATCAATGTTGCACCTTTGATCGGTGCGCCGATTTTACCGTTTTCGACGCGATAGGCTTCCGTACATTCAAAAACGAATTTGCCGGACGTTATGTCGACCTGTCCGCCACCGAATGAAACGGCATAGATACCGTTTTTCAAGGATTGCAAAATTTCTTCCGGCGTATGTTGGCCGCCCAACATCATCGTATTGGTCATACGCGGCATGGGCGCATGTGCGTAGGATTCACGTCGCCCGTTTCCCGTTGCTTCCATCCCCATAAGTCTGGCATTGAGACGGTCTTGCATGAAGCCGACCAATTTGCCGTCTTCAATGAGAATATTGCGACCAGACGGTGTACCTTCATCGTCGACAGTTAAAGAGCCACGCCGCTCTGCAATCGTTCCGTCATCCACAACCGTCACGCCGTTAGCGGCGACCTGTTGGCCGAGAAGACCTGCAAAGGCAGATGTTTTCTTACGGTTGAAGTCACCTTCCAACCCATGTCCGACAGCTTCGTGCAGCATGACGCCAGGCCAACCATTGGCCAGCACAACATCAAATGTACCGGCCGGTGCGGCTTCGGCTTCCAGATTAACCAAAGCCATGCGCAAAGCCTCGTCTGCAGCATAATGCCAATTCTCCGATGTGATGAAACGGTCAAAGGTTTGACGGCCGCCACAACCATAAAAGCCGTTTTCAAGCCGGTCACCTTTGGCGGCCACAACCGAAACCGATAGTCGAACCAGCGGTCTTGTGTCACGCACAAGGTGGCCGTCTGCCCGCAATATTTCTACATGTTGCAGCGAACCGGCAAGTGAAACAGTAACCTGCCTTACCGTGTCGTTTTTCTCGCGTATATAGCGATCAATCTTTTCCAACAGCGCGACTTTTTCTTCAAAAGCTGGCGCATCAAGCGGGTTGGTTTCTGCGTAAAGTTTGGTATTTGTGCCGCGCGGCGCAGCACTATAAGTGCCGGAATAGCCACTGGTAACGGCTTTCGCCGCATCACTCGCCCGTTTCAATGCGGCTGCCGACAACTCGCCTGCATGGGCATAACCGGTCGCTTCACCGGCCACTGCACGCAGACCAAAACCACTATCTTGATGGAAGGAACCGTTTTTGAGGCGGCCATTATCGAATAACAGGGATTCACTTTCACGATATTCAAGAAATAATTCGCCGTCATCGGCGTTCTTCAAGGTTTCTTGAACCTGTGATTGGACATCATGAGCGCCAATGTCGAATTGGTCGATAAGCGATTTCATTGCGGCCGTCCTATCCGTTATTTGAATTCGATCGAAACTGTCTATTTTGATCACCAAAACCAAAACCGGTTCGCGGGAACCGGTTCTGCTCGCTTTGATGTTGAGGACAGCTTATTCCGTTGGCAACGCGCCATAAGCGTCTTTAAGGCCATTGAGGTCAATGAGGCCGCCTACGCCTTCTTCGGGCGTCGTAAAGATGAAATAGGTTGCCATTTTACCGTTAAGGAAGGCCTTCAAGTCTTCATCTTTAAGAAATGCTTCTGCTACGCAGTTGTCACCCAGACAACGGCGATATTCCATCTTGCCCATATCTTTGTTGTCGATCTTAATGCCGACACCAAGCCGCAACTCAACCCGAATAGGCACGAACACCCGCATCAATGTGCCCTGATTTTTCGGCAGCTTATACAAAGTCACGCGAAAGGTGATGTCGGGGCGATCTTGCGCGCGTACATTTTGCACCACTTCGCACTGTATATTGGGAGTACCGGGTGGTAGTGAGCAAATTTTTGTCCATGCGCCAAATGTCTTGGGCGCGGGAACATCTTGCTGGTTTGCCGCTTGCGCCCATGCCCCGCTGAGGGTGAGAAACCCAAGCGACATGACAAAAGCGGACATAACGCACGCACGTTTGAAGAATTGACGAAGTACCATAAAAACTCCTGCTCGAATCATCATGACGTTATCGCGCTTGCGCCTTCATGAAAAGTAAACTTGTGGTTCCAAACTCAAGCTTTCACAGCTCAGATGGTCTTTGCCACATTTTATGTCACCAGAACATGGCAAAAACGCGGAGATTTGGCCAAGCTTTTGTGCGTCGCTGGCATTTGAGGCCGTTTGTCGCATTGTTTCGCATTGAAAATGTTGATAAAGCAACAGCCAAATAGCTTGTCTGCCGGGATGACAAACCGTGTCTTCGGCAGATTGGGCGCATCAAAATACTGGCAGAGCGAATGTCTGAACATATGAAAACCGGTTTTGTTTCATCATTGATCCAATGCGATAGTAAAGCAATCGGCACGCTTTATCTTGTGCTGGCTATTGTTGCAGGTGTTATCGGAGCCGCCTTCTCCATTATTCTTCGTTTGGCGATGAATGGTGTTGATATTGAATTTTTAAATGGTGCATCGTCTTCAGACCCGGCGTTCTTGTCGTTTGTCAATATGGCGCATGCTCTGATTCTGGTATTCTTCATGGTTATGCCGGCGCTTATTGGCGGTTTTGCCAATTGGTTTGTACCTTTGTTGATCGGTACGCAAAATGTTGCGTTTCCTCGCCTGAACATGCTGGCCTTCATTTTGCTGCCGCTGTCAATTTTAGCAGCCTTTTCAGCAATCTTTTCTATAGGGAATGCAAATGTTTTTGCGGCACTGCTGCTTGCCAGCATTTATCTAGGATCGGTTTCGTTTGTGCTGACTTTCGTCAATTTCATCGCAACGATCATCACGATGCGTGCGCCTGGCATGTCCCTTGCCCATATGCCGATTTTTGTCTGGTCGGTACTCATTTCGGCATTCTTAGGCGTTATGTCGGTTCCGGCCATGCTTGCAGCACTAACGCAGCTTGTATTTAGTGGCGATTTTGGCAATGCGGAACTGCCAATGATGGTTTGGTTTTTCAGTCACCCTGAAATTTACGTGCTTCTTTTGCCCGCTTTCGGCATTGTCAGCCAGATATTTACAACTTTTTGCAACCGTCCGTTATGGATGGAAAAAGCAGTGGTTGCGGCAATGGTTGCTATTGGCACCATTGGCTTCGTACTGTGGAGCAATGATCTGTTTCAGGTTCATAAACCGCAAGCCATGGAACGCTATTTCTATGTGGCCCTGCCTTTGATTGCACTTCCAACAGGCTTCATTCTGTTAAGCTGGTTCATGACTTTGATTAAAAGCCGCTTTACGTTTCAAACACCGATGCTTTGGTCCGCTGGCTTCTTCTTCACCGTTCTTATGGGCTTGGTATCTGCTTTGCAGCTTGCTTTTTCGACCAGTGGAGTCAATGGTTTTGATAGCTCGGCTTTTGTGGCTCATTTCCACTATATTCTCTCATTGGGCGCAGTCTTTGCCATATTTGCGGGCTGGTATTACTGGTTGCCGAAGATGACAGGATTTTCCTGTCGTGCAGCCACGGCCAAGCTCCATTTCTGGATGATGTTCGTCGGCGTGAATGCGATTTTCCTTCCTCAACATTTGCGCCAATTGATCGATGGGGCGGTTTCAGGAATGCCCTTCATGGTGGCAGTTTCAAGCATCGGTGCAATTCTTGCGGGTTCCTCCGTGCTGGTATTTCTCTATGGCGTGTGTGAAACATTTATCCGACGTCAGAAGGCAACGCGCTCTCCATGGGGCGAAGGTGCGCAGACTTTGGAATGGCAGTTGCCTTCCCCACCCGAACAAGCTTGGGTTCGTGTACCGCGTATTTCCAGATGACATTTCAGTGGCCATATCCTATGGTCGCCGAAATGGTCCGGATGTGATATGAAGGGCAATCTTTGTAAAAGCTCTGTTTCTTATCACGATACCGGATATGGAGTTTGCCACGGTGGGATATGCGTTCAGTGAAAATGTTGTGGCTCATAAAAAGTCGTTTAGCCATTCCAGATATCGGCAAGTTCCATTGGTCAAAATATGCCTGCGATAAAAAGGTCGGTCAATAATGTCATTATCAGAGCATGTATCTGAGCCCCGAAATATGCAGCAGCCATCAGAGGCCAATGCAAATGATTACATGTCGCTGTTAAAACCGCGCGTTATGTCGCTGGTTGTTTTTACGGCACTGGTCGGCATGCTTGTAGCCCCTGTCTCAATCAACCCGGTTTTAGGCTTCCTCGCGATCCTGTGTATTGCCGTTGGCGGCGGTGCGTCCGGCGCACTGAATATGTGGTATGATGCCGATATCGACGCAATTATGAAGCGTACACAGAAACGGCCTATTCCAGCTGGCAAGATCAGCGGCGGTGAAGTCCTCGTCTTCGGTTTGGTGCTTTCGGCGCTTTCAGTTCTGACGATGGGCATATTCATCAACTGGTTTTCCGCCGCATTTCTGGCTTTTACCATTTTCTTTTATGTCGTGATTTATACAATGTGGTTGAAGCGCTCGACGCCGCAAAACATTGTTATTGGCGGTGCGTCAGGCGCATTCCCTCCGATGATCGGATGGGCCGCCGCTACCGGTACAATCAGTTGGGAAAGCATTGTGCTGTTTCTCATCATCTTCATGTGGACACCTCCGCATTTTTGGGCGCTTTCGCTATTCACAACGACAGATTATGGCGCTGCACGCGTGCCGATGATGCCAAATGTGCGCGGCGAGCGGTCAACCAAAAACCAGATATTCGTTTATGCTGTCATCATGGCGATTTGCGGTATAGCACCGTATTTTATGGGATTTGCCGGTGTCACCTATGGGGTTGTGTCAACAGTTCTAGGCATCATTTTCGTCTACCGTTCTTTCCAGCTTTGGAAAACGCAAACCAAGGAACAAACGCTTCCTTTTGCAAAAAAACTGTTTTTCTTCTCGCTTTTCTACCTCACCGCTTTATTTGCTGTGCTTCTGGTCGAATCGCTGGCAGCGCGGCTGATGGCCTTCTGGGGTATGTAAAAATGGATGATAACAAGATCGACATAGAGCAGTTGACATTGAGTGAAAGCCAGAAATTGGCGCAACGTCACCGCGCCAAGGGGCTGGCAATCGCACTTTTTCTTTTTGTGCTTCTTGTATATGCGGCCACAATGGCGCATGTGAGTGCCTGATAACGCAGACTTCAAGGGATAGGTATGGCTTTAAGACCACCATTGACGATACGCCTTTGCGGGCCACGCGGCTTTTGCGCTGGCGTTGACCGTGCCATACAAATCGTCGTCTTGGCGCTGAAAAAATATGGTGCACCGGTCTATGTAAGACACGAAATTGTTCACAATCGCTATGTGGTTGAAGGTTTGCAAGCGCGCGGTGCTGTGTTTGTGGAAGAGCTGGAAGAAATTCCAGCGGAACATCGTGGGCAGCCGGTCGTATTTTCAGCCCATGGTGTACCAAAATCGGTGCCGGAAGAAGCGCGGCAACACAATCTCTTTTATCTTGATGCCACATGTCCGCTTGTTTCAAAAGTCCATAAACAGGCTATGCGTCATCAACGCCACGGTCGCCATGTGATATTGATCGGCCATTCCGGTCATCCTGAAGTGATTGGCACGATGGGGCAGGTCGATGAAGGTGCGGTAACGCTGATTGAAACGGTTGAAGATGCGCTGCATTATCAGCCGGAAGATCCACAAGCGTTGGGTTTTGTCACGCAGACGACCTTGTCGGTGGAGGATACGGCCGGTATCCTCGAGGTTCTACAGCGTCGTTTTCCCGATATGCAAGCACCAGCCGCAGAATCGATTTGCTATGCCACAACCAATCGTCAGGATGCGGTTAAGGCTGCTGCACCGGGAAGTGATCTTTTTCTTATCGTTGGTGCGCCAAATTCCTCTAATTCTCGTCGACTGGTGGAAGTGGCAGAACGCTTTGGGGCAAAAAAATCCCTGCTTGTCCAGCGTGCTGACGAAATCGATTTTGATAAGACCGGCCACCTGGATGTTGTCAGTCTTTCGGCGGGTGCGTCTGCACCGGAAATTATTGTTGATGAAATTATTGCCGCTTTCAAACAACGTTACGAAGTCACGATCGAGCTTGCTGAAACCACGGTAGAGCATGAGACATTTCTGGTTAATCGCGAATTGCGCGACGTGGTTTTGACGACGCGTGACATGGCATTCGTCAACGGGAATGGTGCTCCTGACGACAATGAAGATTTCAACATAGTCGACCTGATAGCGGAGCAAAGGTAATGGCTGTCTATACCGATATCAATGAAGATGAATTGGCAGCCTTGCTAGCAGCATACTCCATTGGCGGTTTGCTTTCTTACCGCGGTATTGCCGAAGGCGTCGAGAATTCCAACTTCATGCTGCATACGGAGCAAGGCAGTTTCATCCTGACTTTGTATGAAAAGCGAGTTGCGAAAGACGATTTGCCATTTTTTCTTGGTCTGATGCAGCATCTCAGTGCAAAAGGCATTGCATGCCCGCAACCTGTTCTGCGCAATGACGGTGCGATGATCGGTGAATTGGCTGGCAGACCGGCAGCAATAATTACTTTTCTTGAGGGAATGTGGATGCGCAAACCCAACGCGCAGCATTGCCGCGAGGTGGGAAAAGGTCTGGCCGCACTGCATGTCGCGGGTGAAGACTTTGGTATGAGCCGCAAAAACAGCCTGTCAGTTGATGCATGGCGACCTTTATGGATGAATAGTCGTGCGCGCGCTGACGAGCTTTCTGTCGGCATTACTGCTGAAATTGATCAGGAAATTGATTGTCTTGAACAAGAATGGCCTGTTACTCTGCCTCATGGTATCATCCATGCAGATCTCTTTAACGATAACGTGTTCTTTCTCAATGACCACCTATCTGGCATTATAGATTTTTATTTCGCCTGCAGCGATTCCTTTGCTTATGATCTTGCTATCTGCCTCAATGCCTGGTGTTTCGAGCGTGATTTTTCTTACAATCTCACGAAAGGGCAGGGGATGTTACGCCACTACCGTGCTGTACGCCCGTTAAATAGTGAAGAGGTTGCTGCGATTCCGCTTTTGGCTCGCGGAGCTGCATTACGCTTTTTCCTAACGCGCCTTTATGATTGGTTCAATACGCCGGCCAACAGCCTTGTCGTCAAAAAAGACCCGATGGAATATTGGCGCAAACTCAACTTTTTCCGTGATGTGCACTCACCTTCAGAAATCGGGCTTTAAACGTGCAAAAGACGGTAAAAACTATTGAAATTTATACCGATGGTGCTTGTTCGGGTAATCCGGGGCCTGGGGGGTGGGGCGCCATTTTACGTTGGAACGGGCATGAACGCGAGCTTTATGGCGGCGAGCCGGATACGACCAATAATCGTATGGAATTGATGGCAGCGATCAGCGCTTTAAACGCTTTGAAAGAGCCTTGCTCAGTCGACCTCTATACAGATTCGGTTTATGTGCGCGATGGGATATCGGGTTGGATAGAAGGTTGGAAGCGGAACAACTGGCGCACCGCTGCCAAAAAACCGGTAAAAAATGCGGAATTATGGCAGGCACTCGATTTAGCAAGGGCACGCCACGAGGTGCGCTGGCACTGGGTTAAAGGGCATGCAGGGCATCCTGAAAATGAACGCGCAGACGAATTGGCCCGCAAGGGTGTGGCCGAGAATCGTTAGTCACTACTGCTTATGAGCCAAAAGTTTGACGCTTGTAGTTTGAACCGCTCAAATGCTTCAGGTATTAAGTGCAAAGCTTCATGACCTATTTTGCATCACCGGCAAGCGTGAATTGACCGCGTAGGGCTCCTTCATTCGATACGGCTATGTAAGTTATTTGATGAGGCTGTTGGGAGATATCGAATAAGATATCAGATGTGAAGCTTGTCACATTTTTGCCCTGACTTACAAGCTTGGGTATGCCGATTTGCATATCGCCGCCATCAAGAAAGAGTTCGGAAATGGGCATAGCGGCAGGATGTTTGATTATCACCTCCAACGCCTTACCATTCCTTATAGCGCTCAACACCAGATCGTCGCCCGCTTTATGTGGCAAATTGCTTTTGGCGAGGGTTAAAAGAGAAGCCGGCTCCCAATCAAGTGAATTATTACCATCACTGAAAGAGAAATTGACATTGAATGGGATGCATATCTTTTCGCATATGCCTAACGTAAGCGAACCACTCAGCTTGCTTTGGCCTTGGGTTTTATCGAGAGTGAAAGGCAGAAGAACATTGTTTTTATAGCCTATCGACCAATCACTGCCGGTTTGAAAGAGGTGCGGTGTCGGATAATCAATGCTGTAGGAAACATTTTGGTCGAACGTGAAGAATGGTGCCATGCCTGAATTACCGGGGTTTTGCCAGTAGGTTTTCCATCCCGGTTTCAGATGGATCACAATCACGCCTTCTCGTGTATCGGATTGAACGCTCCTGTCTAAAGCAATACGAACACGCCCGCCTTCCATTTCATGCCAAGCGGTCGCCACCAAATCGTCGCTCACCTCTGATCCAGCATTTGCAAATGGTGATACAATCATTGCAAAAAATGTCCAAAAACATAGCGATACAAAACGTTGCACTGTCATTCATCCTTGCCGGTCTTTTGCAATAAGCTGTTTTAAGACTTTTTCGACGAAAGTCCTATTTTCTTCTTGCACTTCGTTTATTCACGTTTAACCTTCTGTTTATGGAAAAAATGAGAGCGATGAAAAAACGTGATGGATTTTTAAACGGACATTTGCTTATCGCAATGCCGGGTATGGGCGATGAACGTTTCAACCGCACTGTTATTTATATCTGTGCCCATTCAGATGAAGGGGCCATGGGATTGGTACTCAATCAACGACAGGATATGGCGTTCCCCGATTTGCTTGTTCAATTGGGCATTATCAATCAAACACAGGCCATTCACCTTCCCGAGCCTGCAAAACTATTTCCCGTGCGCAATGGCGGTCCTGTGGATCGATCGCGCGGTTTTGTTCTCCATTCCGACGATTACGCGTGTAAAGACACAATACCCGTTACCGATAAAATCTGTTTGACCTCTACAACCGATATTTTAAAAGCAATCAGCATGGGTAGAGGCCCGCACCAAGCCATCATGGCGCTTGGTTATGCCGGTTGGGCTGGTGGACAACTTGAATCTGAAGTGGCCGCAAATGGCTGGCTGACAAGTCCCGTCGACCCGGATTTTCTGTTTACGGGTGATCTTGATCACCAGTATGAGCAAAGTCTGAAACGCATGGGCATTGACCCTACCTTTCTCGTCGCACAAGCCGGACATGCTTAAACAGACCTGATGCCGATCAGTATGACATGCACGGAATGACAAAGGCCTTTAGACGGAGGTTTTTCGTGCGATTAATATAGGCCGCAGCGCTGCTTGCAATCCTTAAAAAAACGCTGTGACCAATCGTTTAACCTATCGCGTTACGCCCATAAGCTGCGTCAGGATCAATGTTATCTGTCAGAGACTAAGCCATGTGAACAGTATTCTATCCGTAAGCCTTGGCTGTAGGATGCTTCATCACCAGAGTTATCAGGTCTTCTATGCCGACGGGTTCCGTGAAAACGATACTCTGTACGAATTCGCAGCCCTCATCTCTCAACAGAACGGCTTCTGTTTCCGTCTCGACACCTTCTGCAATCACTTTCAGCTCTAGATCGTGGGCCATACTGATGATGGATTTCAAGACGACTTTTTTCTTCGCGCTATCGACAGTCAAAAGTGAACGGTCAAGCTTGATCATGTCAAAGGGATAACGCACCAAGAACGCGAGAGAAGAATATCCCGTACCAAAATTATCCAAGGCCAGCCCAATCCCCAATGCTTTGATTTTTTCCAAGAGATTGGCCGACTGCTCAGGGTTTTCGATCAGGATGGCTTCTGACATCTCCAGCATCAAACGCCCTTTATTGATCGGGTTACGTACCAGTATGGAGCGCAACTCATTGACGAAATCTTGATGCACCATTTCAGCACTCGGCAAGTTGACCGATACGAAGAATGATTGCTTTGGGAAACGCTCCTGAATATGAGACAGGTCGCTAATGACACTCGTCATGGCAAACTGCGCCAGTGCCATAACCATATGTTCGCTTTCGGCAGCGTCGATAAAGTCGGGTGCGGCCAAATTGCCGTGCCGCGGATGGTGCCATTCCAGCATCGCTTCAAAGCCGACAATTTGACCGTCATTGAGGTCGAGAACAGGATGGTAAAGGACTTTGATTTCATTGCGCTGCAATGCGTAACGGATATCGTTGCTCATGCTGTTTCGTTCAAGACCGAGCGAACGGAAATTCGGCCTGAATGGCTCGATTCTGTTTCCGCCGGTTTTCTTGGCGTGGACCATTGCAAGCTCTGCATCGCTGAGAATATCTTCAGCATTCGAGCTGCCTTCCGTCCATGTCATAAGACCGATGGAAGCAGAAAGCTTTATTTCACGCTGCGAAAATAGAATAGGCGCTGCGACTGTTTTTTGTAACAGTTCGGCAAAGGCCGCGATTCTTGCCGGTTCAATCTGGCTTGTCAAAACAATGGCAAAACGGTCGGCAGATAGTCGCGATAGTGTATCTTGCGGAGTGATAAGGCGGCCAAGACGACGCGCAATGGTCAGCAGGAATGTATCACCCACCGACATACCGAATTGGTGATTAATGTCGCGGAAACCATCAAAATCAATAACAAAAACTGTGGGGCGAACCTGTTTGGCAGCCAGTGCCAGATTAACGTAATTCTGTAACCGGTCGAGAAAAAGCTGTTGGTTGGGTAGACCTGTCAGATTGTCGTGGATTGAATCCTGCAACAACCGTTCTTCAGCCTTTTTATGATCGGTAATATTAACGAGGGTTCCAACAACCCGAACAATTTCAGCGTCAGAGCCGATGACGGGTCGGGCACGCAGGGAGAACCAATGATAGTGGCCGTCGCCAGAACGTAGGCGGAAAATTTGGTCGATACGTCCCTTTCTCGTGTCGAGAATGATGTCAAGCACGGCACGGAAGCGGTCGCGGTCGTCACTGTGTAATACGCTAATCCAGTTTCGGATGGTGCCATTCAATTGGCTCGCGGCGGAACCAAGATAAGCGGTCAAATCAGGATTGACCACCACACGGTCGCGGCGAACATCCCAATCCCACACGACATCACCCGCTCCCATGACTGCTAATGCCTGCCGTTCCAAATCCGAGAACAGGCCTTGATGGAAGGCACCGGCCGAAAAAGCATGTTGCATGACAGTAAAGGCGATCAACAATACGATGAGTACCAGCCCTCCCGCCAGCGCAGGTTGCACAATATCATTATCAAGCTGGCCGGTGACACAGACATAGGCACCACAGAGCCAGAAGATGATGAGCAGCCATGTCGGTATCAGCATAATGGCGCGGTCATATCCACGAATGGAAAGATAACCGATAAGCAAGACACCGAGGACCGCTGTCAGGCCGAAGGATAGACGGGCAATGCCAGCCGCGCGCGTCGGGTCGTAGATGGCAAACGCACCAAGCCCGCAAAGCGCGATAATCCATGCTATCGCGCCATAGCTGAAATGATAATGCCAGCGGTTGAGATGCAGATAGGTAAAGAGAAAAATAAAGAGCGAGGCCGCAAGTGCGACTTCCGTTCCAGCGCGCCAGATCGGTTCTGTGCCCGGTGCGATGACGAAAAGCTTGTTGAGAAAGTTGAAGTCGATACCGATATAGGCAAGAACAGCCCATGCAACCGCCGCGGTAGCCGGAAACAGACCCGTGCCACGCACAACAAACAGGATGCTGAGAAGTAGTGCCAGAAGTCCCGAAATGCCCAGCAATATGCCGTGATAAAGGGTATAGGCGTTGATCGTATCCTTATAGGCTTCCGGTTCCCAAAGATATACCTGTGGCAGATTGGGCGAACCCAATTCGGCGACGAATGTGATGACGGCACCCGGATTGATGGTGATACGGAAAACATCGGAATCGGGGCTGGCCTGCCGGTCAAGTGCAAAGCCTTCACTCGGCGTGATTGATTGGATACGCACCGAGCCAAGATCCGGCCACAATAATCCGGAACCAGCCATACGATAATGCGGGGCGACGATAAGGCGATCAATCTGGTCATCGGTGGGATTGGCAATTGCAAAGACCGCCCAATTGCTTTGACCACGCTCGCCATTGCCCTGAACCTCAATACGGCGAACGATGCCATCCGGCCCCGGCGCGGTAGATGTCTGAAAAGTATTGCCCTGACTTTGGTGGATTTCCACCGCACGCGACAGGTCAAGCGCTGTATCTTGTGAAGATATTGCAACCGGTTCAATGGCCAGCGCCGGCATGGCCAGGCAGATAAGCCCCCATACCATAAAAACGATTACGCCGACGACCTTACCAAAACTCTTCACAACGCCTCACTTTCACCTGCCTGGATTGGCCATTCGGTTTCCAGCAGGGCATAGAGAACATGATCCTGCCATTCACCATGTATTTTAACATAGGCCTTTAAAAGTCCTTCTTTGGAAAAGCCACATTTTTCCAAAAGACGAATGGACCGCATATTTGTCGGAATAGAGGCAGCTTCCAGCCGATGCAACTTTAACTGTTGAAAGGCAAAATCGACCATCAATTCCAGACTGTCACGCATAAAACCCTGTCCGGCAAACTTTTCTCCACACCAATAGCCGATCTGTCCGCTTTGCACGACACCCCGACGGATGTTTCCCAAGCTTATTCCACCGATAAGATCATCAGTTTTGCTGTCAAAAGTGAAAAAAACATAATATTGACCGGTACGCCGACCTTCCATATAGCGCTCCAAATGCGCCTTGTAACGGTCTAAAGTGTGGGCGTCGCTTGGCCAAAGCGGCTCCCATGGTTCCAGAAATGCGCGACTTTGCGTGCGCAGCTTTGCCCATTCAATGTAATCATCCAGCAGGGGAAAGCGCAGATAGACCCGCTCCGTCTGCAAACTCGGAACCACATAGTTTTTTCGCGGTTCTTGCGGCTGCCGCCGGAAGGGCATTCTGAACATGCCGTTTCCTTTCTGCATTCACCGTTTAAAAACGCCGTCCGGTGCCAGAAGATAAGGCCGAAACCAAATCATCAAAGCCCATGAGTGGCCCGACGGGACCAACGGCAGTCAGTGTCGGTTTTGAATCGACAAACAAGCGCTCCGCCAAATCGGAAAGACGTTCAGGTGTGATCAATGACAACCGCTCCATCATCTCCGAAGTTGGAATAGGGCGGCCATAAAGCAGCATTTGCCGTGCTATCAAATGAGCTCGGCTCGACGGGCTTTCCCGCGACATCATCAAGTTGGCGCGATATTGTGCGCGCGCTCGGTCAAGCTCGGTGATATCGATTTTTTCGCTGGCTTTATAGAGCTCTTCCAGCACCACCGGAATGAGCTCTTCCAAACCATCCTGGCCGGTAGCAGCATGAACGCCAAACAGACCTGTATCGGAAAATCCCCAATGAAAGGCATAAATTGAATAACAAAGGCCACGCTTTTCCCGTACTTCTTGAAAAAGACGAGATGACATTCCGCCACCCAGAATAATCGAAAGAAGCTGAGAGGCATAAAAGTCGCGCATATGATACGCCCGCCCTTCGAAGCCTAATAGGACTTGCGCATCCATCAAATCACGATATTCGCGAAAATCTCCACCGACATAATTGGCCAGATCGGCCAAGGGTGCAGTTGAATGGGCACGAAATGTTCCAAGCCGACTTTCAATCTCACGCAGGAATGCATCGTGCTCTACTGCACCGGCCGCAACGATGATCATCCGGTCAGCGCTGTAGTGCTCGTTCAGAAAGCCGCGCAAATCGGCAGACGTAAAAGACTGTACCGTTTCCGGTGTGCCGAGGATCGGGCGACCAATGGTCTGGTGGCGAAAGGCTGTTTCGGTAAAATGATCGAAAACCACATCGTCAGGAACATCATGGGCTGCGCCGATTTCCTGTAGCACGACTTGCTTTTCCCGTTCGAGTTCATCCTCGTCGAAACGAGATGAGGTCATGATGTCTGCGAGAATATCGACAGCCAAAGGCATGTCATCTTTCAGAACACGTGCAAAATAGGCAGTGGTCTCCACGCTTGTTGCCGCATTGATTTCCCCACCGACATCTTCAATATCGGTGGCGATTTTATACGCAGTGCGGTTTTCCGTCCCCTTGAAGGCCATGTGCTCTAGCAGATGCGCCATGCCGTGCTGTTCAAAACGCTCATTGCGCGAACCGGACTTGACCCAGATGCCAAGTGCCACACTCTCGATCTGCGGCATGGTATGTGTGACGATAGTCAAACCATTACTCAAGCGGCTGATATCTACACCCATACTTCTATGACTCCTTTGTCTAACCCAATTGCTTCAGAAAACCATATTGCAGCGCATCTGTCTTTATAAAATGCGGCCAAGGTTAACAGGATGCACGCGATTTTGAAGAAATATAATCTTTGACGGCTTTTTCATCATTGGCAAGCACCTGAAAGCGTTCTTCTCGCTCCATAAGGCCGCCGAGCCATAGGGGAAGCTCCGGCTTGATGCCGCAGGCATCCTCGACCGCTTCCGGAAATTTTGCCGGATGGGCGGTTGCAAGCGTAATCATCGGTATATTGGCTTCCATATGCTCTCGCCCGACTTTGACAGCAATGGCCGTATGTGGATCGGCAAGGTAGCCGCTTTCTTTATAGAGCATGTTGATCATCTGTGCAGTCTCATTTTGCGTACTGCTTCCTGCCGCAAACAGGGCGCGGATGTGCTCCAGACGCTTTTCATCGACAGTAAATTGCCCCGATTGCTTGAGGTTTTCCATGGCATTACGGATCCACACCGGATCACGATCCCCGGTTTCAAACAACAGGCGTTCGAAATTGGATGAAACCTGAATATCCATGGATGGTGATGTTGTATGGATAATCGAGCGGGTTTCATAGACGCCCGTTTCCAGTGTGCGCGCCAATATGTCGTTATCATTCGTAGCTATGACCAGCCGTGCAATGGGTAAGCCCATTCGTGAGGCAACGAAGCCTGCGAAGATATCACCAAAATTGCCCGTGGGTACCGTGAAAGAAACAGCACGGTCAGGTGCGCCCAAAGAAATAGCAGTGGTAAAATAGTAGACGATCTGCGCCATAATGCGCGCCCAATTGATGGAATTGACGCCGGAAAGCGCCATACGGTCGCGAAAATTATGATCGTTGAACATGGCTTTGACCAATGCCTGACAATCATCAAAATTGCCTTCGATAGCCAAGGCATGGACATTGGCACTATGATTGCTTGTCATTTGGCGCTGTTGGACGGGCGAGACGCGGCCTTTTGGAAAAAGAATGAAAATATCACTGCGCTCACGACCGGCAAATGCCTCAATGGCGGCGCCGCCTGTATCACCCGATGTCGCGCCGATAACGGTAGCGCGCTGGTCTTTTTGGATCAATATATAGTCCATAAGGCGGCCTAAAAGCTGCATGGCAACATCTTTGAATGCCAATGTCGGGCCGTGGAACAACTCCATAATGAATTCATTTGGCCCTGTCTGCACCAAGGGGCAGGTGGCCGGATGACGAACACCTGCATAGGCTTCGTCAATCATATGTTCAAAAGCGGCGCGTTCAATATCACCTTCGGCAAAAGGCCAGAGGATTGTTTTGGCTATTGCAGCATAAGACTTGCCGCGCAAAGCCCGCAAGGCACCGGGAGAAAATTGCGGAAAATTGGCTGGAAGATACAGTCCGCCATCGCGCGCTAGTCCTGCCATAACCGTGTCCGAAAAGCCAAGAACCGGTGCATTCCCCCGTGTGCTGATATATTCCATTCAAAAACTCCTCGGCATTGGCTGCGGAAAATACTTAGATTTTCCGTCATTTTGACACTTTTGACGGCGATTTAATCGTCCTGTAATGAAAGCGGGCTTGCTAAATCTTGCAAAAAGCGAGAAAACAGCGGCGCGCTGAATTTATCAAGCGTTGATATAGAACAGGTTTACCACTCGAGGGAAGTCCACTTCATGGATAAAAAATCGATTTCGCGTTTTTCATTGGGTTTAGGCCTTTTTGTTGCTGCCGCAGCCGTATTGTCAGGCTGTGCCAATAAGGGGGCAGTGAAGCAACCGGTCGAGCCGCAAATTACCGAAGCACAATTGCGTGCCTATTGCCCTCTCGTTACATTGCGTGACGGTACCTCTTTCTACAATACGTATGATCGCGGTGGTAAAGATGATCCGACAAAGGTGATCTATCAGGCCGCAATCAGTGACGTGACACGTTCTTGCGATACGTCCGACACGACACTGACGATGAAAGTGGCAGCCGCTGGCCGCGTTGTTCCAGGCCCGATGTTCAAAGCCGGTACGATTACTATGCCAATCCGCGTCGTTATCATACAGGGCGACAGTGTGGTTTATTCCAAGTTGCATAAATATCCTGTCAAAATCAGCAACGGTTCTGAAGCAACCCAATTTATCTTCGTAGACGATCAGATTTCATTGCCGAAGCCAACATCGAAGAATATTCGCATCTATGTCGGCTATGATGAAGGCGCCCGGAAGTAACCAGAGATTGCGCCATCGCAACGATCTTACGATGGCCATTTGTGCTTGAAAGGCCGTCTGCTTGCCTGTCTGCAGCAGAATGATGGTGTTGACCGGCGCGGTCATTGCAACGACAAGGGGGATTCCATGGCGTGTGTAAAAATTGCCCTGGGGCAAATGCGAAGCGGGATTGATAAGAAAGCCAATATAGAGCAGGCATTGCGCATGGCAGCCGCGGCACAAGCTGCCGGCGCTAAAATCCTTGTCCTGCCTGAAGCTGCCCAGGTGTCCTTTGCCGCTGATCTTCCCTTGCAGGCTGAACCGCTGGATGGAGCTTTCGCATCCGCCATGCGGCAGGCTGCCATTGATGGCGATCTGCTTATTATTGCTGGCATGTTTCAACCAGCTGCCAATCAGCGGGTTAAAAATACCGTATTGCTTTTCGGGCATGGCGTTGAAGACACATACAACAAGGTTCATTTGTTTGATGCTTTCGGTGCCCGCGAATCAGATACGGTGGAAGCCGGCGACCACTATGTCGTTGTCAAAACGCCTTTCGGAACTATCGGCATTGCAACGTGTTTTGACCTGCGCTTCAGTGAGCAGTTTTCCACGCTGGCGAAAAGAGGGGCAGAGATCATTGCCGTGTGTGCTTCGTGGGGCGATGGGCCAGCTAAAGCTGAGCAATGGGATTTGTTGACAAGGGCCCGCGCTGCTGACGCCCAGTGCTGGGTTTTGGCATGCGGTCAGGCATGGCAGCCTCCGCAAGGAACGGCACCGTTAGGTATTGGACGTAGCGCGGTGATAGATCCGACCGGTATGGTGCGGGCACAGGCTGCCGCCGCACCGGAATTGTTGATAAGCGAGATAGACCTTTCTTTGGTACAAGAAATCCGCGCCCGCATTCCTATACTATGACATCAACGTTTTTACAGGTCTTTCCACTCGGCCATGGCTTGAATGACCGCCGGAAGGTCTGTGTGACGTGATATAACCGTTTCTGCACCAGCTTCCGTCAAAGCGTCTGCCAGCCCCGGATAGGCGTGGCTGCCTCCGGTAAAACCGATTACGCGCATGCCGGCAGACGTCGCGCCGTGGACGCCATGCACGGAATCTTCAATCACGATCGTATTTGCCGGAGTTGCCTTGTATTTATCGGCTGCGAAAAGATAAACATCCGGCGCAGGTTTGACCTTTTTGGTCCCAACTTCCGGTGCAGAGAAAATTTTACCTTCAAAAAGATCATAAAGGCCGACAATGGTGAGCATGCGTTCAACATTTTCACTTTTTGAATTGGAACAGATGCAGTAGGGATAGAGGGCCGCAACAGCTTCCACAGCATTACGTACACCATCAATTGCCTGCAATTCCGTTTCAATCCGTTCGCGGAAAATTTCCGCCACGCGGTCGATCAGACTTGCCGAGATAGGAAGCCCGGATTCACGTTCGATTTCTTTGAGAATGTCGACAAATACCAGACCGGCATAACGGTTGCCGAGTTCTTCAGCCGAAATTTCATGTCCTGCTTCGGTAAGCAATTGCGAACCGATTTGTGCAGCCAGAAATTCCGAATCTACCAATACCCCGTCACAATCAAAAATGACCAGATCAATTTGTGGCATATGCTTTCCCTGTATGCTTTCAGATTTATATCGCTGTTTGTAATCGCTTCAGCCCGTTAGGGCAAATCTTCATTATGATGAACGATAGATTTAATCTGACTCTTCGTTTTACCGAAATTCTTATCTGATAGGAGCAGGATAAAAAATTGATCCAGTGAATCACTTCTCCTACCGATGGCTTCACACTTTTCGGGAATTGCTCCAAATGCAAATCAGAAACGGTTTCATTGCTCAATATGCATAAAAAATCGGTCGATTTATGACTAGCCGTCGTTTTTATTCAGGCGTTTAACTTCATATTTACCCTATCCGGTAACCATAACAACAGTCGAGCCCTTGAGTCGTTTTGGTAATGGGGCAGTGTTTGAGTAAGTGTAGTCGAGTATCCCATGACCGCTGTACGTCTTGTAAAAGATCTTGTTACCGCTTCCCCAGAAGAAGCATGGCGCAACCAAATCCTCAAAGGCGATTGTGTTGCTGCCTTGGAAAAACTTCCAAGCCAGTCGGTCGACGCTATCTTTGCCGATCCGCCCTATAATTTGCAGCTTGAAGGTGCATTGCACCGTCCAGACCATACGCTGGTAGATGCGGTTGATGATGCTTGGGATCAGTTTGATAGTTTCGCAGCCTATGATGCGTTCACCCGGGCATGGCTCTTGGCTTGCCGGCGTGTTTTGAAACCGAATGGTACGATTTGGGTTATCGGCTCTTATCACAACATTTTCCGTGTTGGAACAGCGCTTCAGGATTTGGGCTTCTGGATGCTGAATGACATTATTTGGCGTAAAACCAATCCCATGCCGAATTTTCGCGGCAGACGGTTCCAAAATGCGCATGAGACGATGATCTGGGCCTCACGCGACCAGAAGGCAAAAAAATACACCTTTAATTACGAGGCCATGAAGGCTGCGAATGAAGATGTGCAAATGCGGTCGGACTGGTTGTTTCCCATCTGCACGGGTTCAGAACGGTTGAAAGACGATAACGGCCGTAAAATTCACCCGACACAAAAGCCGGAAGCGCTTTTGGCGCGTGTTATTATGTCGTCAACAAAGCCAGGTGATGTCATTCTCGATCCATTTTTTGGTTCAGGTACGACAGGCGCCGTGGCCAAACGGCTAGGCCGCGATTTCGTTGGTATTGAGCGCGAACAGTCTTACATTGATGCGGCGGTTGAGCGTATCAATGCTGTTGAACCGCTGGCAAAACCCGAACTTGCTATCCTTACCGGCAAGAGAGCGGAACCGCGTATCGCTTTTATCAGTCTGATCGAAGCTGGTCTGCTTAAACCCGGTACGGTTCTTCATGACAAAAAGAAGCAGCACTCCGCTATCATCCGTGCCGATGGTACGATTGTTTATGCGGGGGAAGCGGGTTCGATCCATATGATGGGACGCAAGGCACAAGCTTCAGAAAGCTGCAATGGTTGGACATTCTGGCATTTCGAAGAACAGGGCAAGTTAAGGCTTATTGACGAGCTTCGTCTGACGATTCGGGAACAAATGGCCCAAACCGGCGTTTAATAAATATAAGATCGGATAACCTCCAGTCTCCGATCTATTTCAAGCGTGTGCGAGAGCACACGCTTTTTTCATGAAGTTCGCAAATTTGCTATTTTTTCTGAAGCCCATAACTACAGTGGAGCATTTAACCATCTGAAGATGACGGTGAAACGTCACAATGTTTTCAGCCGGGTTTTGAAGCTCACATGCGCTTGTTACCGATGCTTTGCAGCTTTAGGGTTTGCGTTAGTGGTTTTTCTTAAAACGCAACGCTATTGCGGTTGTTATGGCCTTCTTCATGACCGTCGGCAAAGCTTCCTGTCCCAACATGTCCACCGGACACCACCAGCCATTTCCTGCTAATTTCTTATCGACATTTTTAGCCAGATATACATCCAAAGTGAGCGAGAAATGGGTGAATATATGATTGGCTTGGCCTTTTAACTGCCAGTCTGCCGCAAAAGGCGGCGTGCAAGGCATCTCATCATCGTCAGGGCCGAAACTATTCGGTATCTGGGTCATTCCACCCAAAAGTCCTTGATCATGACGCTTTTCAAGATAAACCTGATTGTCATCGCTGAGAGCCACAAAGGCCGCCCCCATGCGGGCTGGTCGCGCCTTCTTGGGGGCTTTGACGGGATAGTGTTCAGGCTGGTTTTCAGCTTTTGCCCCGCAGGATTGTTCAAGCGGGCATATAATGCAGGCCGGATTGCGCGGCGTGCAAATGGAAGACCCCAAATCCATCATTGCCTGAGCAAAATCTCCAGGCCGCTCTATCGGTGTGATTTCCTGGGTTTTCTCTTTGATTTCCACTTTCGCTTTGGGTAGGGGGGTATCAATTGTAAACAGTCTTGACACAACGCGTTCGACATTGCCGTCGACAACGGCGACAGAACGACTGAATGCAATAGCCGCTATGGCCGCCGATGTGTAATCGCCGATACCGGCAAGTGCCCGCAGTTTTTTTAAAGATTGTGGGAAAATCCCATCATATTCTTTGACGAGTTGGTCAGCGCATGCTTTCAGGTTGCGCGCGCGAGAATAATAGCCAAGCCCCGCCCATGCTTTCATGATCTCGTCTTGACTGGCTTTTGACAAAGAAAAGATATCAGGCCATTTTTTGAGGAATTTCTCGAAGTAGGGTTTAACCGCTTCAACGGTTGTCTGCTGCAGCATAATTTCCGAAAGCCATACGCGGTAGGGATCAGGCCTTATGCCTTTTGCCAACTCAACCGGTGTAACGCGCCAAGGCAGCACACGATGATGCCTGTCATACCAGGAAAGCAGATCTGTCGAAATTTTATGCATGCTGCTTCCAAGCATAAACACTGACAAAATGCAAAAGAAAAGGCAGCCGGCTTATCAGCGACTGCCTTTTTCTACCCAATTGATTGGGTGCCTGTTTATCGGTTGATGATATGGATTATAGCGTGTACCGAAAAGTGGGAACCGGTTTTCGGAAACATACACGCGGTAAAGCAAAGAGTTTAACGTGTACCGAAAAGTGGGAACCGGTTTTCGGAAACATACACGCGGTAAAGCAGAGAGTTTAACGTGTACCGAAAAGTGGGAACCGGTTTTCGGAAACATACACGCGGTAAAGCAAAGAGTTTAACGTGTACCGAAAAGTGGGAACGGGTTGCCGGATAACTACACGCGATAAAACAAACGCTTTATGCGTGTAGTCTGATTTCAATAGAACGCTACACGCATTAGTGGATGTCGTGTCCCTGTAAATATCCACCTTTTCTTGCATCTTTCATCACAAATGCACAGATGAGAGCAATCACCATCATCACGGTCACATACCAATAAAAGAAATTGTCCAAGCCTTTATCCTTGAACCAAAGTGCCACATATTCGGCTGAGCCGCCAAACAAGGCATTGGCCACCGCATAGGAAAAGCCGACACCAAGCGCGCGCACCGATGCAGGAAACATCTCTGCTTTCACAATACCGCTGATTGACGTGTAGAGGCAGGTAATAGCCAGCATTACAACGATCATTAAGAAAGCACCAAGCTGGCTATGTGTCGAGCCGATAAAGCCAAGGGCTGGTACGGTCAGAACAATCGACAATCCCGACCAGATGAGCAAAGACGTACGCGTGCCAATTTTATCGGCAAGCATTCCGAAAAGCGGTTGCATAACCATGAAGATGAACAACGCACCCAGCATCATCGCATTGGCTTCCTTCGGAGTGAAACCGGTCGTGGTTACCAAATATTTCTGCATATAGGTTGTGTAGGTATAAAACGTCAGTGATCCGCCAGATGTAAAGCCTACGACGAGCAAGAAAGCACGCGTGTGGTTTTTCAACAGGCTGATGAGACTGCCAGCTTCCACACTGTTTCGCGATTCCTTGGTGGACGTTTCATGTAGGGAGCGACGAAGATAAAAAGCGATAATGGCGGTGAATGCACCGATAACGAACGGCACGCGCCAGCCCCAAGCCTTGAGTTCAGCGTCGTCCAGGAACATTTCCAGTAGCACCACGACAAAGACAGCCAAGAGCTGCCCGCCGACCAGCGTGACATATTGGAAAGAGCTGAAAAACCCACGCCGACCTTTCAACGCCACTTCGCTCATATAGGTGGCAGTTGTTCCATATTCTCCGCCGACGGACAAACCCTGCATCATGCGCACG
Organism: Bartonella sp. LJL80; assembly: GCF_054871565.1. Taxonomy (NCBI): domain Bacteria; kingdom Pseudomonadati; phylum Pseudomonadota; class Alphaproteobacteria; order Hyphomicrobiales; family Bartonellaceae; genus Bartonella; species Bartonella sp. LJL80. Next base: position 218,108 of record NZ_JBTXLM010000002.1, read on the forward strand.
AGCAAAAGGAGGATGCCGGCCGCATTGCCCCAACTCGAATAGGTGGGTAGAAAAGCGATGATGAGAGATCCCACACACATCATGACAACGGATATCATCATGGATAGTTTCCGGCCATATCGGTCGGCAATCCGGCCAAAAATATAGCCACCGATGGGACGCATCAGAAATCCGATAAAAAATACACCGGCTGTTTTCAACAATGCCGCGACTTGATCATCTCCCGAAGGATAGAATTGATTGGCAAAATAAATCGAAGCAAAGGCATAGATATAAAAATCATACCATTCGACCAGATTGCCGGAAGCGCTGGCAATGATGGCAAATACCCTTTTACGCGTATCATGCGGATCGAGTGTTGGATTTGTTGTTGTTTGATTGTCCGCCATAGCAGCCTCCCAGTATGAATCGATGGGGAACCTTGCCGTAGCTTGGCCTGTGCGACTAATCACATGCTGGTGAAGAGTAGGAAAAGCAGCCGCTATCAGTTCAATTAAAGGTGATGACCTTAGCGTCAAAAGCCTGTATGTGCATACCGTCTGTAAAGACGTTTACTTTAATAAAACCACCCATTAGGGTCGCATTTTTAAGAAATTGGAGCTGCACCTTTTCGTTAGATATTTCATAAGCACATGAGAACCGTAAAAGAAACGCCAACATAGATTGCAAATGAGGAAACGGTGCATATACCTGTCTACATCATCAATCTTGATCGCTCAAAAGAGCGGCTCGAAGCCGTTTCAGCTTCAGCTACACAAGCAGGACTAAGCTATCAACGCGTACCAGCTGTCGATGGCAGCCAGGTGGATATCCAACATTGCGAACGAATAGATGAAAAGCGCTTTCGCCGTCGTCATGGAAAAAATCTGCTTCCGGGCGAGGTCGGTTGTTACCTTAGCCATCTTGACGCATTGTCGATTATTGCGAAAGGTGACGCAGCTTTCGCGGTTATTGTTGAAGACGACATCGCATTCGGACATGATTTTTCAGCAATTCTTTCATCGCTGACGACGATATCGGGATGGGACGTGATCAAATTTGCCAACCACCGAAACAGACTTTTTCATCGTGATATGTCGATTACAGACGATGTCAGTATCGGGCGTTTCCTGCATGGGCCGCTTGGCAGTTCGGCTGCTTACATGGTCACGCGGGAAGGTGCCGCAAAACTAGTGGCAAAGCTGCAGCCGATGAGCTTGCCCTATGATGTTGCATTGGAGCGGGGCTGGACGGGATACCGCTTGTTTTCGACAAACCGCAATATCGTACAGTTTTGCGATACGTCTGGCTCGACGATCACCCAAGGGCGTAAAAGTTATAAGAACAACCGATTGCCAAAATGGAAACGTATCGGTACATTTTTCTTTCGGTTGTCCGATTATATCCGACGCATGGTTTACGCTGTCATGCCGTCCGGTTTACGCCGTAAAGGGAACTGATGATGAAAGCAATTGTGACAGGTGTGGCAGGCTTTATCGGCTCTCATGTGGCGGCTGCGCTGCTGCAACAGGGGTGGAGCGTCATTGGGTTCGACAACCTCAACGATTATTATCCTGTAGTGCTTAAAAAAGCCCGTCTGGCGCGTATTGCCGATCATCCGCAGTTTCGATTTGCCAAGGTCGACATCGCCAATGGCAAGGCACTTTCTGATGCTATTGCCGATGATATGGATGCCGATGTCATCATACATCTTGCAGCGCAAGCAGGTGTCCGCTATTCGATCGAGAATCCTTCTGTCTACGTTTCGTCGAATGTGGAAGGGCAGGTAAGAATTTTTGAGCAGACCCTTGCCATGATCAAGCGTCCACCCATCGTCTATGCCAGCTCATCTTCTGTTTATGGCGCCAATACAAAAGTTCCTTTCTCCGAACAGGATCGGGTGGACAGTCCGGTATCGGTTTATGCTGCGACAAAACGTTCAGGCGAACTCTTGGCAGCGTCCTACGCCCATGTCCACGGTATAAAATCAACGGGCTTGCGCTTCTTTACCGTCTATGGCCCATGGGGTCGGCCAGATATGGCACCATGGCTATTTACCGATGCAATTCTTGCCGGCAGAACCATTAAACTGTTCAACTATGGCAAAATGCAGCGCGACTTTACCTATATCGATGACATCGTTTCTGGTGTTATCGCTGTAACGCAGCGCATTATTGAAAAGCCAGATCATACGGCTCAAGTCTATAATCTGGGTAACAACCAGCCGGTGGAGCTTATCGATTTTGTCGCGGCTATTGAAAATGCGACAAAATGTAAGGCGGTAACCGAACTTTGCCCGATGCCGCCAGCGGATGTGCCGCGGACCTACGCGGACATAACGCTTGCCGCAAAGGATTTAGGGTTTGCTCCGACGACCAAAATTACCGATGGTATAGCGGAATTTGTGGCTTGGTTTAACCAATATCGGCAGGCAGAATGAGCAGAAAACCTGGGAAAAGGCATTTTCGTTCTCTGGCCGAAACGGCTTCAATTTTGCTCGACCCCATTTTACGCAAACGCACCGGCCTGAATATCGAATTGATGGAAAACTGGCCGCAAATTGTTGGAGAGGCGACGGCGCAAAGCACTTTGCCGTTAAAAATCATATGGGCTCGACGCGCCAGTCAGGATGACCCGTTTCAGCCGGCAACGCTGGTTGTTGCGTGCGAAGGTTTTGCGGCAATGAAACTGCAGCATGAGAGCGGTGAAGTTATCCAACGTATCAACGCTTTTTTTGGCTATGTTGCGATCAATCGCTTGAAAATTGAACAACGTGCAGTACGGTTCGAATCTGTCAAGCCTGTTGCTCGGCCTCCGGTTGATGAACGGGACAAGGTTCTGATCACGCAATTGGCTGCCGGTGTCGAGGATGAAGGACTGCGTCGATCGCTGTGTGAACTGGGGCTGGCGGTGTTTGCCGAGAAGAACGCCATATCTAACAAAAAATTTAGTAAATAGATCAAGACAATGCCATAAGACTGGCTTATGTAGAAAATAGGCGGCTTTTGGCTGCATTTCTATCTATAAAGAAACATGACCAACAATAGAGAAAAGGTGTTGTTATGGTTGCCATGATGAACCGTCGTAGTCTTCTTAACCTTACTGCTGCTTTGAGTGTGGCAGCAACAGCTGGTTTAATATCCGTTCCGTCTTTTGCCGCGGGTGTAAAATCATCTGGTACAGTGGATATGGCCAAGCTGCTCGAGCCCGGAAAAGTGAAGGACATGGTAGAAGGTGATGCGAATGCGCCTGTAACCATCGTGGAATATGCGTCACTGACATGCAGCCATTGTGCTGATTTCTACAACACAACATTGCCCGAGATTCGTGAAAAATACATCAAAACCGGCAAAGCCCGTCTGATCTTCCGTGAATTTGCCTTTGATCCCCGCGCGACAGCTGGTTTCATGCTGGCGCGCTGTGCCCCTGAGGACCGTTATTTCCCGTTGGTTCAAGTATTGTTTGAAAAGCAGATGGAATGGGCAGCAGCGGCTGATGCACTTCCACCATTGAAGCAGATTGCCTCGATGGCCGGCCTTGATGAAAAAGCCTTTACGGCTTGTCTGCAAAATCAAACCGTCCTTGACGAGGTCAATAGCTCGTTTGAACGGGGAAAAGAGCTGGGTGTAACTGCAACACCGACATTTTTCATCAATGGAAACGAGTATGAAGGTGCATTGTCTGTGGAAGACATGTCTTCGGTTATCGATAGTTTTCTATAAGCGCAACATTATGTGCTAGAAAACGGGCGCAGCTTGTTGGCTGCGCCCGTTATGTTTTTGCGTAAGGTTTGTTCATGCAGTTTACCAAGCTGCGGCTTGTCGGTTTTAAATCCTTTGTGGAAGCCCAGGAGTTCGTAATTGAACGCGGGCTTACGGGCGTTGTTGGCCCCAATGGATGTGGCAAGTCCAACCTTGTGGAAGCTTTACGCTGGGTTATGGGCGAAAATTCCTATAAAAACATGCGTGCTTCGGGCATGGATGATGTGATTTTTTCCGGATCGGCCACCCGTCCGGCAAGAAACTCTGCCGAGGTTACGCTCTTTCTCGACAATCGTGATCACACTGCACCGGTTGCTTTTAATGAAGCCGATGAATTGCAGGTTTCGCGCCGTATCGAGCGCGAGGCTGGATCTGTCTATCGCATTAACGGTAAGGACGTCCGTGCCAAGGATGTACAACTATTATTCGCCGATCAGTCCACCGGTGCTCGGTCGCCTTCAATGGTGGGGCAGGGCCGTATCGGCGAGCTCATTCAGGCTAAACCGCAGGCGCGGCGGGCTTTGCTGGAAGAGGCCGCCGGTATTTCAGGTTTACATAGTCGCCGCCACGAAGCAGAATTGCGTTTGCGCGCGGCCGGGAATAATCTCGACCGGCTGGAGGATGTGGTTGGTGATTTATCGTCACGCATAGAAAGCTTGAAGCGTCAGGCCCGTCAGGCAAATAGGTTCAAGGCACTTTCATCCGATATACGTCAGGCTGAAGCCGGGCTTTTCTATCTGCGCTGGTCGGAAAGTAAGAGCCAGGAAATTGAAGCCGAGAGCGCGCTGAACGCCGCAACAGGTTTAGTGGCCGAAAAAGCGCAAGCGCATATGCGCGTGCAAAAAGCCCAAGAAAGTGGAAAGCTTGGTCTTCCCCCATTGCGTGAAGCGGCAGCCAAAGCATCGGCTGCACATCAGCGGCTCAATCTGGCTTTGCGACAATTGGAAGAAGAAGAAAACCGCAATCGTCAGCGCCAATCTGAGTTGATGCGTCGGCTTGAGCAATTGGCGGGTGATATTATGCGCGAGGAACAGCTTGCTGCAGACAACGCGCAAATGCTTGAACAGCTGGATGCGGAAGATGAAATTCTTCGTTTGGAAGCTGAAAATGCGCATGAAAGCGAGGCAGAGCTTGCAGCACGTTTGGAGGAGCTGGAGAGTATCCTTGCGGCGAGTGAGACCAAATCGGCAGAACTTACCCGAAAACGGGCACAAGCCGGTGCTGAAGCAACGCGCATCCACCAGCAGCTAAATGATCTGGCCGCACGTCGACAGCGCATTGACAGCAGCCGCGCAGATATTGACGGGCAAATTAAAGCCGTGCGTTTGCAATTGGATGAAGCCGCTAATCTGGAACATGCCGTGGCAACTTTGGAGGAAGCGGAAAGTCTTTTGGCCGAAAACCAGCATCTGGTGCAGGAAATGGAAGCTGTGGTTGAGGCGGCACGTCTTGCAGAAAACGCCGCGCGCCCCGTCGTCAATGATCGTCGTGATGCACTCAATGGCCTTGTCACCGAAGCGCGTACTCTCGAACAATTGGTAAAATCCATGACCTATGGAGATTACACGCCGGTTGTTGATGAAATCAGCGTCGACCAAGGGTTTGAAACGGCCTTAGGCGCAGCCTTGGGCGATGACCTTGAAGCTTCTGAAAATTCTGCGGCGCCGGTGTTTTGGCATGCAGCGGCTGCGGTTGCCACAGATCAGCAATTGCCAGAGGGTGTTGTCCCACTTTCCCGCTATGTGCGCGCGCCAGAAGCACTCCGTTCACGCCTGCTGCAGATTGGCGTGGTGGACAAGCAGGATGGCGAGCGTTTGCAATCCATGCTGCTGCCCGGCCAAAGGCTTGTAAGCCGGGAGGGAGCATTATGGCGTTGGGATGGTTTGCAGGCGCGTGCCGACGCTCCAACCGCCGCTGCCCAACGTCTGGCACAAAAAAACAGATTGATTGTGCTGGTGGATTTGATTGCGACTGCACGGGATAAGCTGGCGGAGGCGGAAAGCCTCTTGCAGCAGAAGGAAGCTTCGATCGAAGCAGCGCGTTTGCGTGAACGCGATTGCCGTCAAAACTTGCGCATCGCTCATGAAAAGCGCGATGAGGCACAAAAAATACTTGTCCAATTGGAGCGGCAAGTCGGTGAATGGCAATTGAAGCTTTCAGCTTTAGAAGAAAGCCGGAATCGTTTGCAAGCGGAAGCACAGGAACTGGATGTCCAATGCGCGGCAGCCGAAGAACAACAAACTATACTTCCTGATCTGGCAGCTTTTGACACGACATTGGAGCAGCTTAACAGCCAATTGGTTGCGGAACGCGCAGCGGTAGCAAATGCGTCGGCACAATTACAGGGCTGGAAACAAAGCGCTATGACGCGCCTGCGTCGTCTTGAAATGATTGCTGCTGAAAAGCGGAATTGGACCGTTCGTATCGAGAATGCAAAGACGCAGATCGAAGCCCTGCAAGCTCGCCGTGAAGAAGCCATGATTGAAGCGGAACACTTGGCCGACACGCCTGACGGACTGGAAGACAAACGCATTGCTTTGCTGGACGAAATTGGTAAAGCAGAAGCACAGGGCCATGAGATCATGGATCAATTGGCCAGTGCGGAAAACGCGCAAAGCATTCTGGACAAACAGGTTTCAGAAGCTTTTGCCGCTTTATCATCCAGCAGGGAGGAGCGCGCCCGTGCAGAAGAGCGGCTCAATGCGGCGACCGATCGGCGCAAGGATATCGAGACGCGTATCAGCGAGGCATTAAATTGCCCGGCGCATGAGACCTTGCAGCTGGCAGGACTTTCTCTTGGTGAAAAAATGCCTGACATCGGGGTTCTCGAACATCGGCTTGAGCGTTTACGTATTGAACGCGAAAGGTTGGGTGCTGTTAATCTACGCGCTGAAGAGGAAGAGCAGGAATTGCGTTCGCGTTACGATGCGATGACCGTTGAGCGCGATGATGTGTTAGAGGCGATCAAAAAGCTACGTGTCGCCATCCAGAGCCTGAACCGTGAAGGGCGTGAACGTCTTCTGGCAGCGTTCGAGAAAGTGAATAGCGAATTTCAACGGCTTTTCAGCCACCTTTTTGGCGGCGGTACGGCCGAGCTTCAACTGGTCGAATCCGATGATCCGCTCGATGCCGGTCTGGAAATTCTTGCTCGTCCGCCGGGTAAAAAGCCGCAGACAATGACGCTCTTGTCGGGTGGTGAGCAAGCTTTGACAGCGATGGCTTTGATTTTTGCTGTCTTTCTAACCAATCCGGCCCCTATTTGCGTTTTGGACGAAGTGGATGCGCCGCTTGATGACCATAATGTCGAGCGTTATTGCAATTTGATGGATGAAATGGCGGCTTCGACTGAAACACGTTTCGTTGTCATCACCCATAATCCTATCACCATGGCACGGATGAGCCGGCTTTTCGGCGTCACGATGGGAGAGCAAGGTGTCTCGCAGCTTGTTTCTGTAGATCTGCAAACTGCTGAACAACTACGCGATGCCGGCTAGGCTCGAGCACTCAACCTTTTGTTATTCAATCGATTTGACAGCTTTCAATAGAAAAATAGTGTTGGCGTTGTGCGCGTTGTCCTCTACATTTCAACGTGCCGAATAGGCGAGCATAGGGCATTTGCACGCTGTGCCGCTGTAAACGACTTTGACAAAGCCATAACGATGGTAACCGGAGGACATTGAAAATGACGAAATGGGTCTATAGTTTTGGCGATGGAAAAGCAGAGGGTTCGGCGAGCGATCGTAATCTTTTGGGAGGAAAAGGTGCCAATCTTGCCGAGATGAGCAGTCTGGGCCTTCCCGTTCCCCCCGGTTTCACGATTACGACCGAAGTTTGCACCTATTATTACCAAAATGGCAATGGTTACCCCGATACGTTGCAAGAAACCGTCAAAAAATCGCTCGCGCAAATCGGCCAACAAACCGGTCGCCGGTTCGGCGACGCCAAAAATCCGTTGCTTTTGTCCGTGCGCTCTGGTGCACGTGCATCCATGCCGGGCATGATGGATACGGTACTTAATCTCGGCCTTAATGATGAAACTGTTCGGGCAATTGCGCAGGAAGCCGGTGACGAACGTTTTGCATATGATAGCTACCGCCGGTTTATCCAAATGTATTCGGATGTCGTTCTTGGCGTCGATCATGCGTTTTTTGAGGAAATCCTTGATGATGCGAAAGCACGTCACGGTTATGATGTCGATACGCAAATGACGGCGGACGACTGGAAAGCCGTTATTGATGCCTATAAGGCATGTGTGGAAGAGGAACTGGGAGAGGCCTTCCCTCAAGATCCAGAAAAGCAGCTATGGGGTGCTATTGGCGCGGTTTTTTCAAGCTGGATGACTGCGCGCGCGATCACCTACCGCCGTTTACACAATATTCCAGAAAATTGGGGCACAGCGGTCAATGTGCAAGCCATGGTTTTCGGCAATATGGGAGAGGATTCGGCCACCGGTGTTGCTTTTACGCGTAATCCTTCGACAGGTGAGAATGAGCTTTATGGCGAATTTCTTGTCAACGCCCAAGGTGAGGACGTGGTTGCCGGTATCAGGACACCGCAGAATATTACAGAAGCCGCGCGAATAGCTGCCGGATCAGATAAGCCGTCACTTGAACAGATCATGCCGGAAGCCTTTGCGAGCTTCCGTGAAATTGCTGATAAACTCGAACGCCATTACCGTGACATGCAGGATCTCGAATTCACCATTGAAAAAGGCAAGCTCTGGATGCTGCAAACCCGATCAGGCAAACGGACGGCTAGGGCTGCCTTGAAAATGGCAGTGGAAATGGTTGAGGCAGGGCTTATCTCGCAGGAAGAGGCGATCTTACGCATAGAGCCTAAATCTCTTGATCAGCTTTTGCACCCGACACTGGATCCTAAGGCACCAAAAACCACGTTGGGGGTCGGTTTGCCGGCTTCGCCAGGTGCAGCAACCGGAGAAATCGTATTTTCATCTGAAGATGCAGAAGCGCTTTCAGCCGAAGGACGAAAAGCGATTCTTGTGCGCATTGAGACAAGCCCCGAAGATATTCATGGGATGCATGCAGCTGAAGGCATTTTGACCACGCGTGGCGGGATGACCAGCCACGCAGCCGTTGTTGCGCGCGGAATGGGCAAACCCTGTGTGTCAGGTGCCGGAAGCGTGCGGATTGACTATCGGGCCGGTGTTCTGACCGCAGCTGGTGAAAACTTTCACAAAGGTGACATCATCACCATCGATGGCGGAAACGGCCACATATACAAGGGCAGAGTAGCAATGTTGCAACCGGAATTATCCGGTGATTTTGCTAAACTGATGGGCTGGGCCGATGAAATGCGGCGTATGAAAGTGCGGGCAAATGCCGAAACGCCTGCGGATGCGCGGATGGCCCGTTCTTTCGGGGCTGAGGGTATTGGCCTTTGTCGCACCGAACATATGTTTTTTGCAGGTGAACGCATTGTTGCAATGCGCGAAATGATTTTAAGCGCTGATGAAAAAGGACGACGCAGTGCATTGGACAAATTATTGCCGATGCAGAAGTCGGATTTCGTTGAGTTGTTTGAGATTATGCACGGTCTTCCTGTCACTATCCGTCTTCTCGATCCGCCATTGCATGAATTTTTGCCGAAAACCGATGCTGAAATTGCCGATGTTGCAAAAGCGATGGGCATCCCGGCAGAGACCATAGTGGAGAGAGCGCATCAATTGCATGAGTTCAATCCTATGTTGGGATTGCGTGGCTGCCGCTTGGCGATAACCTACCCGGAAATTGCTGAAATGCAGGCGCGTGCTATTTTCGAAGCCGCAGCAGAAGCTGCAAAACGATCGGGTGCCGCGGTGATACCGGAGATCATGGTACCGCTGGTAGCGCTGAAGGCAGAGTTGGATTTCGTCAAGGAGCGTATTGACCATGTGGCAATGGATGTCATGAAAGAACAGGATATAAAAATTGAATACCTGGTCGGCACAATGATTGAATTGCCGCGGGCTGCACTTCGTGCGGCAGAAATTGCACAAACAGCACAATTTTTCTCTTTTGGTACCAATGACTTGACCCAGACAACTTTCGGTATCTCTCGTGATGATGCCGCACCGTTTTTGACAACCTATATGCAAAAAGGGCTTTTGGAGCAGGACCCATTTGTCTCAATCGACCGCGATGGTGTGGGTGAACTGATCGAAATAGCAGCATCGCGCGGACGATCTGAACGGCAATCTATCAAACTCGGTATCTGTGGTGAACATGGCGGCGACCCGCAATCGATCACGCTCTGCGAGGAAACCGGATTGGATTACGTTTCCTGCTCTCCATTCCGCGTGCCGATTGCCCGCCTTTCTGCCGCTCAAGCTGCTATCAGCCGCTGATTGGAACCGCTTGAAGATGAGTATGTCACTTATGCGTGTTTGTTTGGTATCGATAGCAATATTGGTTTCACCTGTCTTATGTCAGGCTGGAACGGTGGAGCCTGTATTGCACATTACAAAGGGGCCTGCATCGAAGCCGCAGGTCGCTTTGACGCTTGATCTCTGTATGGGCGATACGGACCATCGTATTTTTGACGTTCTCATCAATCGCAATATAAAAGCGACGTTTTTTGTGACAGCCAGATGGCTTCGTCGTAATGCGGATATCGTGGAAAAAATACGCTCCCGCCCTGATCTCTTCGAGGTTGCCAACCATGGCGCCAACCATATTCCGGCGATCGATAATCAACCTACAATCTATGGATTGAAAACAGCAGGCAGTTTGAAAGCTGTTTGCAATGAGGTTGATGGCGGCCAAAAGGCCTTAATTGCGGCTGGTTTTGCACCGTCCCGCTGGTACAGGGATGCGTCTGCGCGATATTCTCCAGATGCACTGAAATTGATTGGCAATATGGGCTACAAGATTGCCGGTTTTTCGCTCAATGCCGATATCGGGGCATCGCTTGCTGCAACGTCAGTTGAAAAACGTATTTCGACAGCAAAAAATGGCGATGTGATCATTGCACATATGAATCAGCCAAGGCGGCTTTCAGGTGAAGGTGTTGCCGAAGGGGTGATGGCGCTACAAGAAAAGGGATTTACGTTTATGAAATTGTCAGATGCAATTCCATCGGATAATACAGTGAAACAAGTGACGGATTGTGACGCTTTGTAGAAGCGCGGTTGAGGGGAAATGAGAAAGAAATATGTCCGTATGACCTCACGCGCTGCGGTCTGGTCGCCGCGCCTCGGTGGTTTTGCCCTTTTGGTTTTATTATTTTCCGTCGTCTTTCATCGTTTTTCTCTTATCCGGACGATGGACTTTATTGTACTTGCCACTCTTGCCGGTATTCTAGCGGTTTTATCGCTATTTCTTGCGATCAAAGGGCTTTCCGATCTTTGGTTGCGGGGCGATAAAGGCGGGCTGAAGTCCCTGAAAGGCATTGTCTTTGCGCTTTTGACCGCTACGCCGCTGGCGGCTTTTGGCATATTGTGGTTTATGATGCCGCCGATAAGCGATGTGTCGACCGATACAGATACGCCACCAGCCTTTATTGCCGGCACGCGGCCTGCCGATGCATTGCCGACCGCCAATTCGCTCACAGCCCAAGCTGGATTGCAAGCCGTTGAATGGCCGCAAATGTCCGGGCGGCGGTATGATGGGTCGCCTGACCGCATCCTGAAGTCCGTTCGCAATGTTATTGATTCACTTGGCTGGACATTCATCAAGCAAAAAGGTGTCGATGGTGAAGATGATGCGATCTTCGTCGAAGCACAGGCCAAGACTTTTTACCTCGGCTTTATCTCGGATATTGTGATCCGGCTTATTGACGAAGGCGATACAACCTTTGTCGATATGCGATCTGCATCGCGCTATCTACCGCGTGATTTTGGCGAAAATGCTGGTTTCATCACCACCTTTATGGATGCACTTGATACGGAGATGCTGTCTACCCCGATAGATCAGGATGCAGAATAGGAACCATTCAATCTCGCAACACCATCAGTTTTGACAAGTCCGCGTTCGACCAAGTCTTCGATATGGGCAAATACAGAAAGCGCTGCTGCCTTGTGTAATCTTGGATCGGTATCGCGATAGATGGCCTTAACAATGCTTTCTATATTGTGGTCGCCTTCGCAAATTCTTTGCAGAATTGCACATTCCCGCATTTTGCGATGCGCTTTCATGGCACGTACAAAATGATGTGGTTTATAAACGGCCCCGCCATGGCCCGGCAAATAAACCCGGTCGTCGCGCTTGAGCAATTTATCCAGCGATTGCATATAATCCTTCATTGAGCCATCCGGTGGCGCAACCACGGTTGTGGCCCATGCCATCACATGATCGCCCGAAAAGAGAATACCACTATTTTCAAGCGCGAACGCCGCGTGATTAGCCATATGTCCGGGAGTGGTCACACACGATAAAACCCACCCATCACCTTCGATACGCTCGTCATCTTTCAATGCAATGTCAGGCACAAAATCGCTCTGGCTGCTGGCATCAAGTGCTGTTTCCTCATCCGTTCCGCGTATGCGGGCCGCACGATAGGGGCCTTCAGCAACGATGATGGCGCCTGTAGCCTCGGAAAGCCGCTTCGCAAGGGGGGAATGATCCATATGGCAATGGGTGATAAAAATATGACTGATAGTATGGCCAGCAGTCGCACGCAGAAGATTTTTAAAATGCGCATCATCTTCCGGACCTGGATCGATGATCGCTAATGTGTCCGAGCCGATAATGTAACTATTGGTTCCGGTAAAGGTAAAGGGCGACGGATTGTGCACCGTCAAGCGGCGCACCTGTGGATTAAGGGTAACTGCCGTTCCATAGTCTGGGTCGAAATCCTTGACGAATGGAATAGGCATGGCAGGTTATCCTCAAGATGCAGGTTAGGCATCGCAATTTTACGACAATCTTTATGATATGCCGATGGCGAGCAAGTGTCGCTTCTTTGTCGCACAGCCTGCCATGAACTGCAAGAAATGCGCATTTTGCAAAACAAGGTGATGAAAAAAAAGTGCTGCTTTCGGTTTGACATATTGCGCAATCAAACATGAGTCGTTATAAGGCCCGAGCAAAGCACGTTTTGACTGCTTTTTGGGGTATAGCCAAGCGGTAAGGCACCGGTTTTTGGTACCGGCATTCCCTGGTTCGAATCCAGGTACCCCAGCCACTTCTCAAAATAAAATGATCGTTAAACTGTCGCGCTTCTAAATACGCTTGATGAAGCCTAATTCTGGCTACGTTTTGAGGACTCTTGCCTATCGTTTTAAATTGACGATCTGCGCCATAACATCGTCAGCCATTTGAAAGACCCGGAAATTGGCTTTGAAAACATGTTCTGACATGACCATATCGGTCATGTCATTGGCAATGTCGGTATCATTATTGCCCATAGCGGTTGCGGAAGCGACGTTCTCTGAAACCTGATAAAGCGAATCTGCCTGCCGGTTCATTCCCTCGACAGAAACGCGCATAGCCAATCCAATACCCATTTGTCAGCTCCTTTGAAGCTTGAGGCATCCTGACATCTGACCGTATACCAGAGCAGCGATAAAACCTCGATCATCATACGCTTCGCTTATCATATCTCTATAGCACAAACTCAGAATTGTTGTAAGTCGGTCGTTTTACAAACTGCGCTTGCGGTTTTTGGCGAAGATATATCGACTAAGGTCGGGACCTATTCATTTGAATGCTACGGCACAATAAACAGCCAAAAGTAGCGCGAAGGAAAGCGAAATGCGGGTGGGTATACTCAGCTATGAGCAATTCGACCAAGCAGATTAAAGCTGTTTTTCTGTCGCTTCGGGAAATGGTCAATTTTCCCGAAACCAAAGTCGAGCAGCCTTGAAAATATTCGGAGTTTCTGCGGTTCTTCTCATCGTTAACAACGAAATTCCTTATACCGTTTCATTCAGACCAATAGGTCCTGAACCAAGGCTTAGAGCCAGCCCTTTTTCCTGAAATAGACCAGCGGCAAAACAGCCGACACGACCATCAGCAATAAAGCAATCGGATATCCCCACGTTTCATTCAGCTCCGGCATGAAATGGAAGTTCATACCGTAGATTGAAGCAATGAGGGTAGGCGGCATGAAACCCACCGCCGCCACAGAGAAAATTTTGATGATGGCGTTTTGCTCGGTGGAAATCATACCAACAACCGTATCCAGCAAGAAAGTCATCTTTGATGACAGGAAATCGGCATAATGCTCCAGCGATTGCGTATCGCGTTCCAATGATTTGATCGTTGCTTTTACATCTTTTTTTGGCGTGATCGTCTTGCCATAGGCTTCAACATACACCAAAAGACGACTTATACCGGCAATACTTTCACGCACCATAGACAGGAAGGTTCCCTGACTGCCTATCTGGGTGAGAATTTTACGAAAGTCGGTTGTCGACATGGGAGGGGAATTCTCATCCCGATGAAAAATATGCCGCGATGCTTTTTCTATCCGGCCCGATACAGCTTCAAGCAAATCCGCAAGCCTGTCGGTTGCCGCTTCAACAAGCCCGAGAAGAATGGTTATGCCAGTGCATTGTTGGTTGATGAGACCATTGCCAGCTTTGGTCGTGCGAGTGATGAATAATTCAATCGCCTTCGGCTGGCTGTAGCGCACTGTTACCAGCCGCGTGCCTGCCAGAATGAATGTTACGGGCGCAATGTCACGCTTGTCACCATCGATCACATAAATCAACGGAGCAGTGAGATATTGGGCTCCATCTTCCATATAAAAGCGGCTTGATTCCTCGATCTCGACCATGTCGTCATGGGTTGGGATGGGAATATTCAACCATTGTTCTATGGTTTTTTCTTCATTCTGTGTCGGATCCAACAAATCAATCCACAAAACGTCATCTTCGGGTATACCACTTGCAGTCAATGGCACTTCTACCAGACGGTCGGTGGCTGAACGAAAACTCCGTATCATTGAACATCTTTCACCAGTTCAACCGGTGCCATTTTCTGCACTTCCAATAAATCCTCATCCCAGCGGCCCCGTGCCAAAGGCTGGCAATGCGTGATACCCTCGGCAATGAAAGCTTTTGGCTTTGCATCCAATATGCCGAAAGGCTCTGTTCGGGCCGCGGTAAATATGGATGTACCGACAATCGCTCTTTCTTTTTTATGGTAACTTACCAAACGCAGATCGCGTGCCTCTTCAATACGACGCTCGAGATTGCCATCAATCAGGCTTTGCATGATGCCGCCTTCATCTTCGAGGCGCTGAAATTCCTGCCATGCTGCTTCAGCCAACGCATCGGCATCCGCCGCGCGACGATTGGGATGTTTGGAAAGCGGTGTGGCGTTTTCATCAATCAGAATGCGCTGGCTGTTGCGGGCAACACGCCGTGCCGCGCTATCGGGAAGACCGAAAACGAAACTATGCGGGAGAATGGAAAGCGAGCTTGCTCCACCGGAAACGGCAGCATAGGCCGCCATCGATGCGCGCGCGATGTTGGTTTCAGCGTCCATCTGCGTCATCATACGCATCGATGTTTCAACATGAATAACAGCAGGGAAGGGGGTTGGAACGCCGCGTTCTTCCTGCAGTTTGCGCCACAAGTGCCTTATGGTACGCATTTTCGCCAGTCCCATAGCGGGGTCTTGATCCAATGCAGTGGCAAAGCCGATATGGGGAAGTGCATAAACAATATGATGGCGCGCCTCTTCAACCATCTTAAGATGTCCGAGCGCAACCGATAGCATGGCACCGATTTCCTGTGCAGCGGTTGCACCCGCATTATGATAAGGACGCCCATCGGCTTCCAAGACGACGCCCGGTATACCTGAAGAGAAAAAGCCGGACATGGATTGCGGCAAAGATGCCTTTAAAGCGGCTATAGACATTTTCAACTTGCCCGTGGTGGCCAGGACAGCCGTCGGATCCGTGCTGAAGGTCAGCTGGGTCCGATTGGGATTGATACGTCTTTGCTGTAGGTAATCGATAAAGCCGTCTGCTATGGCCCGTCCGTGTGGGTGGTTATCCAAACGGATGTGGATTCCATCAAGATCGAGGCCATCGAACAATGTCGGTATCGTTTCCACTTTTGCAGGAAGGCCAAAGCCGAACGCGCTGTTGGCACCTTCAAAAATAAGTGCAACGCCAGTGGCGCCGTTGGCAAGATCGTCGACAAGCTGTTGGCGGGCCCGCTTAATGTCAGGGTCGTCCGCACGCTGCATAACTGACCAAACCGGATTGCGGGTTTGATGTGTGGAGGATGTATGGGACTGTTTCGGGCTCATGAGCAAACTTGGATCCTGCTAAACAATTGCGCGCCGTTTCTATAGGCTGAATGACACAACCATAAAGCCATAACCGGCGCAAGGCCAACCTATTTATCTTCAACCAGCTTTTAATTTACGCAAACGTCGCAGTCTTGACAATAAGATAAAAAGAAATGATGATTAAATCATCAGATGAATTGAAGAGCAGTCATGAAACCGGTTGAACGTTTATCTTTAACAGAAACAGTCGTAGCGCGGCTGCAGGAAGAAATCATGTCGGGCAGGTGGTACTAGGCGACCGCATCCCCAACGAGGCAGGCCTATGTGAGATGTTGGCTGTCAGTCGTGGCACGGTGCGTGAAGCTGTGCGAGCCATGGTGATGAAAGGTCTTTTGGAAACGCGTCAGGGCTCAGGTACTTTCGTCGTGTCCACCGTCGATCCAGCAGAATCATTCGCCCGTATCACCCATCTCAGTCTGCGTGACCGCTTTGAAGCCCGTACCGCATTAGAGGCCGAGGCGGTGCGTTTGGCAGCGGTGCGAAAAACACCCGAGGGTATAGCCCATTTACGCGATCTTTTGACGATACGGGGTGAGTATTCTTCCAATAATGCCGACAACTATGTCGAAAATGATTTTCGATTCCATCAGGCTATCGTGGCGCTGGGAAAGAATCAGGCATTGATCGAACTCTATGCGTTCTTTTCCACCTCGATCCGCGAGACGATTCTATCCACACTTGATGGCCCGCTGATCGAACCGGATATGGAAGCCCATGCCAAGATTATCGATGCAATCAATACGGGCGATCCGCATATTGCTGCCAATGCATTGCGTGATTTCATGAAGCCAATGATGATGCAGATTGATGAATTGCTGAGAGTATCGCCATGAGTGAACAGAAAACATCGACGACCCGCGGGACGCTGACCAGTGTCATTTTAGGGTTCAGCCTGACGATGATTGCGTTTAACCTACGCCCGGTCTTTTCATCGCTTTCGGTGCTTTTGCCTGACATTTCAGCTGATCTGGGTATGACTGGTACCTCTGCCGGTATTCTGACGACACTTCCCGTATTATGTCTTGGACTGTTTGCACCGCTTGCACCTTATTTGTCGCAACGTATAGGCTCGGAAAAAACACTCTTTCTGGTTCTTTTATTATTAGCAGTAGGACTGGCTTTACGGGGAACGGGAAATTTTTCGTTGCTCTATGTCGGTGCCGTTTTTGCGGGCGGGGCGATTGCTATGGGCAATGTTCTGCTGCCAGGGGTCGTAAAACGCGACTTTCCGCATCAGCTGGCTTTGATGACCAGTCTTTATACCATGGCATTATGTGGTGGTGCTGCATTGGCTGTCGGGCTGACCGTGCCACTAAAAACCTTGTTTGGCGGCTCGTGGCAAATGGCGTTGGCGTTTTGGGTCGCACCCGTCATCCTTGTTATGATCTTGTGGTTGCCACAGTTAAAGGGGCCGGGCCTTCATGCTGCAAAAGACCGCTATCAGGTCAAGGGATTGTTACGTGATCCTTTAGCTTGGCAGGTGACCTTTTATATGGGGCTACAATCGTCGCTTGCCTATTGTGTCTTTGGCTGGTTGGCGCCCATCCTGCAAGAGCGGGGGCTTGCCGGTGCGCAGGCGGGCAAACTCATCTCTATCTCCATTTTTATTCAGGCGGTAGCGTGCCTTATCACACCGGTAATTGCAGGGCGCAGGGCAAGCCAAAGTGGTCTGAATGTTTTGCTCTGCCTTTTGGCGACAGCGGGTCTTACTGGATTCATATTCGCTCCACTTTCAACCGTATGGCTTTGGGTAGTCGTTCAGGGAGTCGGCCAGGGTGGATTGATTGCGGCCGCCATGATGATGATCGTTCTGCGTGCGCGAGATGCCCATGTTGCCTCACATCTTTCCGGTATGGCGCAATGCATCGGTTATTGTCTTGCAGCATTCGGGCCATTGCTTGTTGGTTTGGTGCATGATTGGAGTGGTGGTTTTCAATGGTGCAGTGTGGTGTTTGCCGGTTTCGGCTTGGGTGCGGCAATAGCCGGCTATCTATGTGGTCGGCCGCGCTTGACCAATACACACACGGTTAAACACGAAAAAGCGTGAAGATTGCGCTATTGCCCTTATTGATTTGCATCTAGTCTGTTACATTTAGGTACAAAGCCGATAACGCGATATGCAGCAAAGGATCAATTGGGCATGACCGATAGCAGGGGCATTTTTTTGGGCGCCAGCCACCAAACTCAGGCGCAGGAAATCAAGCAGGAATACATCTGGTTAAAATATGCCAATCGACATGGCTTGATCACTGGTGCCACGGGTACGGGTAAGACTGTAACTTTGCAGGTGTTGGCCGAATCATTTTCTGCAGCAGGCGTTCCCGTTTTCTGTGCAGATATCAAAGGAGATCTTTCAGGTATCGGCAAAGCCGGTACATTGAACGATAATGTCAAATCACGCGCTGAAAATGTTGGTCTCGTCGATATCACTATGAAAGCAAGCCCAGTTATTTTCTGGGATCTTTTCGGTGAGCAGGGGCACCCGATACGTGCGACCGTTTCAGAAATGGGGCCTTTGTTGCTTTCCCGTTTGATGGATCTCACCCCTGCGCAGGAAGGTGTTTTGAATATTGCTTTCCGTATCGCTGATGAAGAAGGTCTGCTTCTGCTCGACTTAAAAGACCTGCAATCAATGTTGGCGCATGTTGCAGACCGTGCCGCAGAACTTTCCACGCGTTATGGCAATATATCCAAACCGTCCGTCGGAGCGATACAGAGGCAGTTGCTGGTGCTGGAAGAACAGGGCGGCAAACACTTTTTCGGCGAACCTGCTTTGAAGCTGAACGACATCATGCGCACGACAACAGACGGGCGTGGGCAGGTGAACGTCTTGGCTGCCGATAAATTGATGTCCAACCCGCGCCTTTATTCAACCTTCCTACTTTGGCTCATGTCTGAGCTTTTCGAGCAATTGCCTGAAATTGGCGATCCAGAAAAGCCGCGCCTTGTGTTTTTCTTCGACGAGGCACATTTGCTTTTTAACAATGCGCCCAAGGCATTGATTGAACGTATTGAGCAGGTAGTTCGTCTGATCCGCTCAAAGGGTGTTGGTGTGTATTTCATTTCGCAAAATCCACTTGATGTGCCTGAATCAGTGCTCGCGCAGCTTGGTAATCGTATTCAACATGCTTTGCGTGCCTATACGCCAAGGGAAACCGCCGCCGTGAAGGCCGCTGCTTCCACCTTTCGCGCTAATCCTGACTTCGATACGATGGAAGCAATCGGCCAGTTGGCGACGGGTGAGGCACTGGTTTCCACGCTGGAGGAAAAGGGGGTGCCATCTGTGGTGCAACGAACGACAATCCGTCCCCCTGTTTCACAAATTGGCCCTATCACCGCGCAGGAACGTCAACAACTCATCGCCACCAGTCCTGTCAGCGGCCATTACGACGAGGTTGTGGACCGCGATTCGGCTTATGAAATGTTGGCGCGCAACGCAGCGGAAAAAACAGCGGCCAATTCCGAGCAGGAGGAAGGGAGCTTCTGGGACACAATTTTTGGAAGCGAGAAAAAAGGACGCGGTCGACAATCTGTTGCTGAAGCTGCGGTAAAATCGGCCACGCGATCAGCCGCCAATTCCATTGGTCGCTCTTTGGCGAAGGCAGGCGAAAACATTTTGCGCGGTGTCCTTGGCAATCTACTCGGCGGCAAGCGCAAATAATACGTTTGCAAGTGCGGGCGCTGCAGCCTTGGAGTATTTCAAACTCTAAAGTTGAATAACTTTTTCGCTCGGGAAATACGTAAAAAGAAAAATTTAGAGTGAATCTGTGCCTCTTGCAAAAACAGATCCACTCTAGAGCATGTTCGGTATTTGATGAATCAAATACGTGCTCTAAGCTTTTAATTTTTCCGCATTTTTTGTCTGAAAGCCGCTTCACACTTTTCGGAAAATGCTCTAGCGCCCTTTGCAACCAAAGGAAAATAACATTTTACATGTCGCAAGTTGTTATTTCTGCGACATGGAGAGTGTAAGAGATGAGGCGATAGGATTACACAACGAGGATCGGTGTTTTTTCCGGTACACGGTCAAAAAGGTCGATGATATCCTGATTCATCAAACGGACGCAGCCTGACGATGTTGCCTTGCCGATAGACCACCATTCGGGCGAACCATGAAGGCGATAAAGCGTGTCCTTACCATCTTGGAAAATATAAAGTGCGCGCGCTCCGAGAGGGTTTTTCAAGCCCGGTCTCATACCACCATTTTCTGCACTGTATTTTTTAAGCTCAGGTTGTCTTACAATCATCTCTGCTGGTGGCGTCCATGTTGGCCATGGGCGTTTATACTGAATAATCGCACGACCAGACCAAGCAAAGCCCGCTCTGCCAATGCCGACGCCATAACGAATAGCTTTGCCATTTTGGCGTACGAGATAAAGGTAACGGCGCTTCGTATCGACAACGATGGTGCCGGGTTGCTCGCCGGTGGGGTCGTCAACGATTTGACGCAGAAATTGCGGATCTATTTTTCGATAAGGGATTGCAGGTAGATCAAAACCGCCATCCTGACGGGCGGCGTACATAGAGGCGAAGGGTGCCAAGGTGTCATTCGGGGTATTCCCCATGATCATACCTGATCCGAATGATAAGCCATTGGGGCCGGATGATGTACATCCGGCAAGACCGCTTGCGGCTGCGCCAACGGCAAAAACACTTAGAAAGCTGCGTCGTGATATAGGGGGATGCATAGGCCGATCCGTTCTCGTTTCATTTGATGACCATTATTGGCATAGGAAGTTAAAAAGACGCAAATCGATTTTACTCCATCCAACCAATCAAATTCTGGTCTGTTTCTATTCAGCGTATAAACCCCAACATTGGTTTTATGGACAAGCTTGCCCGAGTTTTCCAGTCAAACTCGCGTGAAAACGAGAAAGCCCCTTGTCTTTCACGCCATGTCACGCCAAATTAACAATCCGGCTTTATGTTAAAAGAAGAATTTTTGAGGAGTATTCAATATGGCTTTCGAATTACCCGAACTACCTTACGACTATGATGCACTTGCCCCTTATATGTCGAAGGAAACCCTTGAGTACCATCACGACAAACACCATCAAGCCTATGTAACCAATGGAAACAATCTTCTAAAGGACTCTGGTCTTGAAGGTAAAAGCCTTGAAGACGTGGTGAAAGAAAGCTTTGGAAAGAATCAGGGGCTCTTCAACAATGCTGCTCAGCACTACAACCACATCCATTTTTGGAAATGGATGAAAAAGAATGGCGGCGGTAAAAGTCTTCCTGAAAAGTTGGCAAAGGCAATCGACAGTGATCTCGGTGGCTATGACAAATTCCGCGCTGATTTTTTAAGCGCTGGTGCTGCGCAATTTGGTTCTGGCTGGGCCTGGCTTGCTGTCAAAAATGGCAAGCTTGAAATCATGAAAACAGCGAATGGCGAAAATCCGCTGGTGCATGGCGCTAAACCGGTACTGGGCGTGGATGTATGGGAACACTCCTATTATATCGATTATCGCAATGCGCGTCCTAAATATCTGGAAGCTTTTGTCGATCATTTGATCAACTGGGATCATGTACTGGAAATGTACGAGCAGGCATAAGCTGCTAAAATAAAAAACTTAAAGACAAAACAACCACTGCTATCAAGCAGTGGTTGTTTTTTATTGCTTCGAAAACCAATCGGGCAATCGCGATTTATGCACATGCGTCGAAATAGTCATTGATGACAATGGATGGGAACAAAAGCCATTCAGAAATATATCGGCGTCAAACTGAAGAAGCGTTCAGGCAGGTTTGCCTTTTAGAATTTTGTGCACATGCTCGCATCAATCGACTTTTCGTTGTAAAGATAGGTCATTGTTTTAAGCCATGACTGGCACTGAGTGGTTGTCTTGAAACATCGGTAACGCTCTACCGGCATCAAGCCATCGCCGCGATTTTGAAAGGGGGTCTGCTCCCATCCACGGAAAAAACCGGCCACGATTCCGCTGCCTTTCGGTGGCGTCGAACAACGCTCACCAGCATATTCGCTTGTCATATTGGCAACTTTACCGGGATCGCGCCCACTGGCTTCGACAGCCGTTGTGGTTAAGCAAGCCAAACCAATTAAAGCCAAAACCTTCAATGTATTTTTCATTCGAGCAGGCCTCCAGTGCCATAGGTCACGATATCAATATTGTGTGCATAATTTTGCACGCGGTGTTGGCGCACCGTATAGAGATTCCATAGTGTAAAGCCAGCCCCTGCATTCGTCTAGCGTCTTGAAACAACGATATCTGTCGACCGGTACGTATCCATCGGAGCTGACAATCGGATTATCCGTCATACCACTAAAGAAACCAGCCACGATGCCGCTGCCTCTGGCCGGTGTATTGCAGCGCTCGCCGGCATATTCATCAATGTTCTTGCGGATTGGAGCACTTTTTGAAGGTGTCAATGAAATAAAACTGGCAAAAAGAGTGAGATACATCAATTTTTTCATTTTTCGACCTATTTATAGTGCGTACAATAGGCAGTGCGTGGGGGAAGTGCATTATATTTCGCTTCCATCGTTGCAAGCCAACTGCGGCATTGTAACATTGTCTCAAAGCACCGACGACGATTGATTTCCTTCATATGATCACCTGGATTTTTGGGAAGGGCTTTTACGCCATTGAAATTTCCAAGCACCATGCCTTTTGGCATATTCTGACAGCTAATACCCGCATACTCGTCAGCGCCCTCCATCACGCCCGCCGCATAGCTGGGCAAAACAAGTTCGCAGATTAAAAAACACCCGATGAATAAAGTTTTCATGACGCCCCCGCCATTGGTTAAGTACTTACGCTGTTGAAATCAGGACCTATTCATTCAATATGGTACAATGGGCAACAACAAGAAGCTTGGATGAAAAAAGCGTGCTATATACCCGGTTGCGCTTTTCGACCAAGCTTATCGCAGCAGCTTTTTGCATCTGTTCAGGATAAGAAACGTTTAGCCGATGACCTTGGCGAAGCATCACTGATTCAGGAATATCACCTGCTGATCTTCGCCTTGTCTCGACAAATTTCTTTTATCATTTCGTTTGCATCAATGGATAACGACTTCAGCCTACACCTTTCCGACAATTTTTAATATATAGGCGTAAATATAGGCGCTTTCCTCAAGTTTCGAAAATCGACCCGCGGCACCTGCATGACCGGAATCCATATTTGTCCGCAAAAGGACAGGATTGTCGTTGGTTTTCAACGCGCGCAGCTTCGCCACCCATTTTGCCGGTTCCCAATAGGTGACACGGGGGTCTGTCAGGCCGGCCATTGCCAATATTGGCGGGTAGTCCTGTGCGGTAACATTGTCATAGGGCGAATAGGATGCAATCAACTTGTAATCTGCCTTGGACGCAAGCGGATTTCCCCATTCGGGCCATTCCGGCGGGGTTAGAGGAAGTGAAGCATCCAGCATTGTTGCCAGCACATCCACAAAGGGCACAATTGCAACAATACCACCAAAATCTTTTGGTGCCATATTGGCGACAGCGCCCATCAGCATGCCTCCAGCAGAGCCGCCATGGGCTACAATCCTGTCATGAGAGGTATATTTCAATGAAACAAGATGGCGCCCGCAAGCGATAAAGTCGGTAAAGGTGTTGCGCTTGAACTGGTGCTTGCCCTTTTCATACCACTCAAAGCCTTTTTCCTTACCGCCGCGAATATGGGCGATGGCGTAAATAAAGCCCCTATCTGCCAAGGAAAGTGCGTTCGTATTGAAACTTGCCGGTATGGAAATACCATAAGCCCCATAGCCATAGAGTAAGCAGGGGGCGGTTCCATCCAAAACCGTATCCTTATGATAGAAAAGCGAGATGGGGATTTCCGCGCCATCGTCGGCTTTTGCCATTACCCGTCGTGTGATATAATTTTTACTACTATGGCCGGAGGGTACTTCTTGGGTTTTCAAGAGATGACGGCTTCTTTCCGTCATGACATAGTCGAAAAGCTGGCTCGGCGTGGTCATTGAAGAATAGGAAAAGCGGATCGTATCGCTTTCATATTCCGCTGCACCATGCAGACCGAGTGAATAGGTTTCTTCATCGAACGAGATGGCATGCTGATTGGCATTGATGCGGTTCAATAATTGAATGCGCGGTAAACCTTCATAGCGTTCCAGCCAGACGAGAAAATTGCTATAGGCATCATGTGAAAGGATGAGCCTTCCCGGCTGGTGGGCGACAACCTCGGTCCAGTTGCTTTCCTGTGGAGCTGCAAATGGCGCCGACATGATTTTGAAGTCTTTAGCACCGTGGATGTTTGTCAGGATATAAAAGACATCACCGCCTTCTGTCAGCGTATACTCAACGCCCTTTTCACGCTTGCGCACGCATTGCGGAGGCGTCAATGGAGCATCAGCGGGGATAAGCCAAATTTCTGAAGTTTCGTGGTCGTGGATATCTATATAAATGACGTCATTACGGCTGGAACCACCGACACCTAGGAAGAATCCCGCATCATCCTCGCGGAATATCAGATGGTCAGAGGCCTGATCTTGTCCTAAACGATGGTAATAGAGTTCGGACGGCCGATGGTTTTCGTCCATTTTCGTATAGAAAAACCCTTCAGATGCAGCATCCCAAACGACATGGCCTGCTGTATTTTCAACGATTTCATCGGCATCAACAAGCGTTGTTAGATCGCGTAGTCTTGCTGTATAGTATTCAGATCCTTTGTCGTCATAGGTCCAAACACATTTCGTGTGATCAGGAGAATGTTGTACCGAGCCAAGATTGAAATAATCCTTGCCTTCGGCCAAGACGTCACCGTCCAGATAAACTGTCTCTTCGCCGCCTTCACGCGCTGTGCGAAAATAGCGCGGTTGCTGGCCGCCTGTCACGTAAGAAACGCCATAGGCGAATGGGCCGTGCTTGACTGGTACAGAACTATCATCTTCCTTGATGCGGCCCTTCATTTCAGCAAAGAGTAGCTTTTGCAGATCTAAAGTATCAGCCATCTGCTCGGTTTGATAAGCATTCTCTGCATCAAGATGAGCGCGGATATCACCGTCCAGCCGGGTCGGGTCCTTAAAAACCTCCTGCCAATTTTGCGCGCGCAACCATGCGTATGGATCTTCCCGGGTAAATCCATGATGCTGTTCGCTGTAAGGTATCTGTTTTGCTTTTGGCGGCTGGATTGGTGAATTTGTCATTTTATGTCCTGAAACAAAGCTTCATTTGTCCTGATCATATGTCAGAGCATATCCGTTCATGCAATAGCGCAGACCGGTAGGAGGAGGGCCATCAGGAAATACATGGCCAAGATGGGCATCACAATCCGCGCATCGCACTTCGGTCCGCACCATGCCATGGGAGCGGTCCTCGACCAAGATAACGGCCTGCTCATCAATAGGTTGGAAGAAACTCGGCCAGCCGCTGCCTGATTCATATTTGCTTTCAGAGCGATAGAGAGCATTGTCACAGCATACACACCGGAACGTACCAGCAATGGTTGTGTCAAAGTCAGGAGAGGAAAAAGCGCGTTCTGTCCCGTGATTACGGGTAATTTGGTACTGCACAGGTGTCAGTTGTTCCCGCCATTCTTCGTCGGTTTTTTGTATTTTGGGTCTATGTTCTTTGGTCATTGCAACATCCTTATCAGCTTCGTTGGGTCTGTCGCGTCGTTCAAACATCGACATCTTAAGGGAATAGATATGTATAGGCGCTGTGAAAAACCACATCATTATCGGATGTTATTTTTTTAGCCTTGGCTTTTTCATCGATATTGTAAGCAATCTGTTGGACGCAGTCGGCAAATGAAGCCATAATTTTACACAAATATAGGATCCATGCTTTTTTGTTATACTTCGTTAGAAAAACATTGTTTTTCAAAGAATATAGAAGAATATTTAGTGGGTTTTAATTGTATCAAAATGGGACAATATTTGAAAAACCGGCTGGAACAAGCGCGAATGTCTCTCAATTGCATAGTGTTTTGCCAAAAGTAGATTCTTTTCGCCGTTCACAATATCGCATATTGGTAAAAAATATGTCATAGAGGCAATTGACATTGTTTTGCATTGCGCAATATGAAGTAAACATTCCTTAGCCGATTTGCTTAAAGGAAGTAGAAAATAAAAAATCACAAATAAAGGAAAAACAAGATGGATAATGAGGCCGTCAACGAAACTGAGAGCGATTTCATCATTACGCTGGTTGCTGATGTTGTTGCTGCCTATGTCGGGAATAATTCGATCAGGCCGGCAGAAGTGCCAAGCTTGATTGCTGATGTTCATGCGGCATTCGTTAAAGCCGGGGGTGCTTCGGTTGAAGAGCCTGAAGTTGAAAAACAAAAACCTGCTGTCAATCCAAAGCGTTCGGTCTTTCCTGATTACATTATCTGTTTGGAAGATGGGAAAAAATTCAAGTCGTTGAAGCGCCATCTTATGACGCATTATGAAATGTCACCGGAACAATACCGTGAGAAGTGGGATTTGGATGCCGGTTACCCGATGGTTGCGCCTAATTATGCGCAGGCTCGTTCTGCACTGGCAAAGCAAATGGGTTTGGGCCGCAAACGCGGTAAAAAGAAAACAAAGTAAATTTTGATTTGGTCTATAAAAGCGCATCTCGATCCAGAGCTGCGCTTTTTTATTATCTGAGGCTCAATAAAAAGACTATAGAGCGCTTTTCGACCTGATGCTATCCGCCCGGCGCGTCTCAAGCTTTTGATTTGTCGTGGTATCTTATCCGATTGATGGTTCACATCAATCAGGAACCGCTCTAAGCAGCAGCTTCTGCGCGAATACGCGCCACCATGGATTTTAATCCGTTTGAACGCTGCGGTGTCAGGTTTTCATTCAATCCTAAAGTGGCGAACAATTTCTCAATGTCAGCATTGCGTATTTCTGAGGCTTTTTTGCCGGAATAAAATGCCAACAATATATAGACAAGTCCACGCACGATATGCGCATCGGAATCACCTTCAAACGTCATGATCGGATCATCGCCTTCGCCGCGATTTGTCAGCAGCCACACTTGGCTGACACAGCCTGGTACTTTATGTGTTTCATCCCGAGCAGCTTCGGGATAAGGTGAAAGTTCCCGACCCAGTTCGATAACATAACGGTAGCGGTCTTCCCAATCATCCAAAAGGGAAAAGCTGTCAATAATATCCTCAATCGTGTCTGCCATCGTGCTTAGCCCTTGTTTATATTTTTTCGGTGCGATGATGATTGTCCAATAAAAGCTCCATAACATAAATTGCTTTATTATGGGTGCTTTTGTATTGCGTCTTTTGGCGCTTGTGCAGGAATGTGAGATGGGATTGAGCCGGTGTTGATGTTTTCCGGCTTGTCCTGTTGCTCGTTTTTTTGTGTACCGAATGTTTTATCCAAATATTCATAGGCGATTTTTGCGCCATCGCGCGCGCGTTCTCCAAGTGAGCCCAAAAATGACTTACCGGTTTCACAGGTTTCTGCATTGCGATCACAAAAACCACCCAGATCACTCACCGTGTCTTTGACTGCAAGGAGCGCATCGACAGTGCTGGTCGCTTGATCACTCGAAGATGAGCCATCTTGCCGGCTCGGACCGAAAAAGGAGATCCCGACCAACAGCAAGGTTAGAAAAAACAAGGATTTGATAAAGAAACGTATCATGGGCTATCGACACAACGCTTTTACGAACGAGCAGGAACGCCCATAATAATCCTGTTTACTTGACGAAAGATTTACAAAATTCATTTCTTGATTGGTATTGCCCATGAACCTGCGCAAACCCTTCCGACTTGTTAACCATAGTGGCAGAGATGTGGCAATAACCGCGGCCAATCTACATTTATTATCTTTTCGTTAAAAACTTGCCGCCAAATTGCCAGTTATAGCATTTCCCGAAAAGTGTGAAACAGTCTTCGGATAAGAAATGCGTTAAAACAAACAGTTAGAGCAGATCTGCGAGCCAACATGCAATAGATCTGCTTTAGAACACATTTGATGGCGGCCTTTTCAGTTTGGCTGTCTGTCAACTATACCCTCGAGGGCGATATAGGACGCAGATTTAGGCAATGGAAACATTGAACTCCACTCTAATGGTCAATGGTCAGGGTATCGTGCTGTACCCGGCAGATGCATGCATATTTCTGGGCCATCTGAATGCGGGAGAGGCCATTGCTGATTATACCCACATTGCCGATCGTATCATTCTCTTATCTTTTATGGCGGACCTACGCGAAAACGGATACGCTTCACCGATATCCATCCGGTTAAACCATCCCGATAGAATAAGCTTTATGCATGTTAGACTGTCGTGTGAACAAGCTGTCTCAGATCAATTCAGTTTGAGCTTTAGCACCGATTTGCGCGCATTCGACACCGATAACATTGCCACGGTCTCGCCTTTGGCACGTGCTGCCCATGAGATGCGTACACCACTCAATGCCATACTAGGTTTTGCTGACTTGTTGGATTTTGTGGGAACAGACAGTGAAAAAGCTGAAAAACGTAAGGAATATATAAGCATGATCCGTCGAGCGGGACAGCATCTGCTCGGGATCGTTGACAAGACACTTGTGCAAACCCGTGAAGCTCATGACACCGTGATGACGGATTGCGCTGTCTTGGCAGATATCGCTTTAGAGACCATTGCACTGACGCAACCGTTGCACGGTAACCGCGTGGTTGAGATGATCCCGTCGGATGGAAACTATATGTGCGGGATTGACGTTTTGTCACTTCGCCAGATTTTATTCAATCTACTGTCTAACGCAATCAAATACACCGATAGCGATGGACGCATAACCGTTGAATGCAGTCGAATTATTCATGGCTATTGCCAGCTTATCATTGAAGACAATGGCTTGGGCATGGACGAGCAACATATGAGTAAGCTTGGAATACCGTTTCAGCGTGCCGCTGATGTCTCGATGCTTAATATAGAAGGTATGGGCTTAGGTTTGGCGCTCGTATTCGATCTTGTCAAACAAGCGGGGGGCAATATTTCTTTCAGCAGCCAAAAAGGTAAGGGAACGCGGGTTGTAGTCCTTCTGCCGGAGGTTCAAGCAATGTCGATCAAACACCATCAAAACCAAAATGTTCGGATATCAAACGGACGAGAATTTCAACCCGAAACACAGCACAGGAACAATGGCAAGAAAACGAAAGACCAGCAGGACCAGAAATGTAAAACGGCGTAGCATTTTGATGGCTGTTATGTCGGGATTGGGCAGATTACTTCAGTGGCTAGTAATCTGGACATACCGTCACGCACGTAAAAATCCGCTTCTGGCAGCGGGGTTCTTTCTATTTTTAATCGGCTTCGGGTTTGTTACATTCAATGCGTTATTCTATCAAACAACCAGCCATCATGGCGTATTCATAGAAACGCGTCCGGCACTGACATCACAAATTGAAAATCGTTCGCTGCAGGCGCCACAACATACAGCGCTTCCCACGTCACAGTCCAATGCGCATAACCAAGCGGATGACACGGCATCTGCAACGCAGTCTGGATTTGAAGCTCTGGCAAATAATTTGCTTGATGCGCAAAAAAAACTATCAGCCATGGGGCTGTATGATGGGCCGCTTGATGGTTTGGACGGGCCCAAAACGCGCAATGCCATTGCCCTATGGAAGCAGAAAGGCTCTGCTGCGCCAAGTGATCAACAAAAGGATGAAACCGGAAAAAAAGCCGACGATATAGCTTCGCTTATAGCAGGTGAAACGCCGTCAGCCTCCGTTGACAAGATGACAACGAGGGCCTTGCCGGCGGAAAAAACACCCCCCACGAACGACGCTACATCCACACCGTTTGCCTCCGTACCGATGACTGATGACAATTTCAAACCGGATACGGCTGATATCATGCGTGTACAGGCGGGGTTGCGCGCATTTGGGAATGATCGTGTCGAGGTAACCGGAAAAGAGGATGACGAGACATCGGATGCACTCAAGCAATTCCAGAAAATGTTCAGCCTTAACGTTACCGGACGGATAAATCGTGAAGTTCTAAATAAGATGAGGGATATTGGTCTGTTAGGCTAAAAAACATCGAAGCTAAGTGTTTTCCCGTTGATCGACACGGGGTATCAATAGCAGATAATCATCTTTCGCTCAGGAGTATAAAATGCGATTGACGTCTGATTTCTGGTGTTCCGCCCTCATGCGTCGTGTCCGTGCTGCAGGTGGTTTTGCCTATCTCACCCGTCGCGGCTCTAGCGAAGCTGGTACGATCTTTATTCTTTTTCGTCAGCGTAACGGTTTGGTTGATCTATACGGCCCGGCACCGCAAAGCGTTTATGATGAAAAATCCGATGCTGACGAACGGCAATTCATCAAAATCCTTTCTTCGGTTGAAGAGGGCGAAGCGGTTGAAAAGCTAGAGAAGGAATTACGCTTCGATGCGGATCTCTGGCTGATCGAGCTCGAAGATTATCAGCCGAACGATATACCCTTTATAGTCGTGGAAATGCTTTAAATATCCCGATTAGTAATCAAGCGTCTGGCAGGTCGCACTATCCAGAAAATGGTTGTCATTTGATATCGTGCCAAGATCAAAGCTACGGAGAATGACAAAACCACGGGTTAAGTCCTCGCTGACAAGCACAGAATCCGCAATAGCTTCAGGGGCGGATTGTTTCAGCTCCATGATTTGTCCCGGATTGCCGACAACAAGATCAAGCGTTCCGTTTGGCGTTGTACGGTCATTCAGGCTATAGAAATTGACACCATCACGATCATAGATCGACATTGACCAAAAAGGGGTTGTGCCTTCGGCAGTTAAATGCACCGGTCCATCATCAAGATTGAATCGGCAGGCTTTCAGCTGGAAGAGTGGATCAGTCGTCGTGAGAATGGGATTTTCGGCATCAAGCGGTGTAAATACATATTCCGCGCCGTTTTTTTCCAAACGCGACCACGCATTATATTGCGCGTAATGTGGTACCATCAGCAAAACACAGATATGAACGACAACTGCGCCGATAAGGCCTGCCAAAATTGCATAGATCAGCTTAATCACAACCGCGTACCCCCGATGCTATGGGTTCGACAGTCGGCATGGCCAATGTTTGCAGCGCTGTCGATGTTGCAATCGGTGTATCATAAAGCGTCAAAATCAAACCGAATTCATTTGTACCCTTGGTCGCAAGCCAATTGCCTGCCTGTGCTGTTGGCGATATAGCAACGTTCAATGCGCCGTCCTGTTGGTAGATGACATTGCCGCTATACAACTCTGTCGGCAAATTGGCGACCAATCCTTGTGGACGCAAAGAACGGTCGGCGGCATAAAGAGTGAACAATCGTGCTTCCGGCAATAACCCCTTCAGCGCATAGCTACATTGAGCCTTAAGCGGATTATGATGGCTATCCTGCCAAAGTTGAAAGACCAAACCTTCCGTGCGGCCAAGCGATATATCGCCACGCTTGGAAGCCCGCGCACGCGCATAAGAATCGGCATCTATTGTGCCGGCATGGGGATAAGCTTCCCATTGGCCGATTTTTAAACGACCGAAACCGTCAAATGTTTTCAGTGTATAATCCACACTCCAAGCGCCTCCGCCAATGGCAATCACCAAGGGTAGTACAATGAAAGCAATGCGACGGAACATGTGATTGAGCCCTGCGTCTAGCGTATCTGGCTTGTCGAAGAAGAGACAATATGAGAAGAGGCAGGAGGGGTCAATGCTGGCGCTTTCTTGAAATCGTCAATGAGTGAACGGATAACGCTCGATGAAACCGGCGATAGCACCTGTGGAAGGTCGGGTGCAAGGCCGTCATCATCTTTTTGCGTTGTGGCAGGTTGTTTGTTAGATAGAATGGAATTCTCAACACCGTAAAGCGGCTTGATTGTTGTGTTTTGATGGGCGTAAAGCATCATACGGTGCCACATCATCGCTGGTACGACACCACCAAATGCCCTGTTCATAGATGAAAAATCGTCATTTCCCATCCATACGGCACCGGTATAATTACCAGTAAAACCGACGAACCAGGCATCGCGATAAGCTTGCGATGTGCCGGTTTTACCGGCGACGACTGTCATTGGCAATTGCGCACGCTTGCCAGAACCGCGGGTGGTTACGCCAACCATCATCTGGTTCATATAAGCGGCTGATTGAGCGCTCAATACCCGCCTTGGTTTATCGGAATCGCGAGACCAGTCCCAAACAACCCGCCCATCGGGTGTCGATATTTGCGTAAAGCCATGGCGATTTCCGGCCATACCGCCATTTGCAAATACATTAAAGCCCGTCGCCTGATCTAAAGGCGTCATATTGGATGTACCGAGCACCATGGTTTTATGCGAAAAAATATTCGCATCAATCCCCATGCTTTTAATGAGATCACGGATAGGTTGTGTATCGCGGTTCAGATATTGATAGGTAATGCGTACCGGCACCGTGTTGATGGAAAAGGCCAATGCTGTCGCGATGTCTACATTGCCACTATAGCGGCCCGAATTGTTCTTCGGCGACCATCCACCCCAATTAATTGGCGCATCGGAGATGATGGTCTTTGGTGTCAGGCCATGTTCCATTGCAACCGCATAGACATAGGGTTTGAAAGATGAACCAGGTTGACGCCCGCCCTGGGTTGCACGGTTAAACTGGCTTTCCCCATAATCGCGCCCGCCGACAATGGCGCGCACCGATCCATCATTATCGATGATAACGGCAGCCGCTTGGGTGGCTTTATATTGCGGCCCATATTGCCGGAGATGGTACTCGATGGATTCTTCGGCAGCTTTTTGAATGCCAAGATCCAACGTTGTGCGTACAACCAGATTGTGGCTTGGCAGCTTGTTGCCGAGTTTACGCACCTCGTCAAATGCCCAATCCAGAAAGTAATTCGGTTGGT
This sequence comes from Bartonella sp. LJL80, assembly GCF_054871565.1. Classification (NCBI taxonomy): domain Bacteria; kingdom Pseudomonadati; phylum Pseudomonadota; class Alphaproteobacteria; order Hyphomicrobiales; family Bartonellaceae; genus Bartonella; species Bartonella sp. LJL80. Next base: position 250,863 of record NZ_JBTXLM010000002.1, read on the forward strand.
TGTCCTCGGCTTCGGTGACGACGCTTGCAGGATGTCTGCGCGCGCCGATCACTTGCCCTTCCGTCATCAATCCATCATCCACGAGATTAGACAGTACAACATTGGCACGCGCACGTGCTGCTGGCAAATTGACATGCGGTGCGTATTTACCCGGTGCTTTGAAAAGTCCGGCCAGCATGGCTGCCTCGGCGAGTGAAACATCCCGCACATCCTTGCCAAAATAGAACTCCGATGCCGCCGCAATGCCGAATGTGCCGCCGCCCATATAGGCACGATCAAGATAGAGCTGGAGGATTTGCTTTTTTGTCAGGTTTGCTTCAAGCCATATCGCAAGATATGCTTCTTTGACTTTACGTTCCAGTGTACGTTCATTGCTGAGAAAAAGGTTCTTGGCCAATTGCTGCGTCAGGGTCGAGCCGCCTTGCACAACGCCGTTGGCGCGCATATTTTGACTGAATGCGCGGGAAAGGCCGTAAAAATCGATGCCCCAATGTTCAAAAAAACGCCGATCTTCGGTCGCCAAAACCGCTTTGATAACATAATCGGGCATTTCGTCTATCGGTACGGCTTCACCATGCAGTGCTCCACGGCTACCAATAGAATTACCATGACGGTCAAGGAAATTGACCGCGAAATCTTCTGGCGAATGCCAATCTTTCTTGGTCATGCCAAATACAGATATTCCGACAAAGGTAAAGACAGCAAAACCAATGAGTCCTAAAGTTAGAGCTTCATCGAGAATTTCAACCGTAAAGCGTTTCCAACCGCGCACGCGCAAACGCCGAGAAAATATGGTGGCATTTTCCCATAAAACAGAAAAGGCTGCCCGCAACCGGTAAAGCGTGCTATCAACCCAAGCATCCAGCCCGATAAGCAAGGGGCTTCGAAACGGTTTTTTTCGACGTTTATTATTGTTAAAACCGAACATTCCCGGCTACCCGCACCCTAATACATACTATCGACAGCATTTCCACTCTATATCATGACTTATATGGCGCGAAGTTTTTTCTTTGCCATAGGCATCAAAATAAAATGAAACGTGACTGACAGGTCACAGACATATAGCGGTTTGCGGAATGTCTAATACCATATCAAAAAACGTCTCTGTTTAGTATGCGCACAATATAGCTTACCAAGCTCTAAATTTATGGCTTGTACCTGATTTTTTCTGAGCGGAAGCATTTATCCCTGCAGCATATTTAGACTAAATTTACGAAGTTGATTAAAAAGGAATTACAACTTAAATAGCCGCCGACGAGGTTACCGGTTCAAATTTTTGTCAAAAAATGCCGTTTTTAGGATGTTTTCGGGAAAAATGTGCTAGGTTTTTAGGCAACTATCTTGGGGGAGTTGAATTCTATTGAATAGTTGGTGTTTAATCGTCCATCGCGTAGTGACGATTTTCGTTCATTTTGTATTCAGATATAATGGTTTATAAAGCTTAACATGATGAAAAAAGTTCTTTCGCTTGCACTTGTTACATTTTTGTTCGGTACACCGGCGGCCTTTGCTGCCGATTGTGCCGAGGTGGGGAAACGCGTTGCCGATGAGCAAGGGGGAACCCTTACACGGTCAACACAGGTTTCGCAAAATGGCAACGACATGTGTGTAGTCGTCGTGCTCATTCCTGCGCGCGATGGTGAAAAGCCGCGTCGTGTCGAAGTGGCGGTACCGGCAAACTGAGCCCTATAGAGGGATAAATCTGACGATGCGCATCCTTATTGTCGAAGATGACCGCGAGCTCAACCGTCAATTGGTTGAAGCCGTCAACGATGCCGGTTATGTGGCCGACAGAGCCTTTGACGGCGAAGAAGGCCACTTTCTAGGCGATACAGAGCCTTACGATGCTGTGATCCTTGATATCGGGCTGCCGCAGATGGATGGTATCAGCATTGTTGAAAAATGGCGCCGTGATGGGCGCACAATGCCGGTCTTGATGTTGACTGCACGCGATAGATGGTCGGATAAGGTTGCTGGAATTGATGCCGGTGCTGATGATTATGTAGCCAAGCCGTTCCATATGGAAGAAGTTATGGCAAGATTGCGGGCGCTTATCAGGCGGGCAGCCGGACACGCGTCAAGCGAGCTAGTATGCGGACTTGTTGTGCTGGATACAAAAACGTCGCGTGTCACCGTCGACGGCAGGCTTGTAAAACTGACATCGCTTGAATTTCGTCTTCTGTCCTATCTTATGCATCATCGTGATGAGGTTGTTTCACGCACAGATTTGATCGAACATCTTTATGATCAGGATTTTGATAGAGATTCCAATACGATAGAAGTTTTCGTAGGACGCCTGCGCAAGAAATTGGGTGTCGATATGATCGAAACGATACGCGGCATGGGCTATCGTTTGAAAGACCCAGAAAATCAATGATGCAGGTACGGCAGGGCCGAGGCGGATTTAAAACCCTTTTTTGGATATTTGGCAAGTCGCTCGGCTTAAGGGTCAGCATCCTTTCGACATTGTGGGTCGTGATTGCGCTATCAGCCGTTTCTGCTGTCAGCGTCGTTTTTTATAAACAATCCAATGAACAATATCTCGAGCGAATTCTCACAGCGCATCTCTACAGCCTTATTTCCGCCGTCAGTGTTTCCGGTGACGGACGTCTTCAGGGTACGCCGGAATTAGGCGATATACGCTATCTTGATCCGACTTCGGGTTGGTATTGGGAAGTTGTATCTTTGTCTAGCAATTTGCGCGGCAGGCTGACTTCCGCCTCGCTTGGCAGCAAACGCATATCGTCACCTGGTGAAGCCGTTGAACCTTTTGACGCGAAATTCTTCCGTTCCTACCGTGCGACCGGGCCAGATGGCCAGCTTCTGCTTGTTATCGAGAATGATGTCATTCTTGATAGTCAGAACAGGGTGGCGCGCTTTCGTATCATGGGCAATATCGACGAAACACGCGCTCAATTGCGGAAATTCAAGGATACATTACAGCTGTTTCTTTGGACGTTTGGTATTGCAAGCGTTCTCATCAATATCATTATTATCTATTTCAGTCTGCGGCCTTTAAGGCGGATCAGGCAATCATTGGCAGATATCAGAGCGGGAAAGGCCGACCACTTGGATACGGATCTGCCGCTCGAGGTTATGCCCTTGGCAAGGGAAATGAATGCACTCGTTGACAATAATCAGCGTATCGTCGAGCGTTTTCGTACTCAGGTCGGGAACCTCGCCCACTCGTTGAAAACGCCCTTATCGGTTATTGCTAATGAAACCGACCGGATGCAGACGGCGCAAGCGACGCTTTTGCGCGAACAGGCAAAAGCCATGCAGGCGCAAATTGACCATTATCTTCAGCGTGCACGTATTGCCGCCCAGCGCGATAGTGTCATTTATCAAACGGCAGTACGTGAAATTTTGCAGCGTCTGGTGCGCGTTATGGAAAAGCTCAACCCGGAAAAAACAATCGACTTCAAAATGTTGGAAGACGATGCGGTCTTTGCGGGCGAAAAAGAAGACCTTGAAGAAATGGTCGGAAACCTTATGGAAAATGCCTGTAAATGGGGGCGTGAAAGGATAGCGCTTAGCTGTTTTTTGTTGAAAGCCGAGGGTCAGCAGGGTGTTTTATCCATCTCGGTTGAAGATGATGGTCCGGGCCTCAATGTTCAGCAAAGGGACGAAGCTATCAAGCGCGGTAGAAGGCTGGACGAAAGCAAGCCGGGAACAGGGCTCGGACTCGCAATCGTTACTGATATGGTACGCGAATATGGCGGCAATATCAGCCTTGATGATTCGACGCTGGGCGGGCTTTGCGTAACCATTTCACTTCCCAGTGCGCAAAGTTGAGTGTAACCGCGCCGCTGAACCACTGCGCACATGAACAATTGAAGAAAGTTCGTGCCGTTCACATATTACATTTACTGTTGGTTAAAGCGGCTGCCTGCCGCAATAACGGTCATCCAGCTAATGGGTAAGGTGTGAAGTGAAACTGCTTTTCGCTACGCTATGCGTGCGCAGTCTAGGGTTCGCATCATCAACCGGTAAACCAAAACGCTCACGCAGCAATTCACCGGCTACGGGGGATTTACGCAAGCACCTCTGTTCCAAAAGTGGCATGACATTGCGGCTGAAAATTTCAATGTCGTCGGGAAGGGACGGGAACAGCACGTTGAAACCATCCGCAGCACCACTTTGGAACCAATCCTGCATCGTGTCGGCAACCTCTTCGGCTGTTCCAACAATCATCAGATGGCCGCGTGAACAGATGAAGCGTTCAATCATCTGCCGCAATGTTCTTTGAGCACGTCTGGCGTCTTTGAGAAGTAATCTTACTCGGCTCGGTGCCTTGTTATCATCGGCGCGTTTCAAGATGTTGTCGGGCAAAGGCTGGTCAAGGTCAAAGCCGGAGAGGTCGATACTCAGAATGTGTGACAGGCGGTCGATTCCCGATTCAGGTAAAGCCAGCTGATTGAGGTAGTCCAGCTTTGCCTGCGCTTCTTCACGTGTTTTCCCCAATACCGGAACAATTCCGGGAAAAATCAGAATTTCTTCGCTATCTCTGCCGGATTCGATGCTGCGCTGCTTCAGATCACTGTAGAAAAGCTGAGCGTCTTTGAGATGCGATTGCGCCGTAAACACCACATCGGCATATTTGCCTGCAAAATGCCGTCCTATTTCCGATGCTCCGGCTTGTGCCAGTAATGGCTTTCCCTGTGGAGAACGTGGCACGGTCAAAGGCCCGATGGAACGGGTATAAGTGCCCGTATAATTTGTGTTATGGACAGCATTTTTGTCAAGATAGAGGCCACTTTGTTTGTCGGCAATACGCGCGCCCGGTTGCCAGCTTTTCCACAAAGCGGTAACTGCATTTAACACGTCCTCAGCGCGTGCATAGCGTTCTTCATTGGGAGCAAGAACGTCACGACCGAAATTCTTAGCTTCCGAAAGCGTTGAAGAGGTAACGATATTCCAACCAACGCGGCCATTACTGATGTGATCGAGAGAAGCAAATCTGCGCGCGATATGGTAAGGATGATCAAAAGTTGTTGAAGCCGTGCCAATAAGGCCAATGCTGGTTGTAGTCGCAGCAACGGCAGAAAGTACAATGATGGTGTCAAGAGCGCCGCAAACGCTGTAGGGCGCCTCATGGGGCAGGGCAAGTACATCGCCTAAAAACAGAGCGTCAAAGCCACCACGCTCGGCTTTTTGTGCAATATCCGTCCAATAGGACAAACGTGTAATCGCTAAAGGGTCGGCATCAGGCAAACGCCATGAAGCAGCATGGCTTCCCAAACCAAACACCATGGCATTCAGGTGCATACGTCGCATGTTCTCAACCTCTTATGCTTTTTGCTATGGTACAGCGCCTACGCATTATCCAATCTTTTTGATAAAAGACTTTTTTATCGCAATTTACTATAAAACATTCCGTGAGGTGTTATCATTTTTAGGTGTCGATAGATGGTCAATAATATAAGAAAAGCTTTGTATTTCAGGGGGCTTGACGCTATTACATCAGACTGAGACAGAAAAACGGTGTCGATATGAAAAAGAAAATTTTTATCGCTTTTATGGGTGTGGCAACTTTATCGGCATGTAGCCAACGGTCGGTGCCGGAACCGAAAGTGGCTGATACGCGTATTATCTTGCATACGATGGGGAACGGACTTTTGGGGCGCTCTGCTACTTCGCTGTCGCCCGCTGATCGCGGTAAGGCTTTGGAGGCAGAATATAAAGCTTTGGAATATACCGACGCAGGAAAATCGGTGAACTGGTCTTCTTCGCAAGGTGGCTCGTCAGGTTCCGTTACGCCGGGGCAACCCTATCAGGTCGGATCACAGAATTGCCGTCAATATAGCCACTCATTTGTAATCGGCGGTATACCGCAGACCGCGCGTGGCAGTGCTTGTCGGAATGCCAATGGAAGTTGGTCGCCACTCACATGATTGCGGCAATCACTTCGACGCGAGGCGCTTGATTTCCTATGGCTTTTTTCAATACATATTCTATGATGATAGCATCATGATATTCTGGATTTGTGCAGCAGTTTTTGCCGCAATTGTTACGATGTTGGTATTATGGGCGGTCAGTCGTAGTGTTCCAACCGAACGCGCGCTTGACCCTGATGATTCCATGACTGCGGATATCACCATCTACAAAAATCAAATGGATGAAATAGACGCCGATTTGCGGCGTGGTTTGATTGATGGTGAGAGTGCGGAAGAAGCCCGTCTGGAATTATCACGCAACATTCTTGCGGCAGAAAAGAAAGTTCCTGAAAAAGGCTTTTCCCGCCATCGTTCCACTGCGATGCGGGCTATCTTGACGCTCGGTGTCCTATTCATTCCGCTCGTTACATTTGGCGTTTATTCTTTGGCGGGACATCCCGGTGTTAAAAGCCATCCGTTCAACGAATTGATGCGTGCTGACCCTTCCGTTTTGACGGCGCCAGAAAACTTGGTGCGGACCGAGGCTTTGTTTGCGCGCAACCCAGACGATGGGAAATTGGCTGACGAGTTGGCCGCTGCCTATCTGGTGGCCGGTCGCTTTCAGGATTCCGTCAATACCTATCTTGATGCACTTCGTTTGAATGGTGAAACCGCGCCGCGTTTGGTTGGCTATGGTATGGCACTTGCAGGTTACGAAGGTGGCACAATCACCCAAGATGCACAAAAGGCGTTTCAAAAAGCGTCAGAGCTTTCACCTGATGATTTTTACCCCAGATTGTTTATTGCAGAAGCACTAAGGCAGGCGGGCAAGGCTGGTGAAGCAGCAGATGGTCTTCAAGCATTTTTGGAGCGTTCGCCTAAGCAAAGTCCATGGCGTTCCCGTGTAGAAGCGATGATCCAGCAATTGCGCGCTCTGCCCTCTCAATCGGCGCAGCAATCGCAAGAAGAACAACCGTCCGCTCAACTAAAGGATCCGCAGCAAACCGATCAAGAGCAACAGGATATGATTGCTGGTATGGTAGAAGGATTGGCAAGCAAACTTGCGCAACAGCCCGATGATTTGGAAGGCTGGAAAATGCTGGTCCATTCTTGGCTGGTATTGAAAAATCAAGACAAAGCCAAAGCAGCACTTGCACAAGGCCAATCGAAGCTGGCACCTGAAAAAGCAGCGGAGCTTGTCAATTACGCCAAGGAACAGGGTCTTGTATCTGCGAGCATTTCAGGTGAAAATAGGCCATGACAAATGCGCAAATCAATACACGGTCATCTATCCAGCTTGGGCTAAAGCGACGTAAGAAAAAACGGTTGTTGATGATTTTGCTCGGGCTCGTCGTTTTGGCGATAGCTGCGGGACTTGTGCTTTATGCCATGCGTGGCACGGCCAGCTTTTTTCGGATGCCTTCGGAAATAACGCAGGAAGACATGCAGTCTGGCAGGCCGTTGCGACTCGGCGGTTTCGTTGAAAAAGGCTCCGTTAACAAAAAACAGGGTACCGAAGTGAGCTTTGTTGTTACGGATTTTTCAAAGGAGGAACCGGTGCTGTTCAACGGTATCCTGCCGGATCTTTTCCGTGAGGGGCAGGGAATCATTGCCGAGGGACGATTTGATCAATCTGGTAATTTCATAGCCGATCGCGTTTTAGCCAAACATGATGAGACATATGTGCCAAAGGATATCGTCGACCGATTGAAGGCCCAAGGACTATGGGAGGCTTACCAGAGCCATGCTCGTTGAGATTGGGGCTTTTTCACTGGCTGCGGCACTCGCTGTTGCGCTGTTTCAAGCGTTTTTTCCAGCAATCGGTGTGTTTTGCGGCGATCGTCGGCTGGTAGCTTCAGCTGCGCCGCTTGCACATCTGCTGTTCATCCTCGTACTGCTATCTTTTGTCATCCTCGTCCATGCCTATGTGATATCGGATTTCTCCGTTTTGAATGTGGTGCAGAACTCGCATTCAGAAAAGCCGATGATCTATAAGATAACCGGTGTATGGGGAAACCACGAAGGGTCGATGCTCTTATGGGTACTGATCCTGACATTTTTCAGTTCACTCGTTGCTTTATTCGGACGACAACTTCCGGTACGTCTGAAAGCCTTGATTTTAGGCTGTCAGGCTTGGATAAGCACGGCGTTTCTTTTGTTTATTCTTCTAACATCGAATCCATTCCTGCGTGTGGACCCGCCGGCCTTACAGGGAAATGATCTCAACCCGATCTTGCAGGATATTGGTTTGGCTATCCATCCGCCGCTGCTTTATCTCGGCTATGTTGGTTTTTCTGTCTGTTTTTCCTTTGCCATTGCAGCTTTGATAGATGGTCGCGTTGACGCCTCATGGGCACGCTGGGTGAGGCCATGGACATTGGTTTCATGGATATTTCTAACCGGTGGCATTATGGTGGGGTCCTACTGGGCCTATTATGAGCTTGGCTGGGGTGGCTATTGGTTTTGGGATCCCGTTGAAAATGCTTCTTTGATGCCTTGGTTGGCGGGAACGGCCCTTTTGCATTCAGCCATCGTGCTCGAAAAACGCGGTGCACTGAAAATCTGGACGTTGTTTCTGGCTATTTTGACTTTTTCCCTTTCGCTTATGGGAACATTTCTGGTGCGTTCAGGAATTTTAACGTCTGTCCACAGTTTCGCCGTCGATCCTGCGCGTGGTCGGGCTATTCTGGCTATCCTGTTCTTCTTCATTGGTGCCGCGCTCTTTCTATTCGCCTTACGCGCCTCGTCGTTGAAAACCGGCGGTTTATTTCGACCTATTTCGCGTGAGGGCTTATTGGTATTCAACAATCTCTTTCTGACGACAGCCACTGCAACCGTGCTGATTGGAACGCTTTACCCTTTATTGCTGGAAACTTTGACGGGGCAGAAAATCTCCGTTGGGGCACCGTTTTTCAATCTAACGTTCGGCCCGCTCATGGTACCGCTCCTTGCGTTGGTTCCTTTCGGGCCATTAATGGCGTGGAAACGTGGTGATCTTTTGGCCGTGGCGGAACGTCTTTGGGGTGCATTTGCTATCGCGCTTATTGCAGTTGGCATAGTGTTATACGCAACCTTTATGCGCGAGATATTGGCTGCTCTTGGTATTGGTCTTGCGACTTTTGTTTTCTTTGGCGGACTTGTCGACCTTTGGACGAAAAGCGGTGGCCGAAAGACCGCTCTTGCTTTACGCGCGCAACGACTGCGTGGCCTTCCGAGGGCAGTTTATGGTACAGCGCTCGCTCATATGGGCTTGGGTGTTACTCTGTTTGGTATACTCGCCGTTGCAACCTTCGGGCAAGAACGTATTCTGACAATGCAAGCCGGGCAGTCGACTGATATAGCGGGTAAGACGATCACGCTTGAAGGGGCACGCAATGTGCATGGATCAAATTACACAGAAACCCAGTTTGATTTCGGTATCACCAGCGGGTCGAGTGTTGATGGTCGTGTGATCGCGTCAAAACGCTTTTATCCTTCGCAAAAGATGCCCACGACAGAAGCCGGCATCCAAAGTCGCGGGTTTTCACAGCTTTATGTCGCCCCGGGTGATGTAAACGACCAAGGATTGGTCTTGCACATATGGTGGAAGCCTTATGTCATCTGTATCTGGTTTGGCGCATTGATGATGATGCTCGGCGGCTGTTTTTCATTGTCAGACAGGCGTATGCGGATTGGTGCGCCACGCCGTGCTGCTTCACGTGCGGCAACGGAGAAAAAGGCTGGCTGATGCGTTCAACTTTCTTGATTTTTCTGAGTCTTTTTATGGTACTGGCTGGTTCAATCACGGTACAAGCAGTGCAACCGGATGAAGTCTTGCCAGATGCAAGGCTTGAAGCACGCGCCCGCGATATTTCATCGCATTTGCGCTGCCTGGTTTGTCAGAATGAATCAATCGATGATTCCAACGCACCTCTTGCAAGGGATTTGCGCCTTCTGGTGCGTGAACGTCTTGTCGCGGGTGATAGCAACCAACAGGTGGTCGATTTTCTGGTGGCGCGCTATGGCGAATTCGTTCTGTTGAGGCCACGTTTCAATCGTGACACGCTTCTGCTATGGGGCGCGCCGGCATTTTTGGTCATTATTGCTGGAGGGATTATTTGTTGGCGAGTGCAAAGGCGTAAACACAAAAAGTTGATGCCGCTGAACGAAGATGAAAAAAAGCGTTTGAATGCGCTCTTGAATGGTGGTTGACGCTGAAAATAAGCGGGATTTAGCATAATCAAGCGATATATATGAGAGTTAAAATAATCCGAATTGCTTCACCTTACAAAATTGTAACCAAATAGACAGGCGATGGTAAGGTTTACTACCCTATCTCTTTGTTCAACGCGCAAACTTGCGCAATGATAAGGAGTTTTAAAATGGCAACATCGACATTTCGCAAGACTTTGGCAGCGATAGGTTTGTCAACGGCCTTGGCAGGTACCATGGTATTTACCGGCCCGGGCATGACGATCGGCGTGGTTGAAGCCAAGCCTGTTTTTGTAGAAGGTGCCCAGCAGCAAGGTTTTGCCGATGTGGTATCACAGGTTAAGCCTGCAGTTGTTTCCGTACAGGTTAAAAGTGATAAAAAGGATGATGATCAAGGTTTCAGCGGTTTCTTCGGCGGCCCTGGCATAGATCAACTTCCCGATGATCATCCGCTCAAGCGCTTTTTCAAGGATTTTGACGAACGTCGTCAACCGCATGCCAAACCATCACAGCGTGCTAAACCACGGCCGGTGGCACAGGGTTCTGGATTCTTCATTTCGGAAGACGGCTACATTGTTACCAATAACCATGTCGTATCAGACGGTACGGCCTATTCCGTTGTATTGGATGATGGCACAGAGCTAGATGCAAAATTGGTGGGTACAGACCCACGCACCGATTTGGCCGTCTTGAAGGTCGATGATAAGCGCAAATTCACCTATGTCGATTTTGCCGATGACGCCAAGGTTCGCGTTGGCGATTGGGTTGTAGCAGTCGGTAATCCTTTTGGCTTGGGTGGTACAGTAACGGCTGGTATTGTATCAGCGCGCGGCCGTGATATCGGCGCAGGCGTCTATGACGATTTTATCCAGATTGATGCCGCTGTAAATCGTGGCAATTCGGGCGGTCCAACGTTTGACCTCAATGGTCAGGTTGTCGGTATCAATACAGCAATCTTCTCGCCGTCAGGCGGTAATGTCGGCATCGCTTTTGCCATTCCTTCCACCACAGCCAAGCAAGTGGTAAATCAGCTGATAGAAAAAGGATCGGTTGAGCGTGGTTGGATTGGTGTACAAATCCAGCCGGTGACAAAAGAGATCGCGGATTCCATTGGTTTGAAGGAAGCCAAGGGCGCGATGGTTGCCGATCCTATGGACGGACCAGCAGCAAAGGCTGGCATCAAGGCAGGTGATGCGATCATCTCGGTCAATGGAGAAACAGTTGCTGACGCGCGCGATCTTGCACGGCGCATAGCCAATGTTGCTCCTGGTGAGACTGCGACCTTGGGCGTTTGGCGCGCAGGCAAGCAGGAAGATGTTAAAGTCAAGATAGCTGCTATGCCGAAAGACCAAAACAAGGGTGATACAGCACCAGCCAAGGGCGGCGATAGTGGTTCATCAGAAACGCTTGATGATTACGGTTTGACTGTAACGCCTTCGGAAGACGGCCCAGGCTTGGTTGTAACCAATGTCGATCCTGATTCCGACGCGGCAGACAAGGGAATCCGCCCCGGTGATGTCATCATGACTGTCAATAACCGCGAAGTCAAAAAAGCTGCCGATATTAGCGAAGCCATCAAGGAAGCGCAAAAATCCGGTCGCAGTGCGGTGTTGCTGCAGGTGCAAAGCAACGATCAAAACCGTTTTGTCGCTCTACCGATTGCGACAAAATAAAATAGCTGGCACAGTCGGGCTATGGCCTCTATGGGACATAGCCCGACGGCTATAAAAAGGAGAAGCGCATCATGAAAATTCTGGTCATAGAAGATGATCGCGAGGCGGCGCGCTATCTCGAAAAAGCCTTGTCGGAGGTTGGTCATTCTGCCGATGTCGCAGGTGATGGCGAAACCGGTTTTGCGTTGGCGGAAACCGGCAATTACGACGTGTTAATCGTAGATCGTATGCTGCCGCGTCGCGATGGTCTCTCGGTTATCGCTGGATTGCGCGCTCAGGGTAACGAAACGCCTGTTCTTATCTTGTCTGCGCTTGGGCAAGTGGATGATCGGGTGACAGGGTTGAGGGCCGGTGGCGACGACTATCTGACAAAGCCTTATGCCTTTTCCGAGTTATTAGCGCGTATTGAAGTTTTACAGCGGCGTAAAAGCCCTAAAGAGGCCGAAACGGTCTATCGCGTAGGCGATCTGGAACTTGACCGCTTGGCCCATACGGCCAAAAGAGGCAATCAGGATATTGTACTCCAACCGCGTGAATTCAGGTTGTTGGAATATCTTATGCGTCACGCAGGGCAGGTTGTAACACGCACAATGCTGTTGGAAAATGTTTGGGATTATCATTTCGATCCGCAAACCAATGTCATTGATGTCCATATCTCACGGTTGCGCTCCAAAATCGAAAAAGATTTTGAAACACCACTCCTCCATACCGTTCGAGGTGCGGGCTATATGTTGAAAGCGGCAGGCAAAAAAACATGAGCCGTATCACCAATATGATGCGCACGACGGCGCTGCGCCTTTCAGCGCTCTATATCTTGCTGTTTGGTTTGGTTGCTGTTGCGCTGACTGTCTATATGACGTCGCTCTCTGTTTCGATGTTGACGGATCAAACCGAACAGGCATTGCGTGAAGAGCTCGGCAATATAGAACATGCCTATCAACGTGGCGGCATCCCGATGCTGGTTCGTACGATCGACCGGCGGTCGCGGCAGCCCGGTGCCTTTCTCTATCTTGTCGCAGACCCTTCAGGACGCATATTGGCTGGTAATGTCGCAAGTATCGAACCGGGTTTGCTCAACGGTGACGGCATGTTGCGCGACTCGTTTGTCTATTCTCGCTTTGGCGACAGTGGTGAAAAAGTTGAACACCGCGCCATAGCAGCGGTGATCGATCTGCCAAATGCCATGAAGCTATTGGTTGGGCGCGATCTAGGCGAACCCGAGCGCTTTCTTGGCATTATTAAAAAAGCAATGATCATAGCACTTGCTGCCATGGCTTTCGGCGCTCTACTCATTTGGTTTTTCATTGGGCGACGCGCTTTGCATCGTATCGATAGGGTCACTGCTGCTTCGCAGCGTTTGATGGATGGCGACTTGACGGGGCGTCTGCCGGTCTCGGGTGCAGGAGACGAATTTGACCGTCTTTCCGCCAATCTCAACGTGATGCTGGAACGGATCGAAGAGCTAAACACGGGATTGCGACAGGTTTCTGACAATATCGCGCATGATCTAAAAACACCATTGACGCGCTTGCGTAACCGCGCTGAGGAGGCGCTTTCGGGCAAAAAGAAAAGTGGTGATTATCGACAGGCGTTGGAGGCTGTCATTGCCGAGTCTGACCAGTTGATTAGAACGTTCAATGCCATTTTGATGATATCACGCATCGAGGCCAGTTCATCCGTTGAACATCTCGACCGATTGAATGTCTGTCCGATTGTCGAGGATGCCGGAGAGCTTTATGAGCCTGTGGCAGAAGAGGCTGGCGTGGACTTATCAATGGGCGAGACGTTTGATGTTGAGCTCTTGCTCAATCGTGAGTTGGTGGCGCAATCTATCATCAACTTGATTGACAACGCTGTGAAATATGCAGGATCGCCCGGCCGTCATGCTGAGGTTTGCCTATCTATGCACCAAGATGAAAAACATGCTCAAATTATAGTTTGTGATAATGGCCCCGGCATCGCTGCGGAAAACAGGGAACGTGTGACAGAGCGATTTGTCCGTTTGGAAGAAAGCCGCACTCAACCGGGCTTTGGTATCGGGCTTAGTCTTGCAAAAGCGGTCATGAAGCTACATGGTGGGCAATTGATACTGGAAGACGCTGAACCAGGATTGCGGGCGATACTGTCATTTCCAAAACCAGAATAACAAAACTAACCCTGATGTGTTGCATGTTTACTTGTAACGCACAGGTAGTTTTGCTCTCTATTTAATCGGCCAGTAAATTATCGGCTGCCAATCGTTTTTTGATTGCCGAGTAGCGTGTAATGTTCTTCTATAGAAAACAAAACGCATCTTTGTATGAAGCCATATCTGCGTCTTACAAAGATCGATAGAGAGAATGGCGCTATGCAAACAGTTTTCTGGGACCAAACATTAAAACATCTCACACCGCTCGACAGCAGTGGTGCACAATGGCTTGCCGATGTTATCGAGAAAGCACGTTCGGACGGTCTTATAGAACTCGCCGATTCTTTTGAGGCAGGCGTCGGTCAAACAGACTTCATTGCGGCTGTGATGACGCTTTCGCCGTTTCTTCGCGAGACATTTACGCGATACCCTTCCTATCTGGAACCCTTGCGTCATATGGGTATCGAACATCGACTTGCACTGATCTTGGATAACATCGGGCGATGCGATGTTACAGAAGGTATTAACGAAGCCGGTTTAATGGCCACTTTGCGGATGCAAAAGCGCGAAGCGCATGGTTTGATTGCATTGGCCGATCTTGGGGGTATTTTTACCACGGCCATGACCTGTGAATGGTTGACCCGCTTGGCGGAGGCAACATTGGGTGCAAGCCTGCGCTTTCTCCTGCGGGAGGCACATGACCGCGGCAAGATCAATTTGGCCGATCGTGATAATCCGGAAACCAGTTGCGGCCTGATTGTATTGGGTATGGGCAAGCTGGGAGCGCGTGAGCTTAATTATTCATCCGACATTGACCTCATTGTTTTCATTGACGAAATGTCACCACATATTGGTGAACCCTATGAAAGTGTCGATGTATTTTCAAAAATGATGCGCCGTCTTATTCGCATCATGCAGGAACGTACCGCCGATGGTTATGTCTTTCGGGTCGATTTGCGCTTAAGACCGGATCCAGGTTCGACGCCATTGGCATTGCCGGTGGGTGCTGCGTTACATTATTATGAAAGCCGCGGACAGAATTGGGAACGCGCTGCGATGATCAAGGCGCGGCCGGTTGCAGGCGATATTGGGGCTGGCTTAAATGTCATTCAAGAGTTATCGCCCTATATTTGGCGTAAATACCTCGATTATGCGGCGATAGCCGATGTTCACTCGATCAAACGCCAAATCCACGCCCATAAAGGGCATGGGGAAATTGCAGTCAAAGGCCACAATGTCAAACTTGGCCGCGGCGGTATCCGTGAGATTGAGTTTTTCGTTCAAACCCAGCAACTGATTGCTGGGGGGCGGTTTCCGCAATTGCGGGGGCAACGTACCGTTGAGATGCTAGCCGAACTTTGCGATCTGGGTTGGATCAATGAGGAAACGCGCGATACTTTGACTGAAAAATACAGTTTTTTGCGTAATGTTGAACATCGTATCCAAATGCTGGCGGATGAACAGACCCACATTTTGCCAGAGGACGAAGAACAGTTTCTCAGTATTGCCTATTTGATGGGCTATGCCGACAGTGAAAGCTTTACCCGCGATTTTTTGGCTGCATTGAAGATAGTCGAGAAGCACTACGCCGCTCTGTTCGAACAGGAACAGGAACTCGGCTCCGAACAAGGCAACCTTGTTTTTACCGGCGAGGATGATGATCCGGAAACGCTGGCCACATTGGCCCGGCTGGGGTTCGCGCGACCTAGCGATATTTGCAGGATCATCCGCACTTGGCATTTCGGCCGCTACCGTGCCACCCAATCGGCTGAGGCGCGCGAAAGGCTTACCGAGCTGACACCATCTTTGCTCAAGGCATTCGGGGCAACGAAGCGTGCTGACGAGGCGCTTTCGCGCTTTGATGCGTTCTTGCAAGGGCTGCCTTCGGGCATACAGCTTTTCAGTCTGTTGCAATCAAACCCGCCGCTTCTCGATATGCTTGTGTTGATTATGAGCGCGGCGCCGCGATTGGCTGATATTATCACCCGAAAACCCCATGTTTTTGATGGAATGTTGGATCCTGCTATTTTTGCGGAAGTGCCGACCAAAAACTATCTTGAAAATCGACTGGAGCATTTTTTAAGTGGCGTGGAAATCTATGAAGATATTCTGGATCAGTTGCGGGTTTTTGCAGATGAGCAGAGGTTCCTGATAGGTATCAGGCTTCTAACGGGCGCGATTGATGGTGTCAGAGCCGGATTGGCTTTTACGGATCTGGCCGACCTGATGATCATGCAAGCATTGGATGCGGTGGAAGAAGAATTTTCGCGTCGCCATGGGAAAGTCAAAGGTGGACGCATCGGCATTTTGGGCATGGGGAAACTTGGAAGCCACGAACTGACCGCGGGTTCGGATGTCGATCTCATTCTTCTTTATGACCATGATCCAGATGCCGAAATGTCCGACGGTGAAAAGCCGCTTTACATATCACAATACTATATGCGGTTGACCCAACGGTTAATATCTGCCCTTTCCGCCCCGATGGGAGAGGGCGTGCTTTACGAAGTGGATTTGCGACTGCGACCTTCGGGCAATAAGGGGCCAGTCGCCGTGCCGTTTGAAGCCTTTGGCAAGTACCAACGTAACGAGGCATGGGTATGGGAGCATTTGGCGCTCACACGTGCACGCGGTATCGCTGGTGACCAGATGTTTTTGCAGAAATTGGAAGACGAGGTTTGTGCCATTATAGCGCTGAACCGGGATGCCAAAACTGTTGCGAATGACGTCTCCGAAATGCGGGCATTGATTGCCGAGGAGAAACCGCCGCTCAATCAATGGGACTTAAAAACCATGGATGGCGGCTTGGTCGATCTGGAATTTATTGCGCAGTTCGCAGCTATAACCCATCAGGCTGATTTCGAAATAGGTCGTACAACTGCCGATGTGCTGGCGCATTTGCCGCAAACCTTTCTGGATAGTTCCTCTGCAAGTGAACTTCATCATGCCTATCGGCTTTATACCAATTTGAGCCAGATGATGCGTCTTTGCCTCAATGAACAACTCGACCCCGACGACATGCCGCCCGGGCTTTCGGACTTGCTGCAGAGGGCCGCGGGAGAACCGGACTTACAGCGCGTGGAAGGTTTGATCGCCGAAACAGGTCATAGCGTTGCTGAAATATTCAGGCATGTTATCCGCTAGCATCTTGGCTTTCGTTTCACGCACAAACTATTGCACGGGTAGATAGTACGACGATTTCAGTCATGCGCAAGAAACGGAGTGAAGGGCGTATTTTCCTTTGTCATAATGGGATCGGTTAACGAGATAAAGACAATGAGTGACAAACAAAGCGTTCTGAAAACAAACAATTTGATAACGCCGCCCGATATACAGCAAAGAATGCTGACAGCAGTGAATATGATCGAGAAAAGCCAGGGCGAAGTCGGGTTGGACCGCATTGCATCCGCACTTGGAATTAGCGCCTATCACTTCCATCGCCAGTTTAAGAAGCATGTTGGCGTGACGCCCAAACAATATGCAATGGCTATTCGCAACCGTTCAATCCAAAATGAACTGCATAATGCTGAGCAGAGTATAACTGCAGCGATTTACGGTGCCGGTTTCAACTCGGGCGGGCGTTTCTATGCGGTATCCGATTCGATGCTTGGAATGACCCCGACTGCTTTTCGTAAAGGGGGCGATAAGGTGCAAATTGTTTTTGCTTTGGCAGAAACTTCACTCGGGAGTTTGCTTGTTGCTAAATCTGAAAAAGGCGTTTGTTCCATTGCCCTTGGTGATGCCGATGAATTGCTACAGACTTTTCAAAGCCGCTTTCCCAATGCCAGCCTTGTCGCCAATGATAAGATATTCAACCAGCAAGTTGCAATGGTCGTTGCCATGGTTGAAACGCCGACAGTGGCTAAGGTGAATTTACCGCTCGATATTCGTGGCACCGCCTTTCAACAGAAAGTATGGGATGCACTGCGTAAATTGTCGTGTGGCGATAGGATATCTTATGAGGAGTTAGCACAAAGGATCGGTATGCCGAAAGCGAGCCGCGCTGTCGCACGTGCTTGCGCAACCAACGATCTTGCGCTCGCCATTCCCTGCCACCGTGTCGTCCGCAAAAATGGTGATTTATCCGGCTATCGATGGGGTGTCGAACGGAAAAAGATCCTGCTTGAAAGAGAAATGTCCAACAAAAGTTGACAGACTTTTGTATCCGGAAAATGCGATAAACAAAGAGTCAGAAAGGATCCATCTTTCAATACTAGATGGATTTGTTCTCATCTAAGCAGCCCATATTGATTGATCAACCTTGCTCAACCGGAAGAACAACCGTAACCGTTGTTCCCTTGCCCTCTTTCGAGGCGATATGCAGCTTGCCGTTATGAAGTTCGACAAGCGAACGTGAAATTGCTAGCCCGAGACCAGAACCCGTATGGGTTTTGGTAAACTGGTTTTCCACTTGCTCGAACGGTTGGCCCAGTTTTGAAATCGCCGACTTTGGAATGCCAACGCCGGTGTCTTCAATCACGCAGATCAGCTGATCGCCTTGTTGGTAGGCGCTGACGTTGATATGACCGCCCGCGGGCGTAAATTTCACAGCATTGGATAGTAGGTTCAAAATGACCTGACGGATTGCACGACGGTCAACATCGCCATGAAGTTGCGGGGCGATGTCTGCTGTTACGGAAACAGCTTTTTCCTGCGCTTGCGGCGTTAATGTACGAAGCGCTTCACTGATAATTGGTTCAAGATCAGCGTTCTCGCAATCAAGTGTAAAACGTCCGGCTTCAATCTTAGACATATCAAGAATGTCATTGATAAGCGTTAGAAGATGGGTGCCTGAATTATGGATATCGTTCATATATTCGGCATAGCGCTCCGAACCCAACGGGCCGAAGGTTGATTGGATCATCATTTCTGAAAACCCGATAATTGCATTAAGCGGCGTGCGCAATTCATGCGACATATTTGCCAAGAATTCCGACTTAGCCTTATTGGCACTTTCGGCGCGTTCTTTTTCAGATTGCAAACTTTCATTGAGCTTTTCAACCTGGTTGGCGCGTTGCTGCGCGCTTTGGCGAGCCAATTTAAGCTCTTGAATGAACGAATAGAGGCGGCGTTCGCTATCTTCCAGACTTTTCTGCTGCTGCTTCAATTCCGAAATATCGGTACCAACGGAAACAAGACCACCGTCCTGCGTACGTCGCTCATTGATTTTAAGCCAGCTGCCATCGGCCATTTGGCGGATGCTGGTGAAATTGCCGGTATTGTCTTCCTCGACTGCCTGTTCACTTATGGCTGGCCTCGACATAGCTTCAACGGTAACGCGTTGGACACCCGGCTGCAGCATATGATCGGGCAGGGATGCATATTCGCGGAATTTACTGTTTGACATGACAAGACGACCTTCAGAATCCCACAAAACAAAAGATTCGGAAATATTTTCAATCGCATCACGGATACGAAGGTCGGCTTGTGCGGTCTGTTCGGCAAATTGATGCTGTTCGCTGATATCGAATGAGATACCGACGAGATGGGCTTCTTCACCTTCAGCGACCTCGGCACGGATTCGCATCCAGACATAGTGCCCATCCGCGTGGCGCATCGGAACGTTAATGTCGATATGGTCTTTTTCGCCACTCATCAAACCACGTGCCAATTCATAGAGGTCGGCATCGGCCGGATTGATGATTGCTGTGATCTGCGAGATGGAAAGCAATGCATCCTGCGGCTTATAGCCGAGCATTTCGTACATTGAGCGCGACCAGTAAACCCGCCCGCTCGCCATATTCCAATCCCATAAGCCGCAACGGCCGCGCATCATTGCCATATCAATGCGGTTCTGGATTTTTTCCGATATCATGTCGGTGTCGCGGGCGCGTGCGGCTTGACTATAATAGGCATAAAGAATTGCCAACATCACACCCACCGTTCCAGCAAACAATGTGATGTTCAACGAAATGGTTTTGCGCCATTCAAGATACATCTGGTCGGTCGTTTCGGCGACGAAAACACCATATCGTCCCTGTCCTGCCTGATCGAATGATGCAAGGGCCGTTTCACCATCCATCTTCACCTGCATGACACCGGCACTGCGACCAAGAACAAAAAGAGCGGAGCTGTCGGCAATCGTATCGGTCAGCGGATGTCCAAGGATAGGTTCCATACCGGATGCGGCAACAACAACGCCGGCATCATCAACAACGGCAATACGCGCAAAGCCACTAATTAGCGCGCGCGTACGGAAATCAACAAGGATATTCTGCAAGTCATTGCCGGTTAATACAGCGTCGCCATTTTCTGTATGCTTGGCAAAAACAGCGCGGTCGACCGAGCTTCCAATATGCCCCGTGGCGAGCGTCAGAGCCGAGCGTGTCGATGCGTCGATTGTCTGGCGCCATTCATAGAGCGATATAAACCGTGTTGCTGCCAGCACAACCAGAAAAGCAATAATCAGAAGCGGGATTGAACGACGCAGCCAAGGCTCGACCACGAGCAACCGTTGATAGGTCGGCCCGGAAAGTAGATCAACATGTGCCGACCAGCCCTGACGTCTTTTTACAGACGGCTGGGAATCAACAAATGTCCCTGTGGGCGCGTCAAACGCGTCCAATTGCGCCATTTCTGGCCCCCTCGAAAAATAAAGAAAAAACCGGAGAACTGATTCGGTACGCAAAACAGCCGAACAAGGGCAATGAATCAAAACTGATTCGCCCTGTCCAGCTTTTTTTTTAACGCAAAATTAATTTTCATGGCTATAGTTTAAAATTCGACGCTTAATATAGCTTTAATTTTAAACCTCAAACCACTATTTTAAAAAGGTTTTTTTGCTTGGTGTGACTGGTAAAAAAGTCGGATTTCAGCTGAAAACATTTATTACATTATGGATTTCTTTTGTAGTAAGTCGATTGTTCTCACAATCTTTCGCTTTCGCCCATAGACTGTCCATATTCAATGCTTGACGGCCTGATCAATTCCAAAGCGCCCACCAGAGCGCTTCCGTTGCAAGTCGGCTCACGGAAGCACTAAAAAATTAATGTTGTCGCAATTTCCTCGCACATAGGCGCTTCACACTTTTCTGCAATTGATCCAGCATGTGAAGCGCAAGCCTGCGAAAAGAAAAAGGCCCGTTGGCGCGGTTAAATTATGCCAATGTACGTCGTACAATATCAGCTACATCGGTTGATAGATTTGGCTGTTGCGAAATATGTCGCAAAGCCGCTTCCAATTTTGCCCGTCTTCCTACTTCAAGCTGACGCCATGACCGCGTCAATGTCAGAAGTCGCGAGGCAAGTTGGGGATTTTTTCGATCAATCTTTAGAATTATATCGGCGAGAAATGTGTAGCCTTCACCATCTTCTCTATTAAAGCCGGTTTGATTGGCGCTGGCAAATACGGCAATCAAAGCACGGGTACGATTGGGATTATCAAGAGAGAAAAGCGGATTTTTCATCAGTTCCCGAATATGATCAAGCGTTTTCGCGCCAGGAACAGCAGCCTGCACCGAAAACCATTTATCCATAACCAACGGGTCGTGACCATAGCGGTTTGCAAAGTCGGAAAGGGCACTCTGGGTATCATCAGACTGGTTGAAACGATAGACCAGAATGGAAAGTCCCGCCATGCGATCGGTCATATTGTCGGCATTTTTATAGTGCGCCCATGCGCGCTCGGGACTGTTTTCGGCAACCGAGAGATAGTCTAGTAGGATATTTTTCAGCGCACGCTTACCTGCTTGGGCAGCATCCGGTGAATAGGCAGAACCATCCGACAAGAGCGTGAACATACCGCTCAATCTATCAGACAAAGCTTTAGCAAGTGATGTTATGAACCCCAATCTGACCATATAGATTCGGTCGGGATCAATGTCATGACCGATAATACGGGCAATCTCAGCTTCAGATGGCAATTGTAAACACAGAGCGCGGAAAGCTGGTTCCAGCGTATCATCCATCAATACGGTTTGCATGAGCGCAAGCAAACCTTCCGGCATCACCGCTTGCTGATTTGTATCGTCTTTTACGGCACCAACCAAAGCTTGTGTCATCAAGCGGTTGAGCGATTGCCAGCGATTAACAAGGTCGGTGTCGAAGCGGGCGAGAAAGGCCAATTCCTCATCGCTTTGCGCAATTTGCAAATTGACCGGTGCTGAAAAACCGCGCAGTAGCGACAATACGGGTTTTTCGGTAAGTTGCGATAGGCGGATCGTCTGTTTTTTTTCGGTAAGAATGATGACGTCGTTTTCAACGTGGTTGTCACCTATAAACGCCATTGCTTTACCATCTTGGCCGATCAGGCCGAAAGCAATCGGAATAACCATAGGTTTCTTTTCGTCCTGGCCGGGTGTCGGGGCCAGATTTTGTTCAATATCCAGCGTCAAAACGCCCTGATAATATGTGGTTTCCACTTGCAAGGTCGGGGTGCCAGCCTGCTCATACCATAACATGAATTGTTGAAAATCATGACCGGAGACATCGGCAAAACAAGCAATAAAATCTTCAATTGTGCATGCTTCTCCATCGTGACGATCGAAATAAAGATCCATGCCTTTCCGGAATACGCTTTCACCGAGAATCGTATGGATCATTCTGACAATTTCAGCACCTTTTTCGTAAATCGTTGTGGTGTAGAAATTGTTGATTTCGCTATATTGGCGCGGGCGCACGGCATGGGCAAGGGGCCCAGCGTCTTCAGGAAATTGTGCTGCCTTAAGCAATCTGACATCGCTGATACGATGCACCGCGCGCGACCGCTCGTCAGACGAAAACTCTTGATCACGATAAACGGTGAGCCCTTCTTTGAGACAAAGCTGGAACCAGTCGCGGCAGGTTATACGATCGCCTGTCCAATTGTGAAAATATTCATGGGCAATAACCCGCTCAATACCGGCATAATCGGCATCGGTCGCTGTATCTGGGTCAGCAAGAACATATTTGTCGTTAAAAATATTGAGCCCCTTATTTTCCATCGCCCCCATATTAAAGTCTGAAACGGCAACGATGTTGAAAACATCGAGATCATATTCGCGCCCAAAGCGTTTTTCATCCCAGCGCATAGAGCGTTTCAACGCGTCCATCGCATATGCTGCACGCTTTGCTTTGCCTTTCTCAACATAGATTCCGAGCTTTACCTCGCGGCCAGACATGGTCTCAAAATGATCTTCCAGATGGTCGAGATCTCCACCTACAAGAGCGAATAGATAGGAAGGCTTTGGATGGGGATCCTGCCAAACAGCGTAATGACGCCCCTCTGGCAAATTGCCGACTTCGACGAGATTGCCGTTAGAAAGCAGGATAGGGGCCGTTGCTTGATCAGCTTCGATGCGTGTACGATAGATTGATAGAACGTCGGGTCGATCATAGAAATAGGTAATACGGCGAAAACCTTCCGCTTCGCACTGCGTACAATAAACCTTGGCTGAGCGATAAAGACCCATTAATTGCCGGTTTTCCTCAGGATTGATTTGCGTGACGATTTCAAGATCAAAACTGCTTTCGGGCAGTTTGCGGATCTCTAGTCGGGAAGCTGTGGCGCTATATTCGTGCGCTTCCAATTTCTGTCCGTTGATAGCCACGGAAACGAGTGTCAGGTCATCTCCGTCGAGGACAAGCGGGGGAACGTCGGATGTTTTAGCGCGCGGCTCAATCGAAAGAACTGATGTGACAATGGTTTTTGTCGGGTGCAGCGAAAAACATAATTCTGTATGGGAAATGGCATAATCTGTCGGACGATAATCTTCTAGGTGATATACAGGATTGCTGTTGTCGCTCATAAAACTAACCTTCTCAATAAATCTGGAAAACCAAGTTAGTCGCATTTATGGGAAACAACAATAACCGGCTGGCGCAAAGCAATATCTCGCACAGTAATGTGATTGTTTGGAATAGAGGCTGGCATGGTGAAAAGAATTCATCTATCAATTTGATCTTGCGCTGATAAGTGGCGTGCTGAAGCTGTCTGAAAGAAGCTATCCGCAATCATGTTGTCGGCATATTGCCTGCAAAAGGAGACCATGACGTGGCGGACAAGCCTTCGACAATACCCGATAAACCGTCAGGCAATGTTATGCTCGGCATTTGGATGAAAATCCTTTCGGTCACATGTTTCGTCGTTATGTATAGCTTCCTGAAATCTGCAAAGGGTGTGCCTGCAGGCGAACTGAGTTTCTTTCGTTCATTTTTTGGTTTGGTGCCGGTTTTGATCTGGATTATCATGTCGAAACAGCTGACAACGGTTTTTTATACCCGCAATATCACCGGCCATATTTTCCGTGGCATGTTCGGGACTTTCTCTATGTTGTTCAGTTTCTACGCGCTGACGCTTCTACCTCTGCCGGAAACAATTGCAATCAATTATGGTGAGCCACTGATCCTGGTGATTTTATGCGCAATATTCTTGGGCGAGAAAGTGCGCATGTATCGCTGGAGTGCGGTTATTGTGGGGCTTATCGGCGTTTTAATCATTCTTTGGCCAAGGTTGACTGTCTTGGGAAGTGACAACGCTGATATTGGAGCTTCTATTGGTGCTGTATCGGCGATGATAGCTGCCATCATGGCGGCTATTGCCATGTTGCTCGTGCGTAAACTCGTATTTACAGAAAAAACAACAACGATCACGCTATACTTCATGATTACATCGAGCGTCATATCGCTTTTCACTGTGCCTTTCGGTTGGGTAGTGCCGGACATGTATCAACTTATCATGTTGATTTCGGCTGGTCTTTTTGGCGGTATTGCGCAAATCTTCATGACGCAAGCCTATCGTCACGCCGAGCCCTCCACGGTTGCGCCGTTTGAATATACATCCATGCTTCTAGGTCTCTTAAGCGGATATTTCTTGTTTGGCGAAGTACCAACACTTGCTATGCTGTTCGGTGCAAGTCTTGTCATTGCAGCCGGTATATTCATCATCCTGCGCGAGGCCCATATCATTGGGCCGGGAACCGGCCGCTGGCGTGCCCTGCGGCATAAAAACCGCTAAACAATATGCGGGGGTTCCCCTGTGTTCATCAATGTCGGCTTGTTGAAATGCCGAGCGCTGAGGCAGCCTCTGACCCTAGTCCAGATTGTTCAGCTGCTGTTTAATTTCGAGGAAATCAGCCCATACCAGCTTTTTCTGACTGGGCGTGCGTAACAGATAGGCTGGGTGGAAGGTCGGCATTACCGGTATATTAGTACCGTTTGTGGTTTCATGCGACAACCATTTCCCCCGGGAACGGATAATACCATTCTTGACGCCTGTCAGAACCTGCATGGCGGGCCCGCCAAGTGCTACCAGCAGACGGGGCGCGGCAAGTTCAATCTGCCTTTCGATAAATGGACGACAAAGCTCAGTTTCCATCGGTGTGGGCGTGCGGTTGCCGGGCGGCCGCCAAGGGATCGTGTTGGCAATGTAAACCTCATCCCGCTTAAGCCCGATGGCACCCAATATGCGGTTGAGAAGTTGCCCTGAACGGCCAACAAATGGAATGCCCTGTAGATCCTCGTCACGACCAGGCGCTTCCCCCACGAGCATCAAACGACTACCCGCCGTACCATCAGAAAAACAGGTGTTTTTTGCTGTCATTTTCAGGGTGCAACCATTGAACGACTGCAAAGCATGAAAAAGCTCATCCAATGTATTTGCACTTTTGGCAAGTTCTGCAGCTGTTGCAACATTTCGGTCATCCGACACAGTAGCACTTCGAATGGTTGCCGGCGGCGTTTGCGCCGGCGATTTATGAGCCGGCACCTCGAAGGCTGGTTTCAGCTGCTGTTCGAGCGGTGCGGATTGAGCAAAACGGTCTATCGCCGCGTCGGAAAGCGCACTATCTACGCCTGCGGCTTCGTAAAAGCCCAGCAATTCTTCGTAGGAAATGGTTTGCTCTCGATGCGTTGACATCATAACCTTCGGATGCATTTGTCTGTGTCAATTGCATAGACCAAGCAGGTTCAGTCTTCAAGGTTGAGTATGTCAATGCGGTAGTTTTCTCGCATGAGCGATAGTGGCGTGCTAAACGCGGAATCGGTATAAAATGCCTGACGGAAGATTTCGGATGCCTCGTCACCTTGAACCAATTCGGTCATTGGTTGGCGATAATTTACCACGACACAATCGCCACCAAATGCCAATGACATAGCGGCTTTATGAGCAAGATGGCGAATGATATCGGGCGGGAAATAATAGAGTATCTCGGAAAATACGATGAGATCGAACTGGCCTTCGGGCCACTCTTGTGGCAATTCTGCGCACACAAAGGATATTGCGCTGTCCGATCCACAATAGTGTTTGGCTTTTTCTAGAGCTGTTGGAGAACAGTCGATCGCGGTTATATGGCTGCATCGCTCTGCCAATCTTTCGGTCAAAACGCCGATTGAACACCCCACCTCCAAACCATGCTTGTAATGCGGCTTAGGCAGGCTCTTCAGTGTTGTTGCATATTTTTCCTGTTCGTAGGGTGAGAAGCAGTAGTTCCAAGGGTCGTCTTTTGATTGATAGAGTTCTTCAAAGCGAGCGATATTCATCATCTGCCTCCAAAAAGAATTCATTTGTTTGAACCAAGTGGTCGCGGGTCTGCGCTGTCATGACAAAACCACTTGGATCGTCGTCAATCAGCTGTGTCATCTGCGATTGGTGTGCCATGACGGCTCTGCTTTTTATCGATTGGAATTTGGTCGTATCGAAAGATAATGGCGTTGTATTCTTGATCTGATCGTTTTCAACAAAACGCCCCCAGACCGAATAGAAATAAAGCGCTGCTTCATCCCAATGACGTTGTAATGCATAGGCCAAACGGGCGGCATTTTGATGATCAATATGAGGGTCGCCAATCCAACTCGACCAAATGACACTGGGCCGAAAAGGCGATAGCATTGCTTTGACCCGGAGGCAGGCAAGTTCTATATCGGCGGCGGTTTGCGGGCTGCTTTGATCGGTGTAACCAAGCATATAGGCATTGCCTTTTCCACCGGTTAAAAGTGCGCTCGAACGATAGAATTCGGTGGCTCGCAGATTGATAAGTTTTTCTGGAGGCCATTTTTGCGAATTTTGATGGGATAAACGACCATCAGTCACACACACGATATGTATCTCCATGCCCGCGTCATTGGCGGCAGCAATGGCACCGCCACACCCAAGGGCCTCATCGTCGGGGTGGGGGGCAAGAACCAGAATTCTTCCTCCCGGTGCTATATCCTCCAAGCGCCCCTGTGTCGTAGGAGCGCGCATCAGGGTGCCTTGCGAAAAAGCTGTTACCATAGTGGCTGGCCTCCACGTTTTATCAATAATTTCGCCGCGTGAAGCAGCTTGCCATCAGGCGCGGCCTGACGGATAAATACTGTAAGATCGCGTCTCATGCGCTCTATCGGGCAGCGCTCCATAAAAGCTTCCATGCCAAGGGACTTTTCACAAAGCTGTAATACTTCGATACAAGTTTCTTCTGTTTTATCGCGAGCCAGTAGGGCAGCTAAAACCGCGTCGTCAACGGCGGTATCAACTGGGTTTCTCGCGGCACTATCAACCCGACGGGCAGCGTTCAACAGCATTGCCGCGGCTGCCAAAGTGCTTGATGTTGCTTTGGCCAGCCGTGCCAATTGAAAAGCGTCATCAAGCCTGTTGCGTTGCGCGAGTATAGTTTGCCATTCGGCAATTATTCTTTCGGCTGCACCGATATGGGCAATGCTATAACGCCAGATTCCACCTTGAAAATGCGGCTCTATCTGGAAATCACCTGGCTTACCCAGGAAATCGCTTTCGCTCATGATGACATCACTGAAATCGTATATGCCTGAAAGTGTCGGGCGCATACCGGATACGTCCCAATCGGTGACATTCTGACGTTCGCTGTCATTGACGTCAATAATGGCCAGCTGATCGGGATCACCGTCGCGTTCCCGCAGGCTGACAACCGCAAAATTGACCAAACCGAGCCCGGACGCAAAACGTTTTGCGCCGCTCAACTTGATAAACCCCGACGATTGCTTGTGATAGCGCAATGGAGGGCGATAATCAGCCCCCCATACACCTAGAAGTGCACCATCTTTTACCTGATTGAATATCCTCATTTTTAATGGTTCTTGAGCATATAGGCTGACAAGGCGTAGCGCATTAAGGTGTCCTTCAAACAGACGCGCAAGCGAAAGGTTTGCTCCCCCCAAGCGACGCAAAAACTCGTACACTTGATGGGTTTGTTCTTCTGTTTGGGGTATTGCCCAATTTTTTCCGCCCGCGGCTTCAGGCAGACAAGCCCTAAGCGCGCCGTTTTCTGTCAACCGCTGCAGATCGACACTTAAGCCATATTCCTCGGCATGATCTGCGCTCTCTGACAGCAAACGGAATAAAACATCATTATCTTTCCACATTGCATTTCCCGGTTGTTGTTACAACCGCTGATTGCCCCGGCAGCGGAAATAGGCATTTCGTCCTTTAATTGTTATGCAGTTAGCGCAGCTTGCAGCCAAGGCAAGACCGAGATGCTTCCAAGGCGTAAAACGGTTAATGGATTAAACCGGACTAAGAGATATAAAGATATGGTTTAATTAAACTGGAACTCAACCATAACGGGTAAATGATCGGAGCCGATGGACTGCAATCGTTTTACCGATATGACGCGAATATTCTTTGATACTAAAACCTGATCAATCGGGAGACCGAGATATTTTCGGAACTGGTCGGGAAAACGATAGCTTAGCCAGCTGGGCCCTATCTTTGAAACGTGGGTCGTGTCCGTCATTGCTTCCATACGTTTGACCGCATGGCTCCATGTGACTGCGTTGAAGTCGCCTGCAATGATGGTTGCCCGTCGCATATCGTGTCGATCGAGATGCTGGTTCAGGACGCCATTTTCCAAATCGGTGAGCTGTCTATCTTGTCCAAATGGCCATGGCCAAGAAAGATGCACGGACAGGAGATTGAGCGATAGGCCACCGTCAGCATCGTTGCTCAAAGGCAGCGCAAAGACATAGCCACGCGTTGTGGATGCTTTATGACAAGCGGCGGTTTGCGAAGATAGGGGGGAGAAGTGACTGCTGAATGTTCCCGATATTAGTATTCCGGTTGCCCCGATGGGATCATCCTTCGGCATACAGCCAGAAAGACTGTAGCCGCTTTCCTTCAATGTGGCGAGCCAATTTGAAGAAGCTTCCTGAAATATCACAATGTCTGGTTTTTCTCGTACAATTGCATCTAAAAGTTTGCTATGCGCTGCATTGTCGTACCGCAAGTTAATCTGTAAAAGCTTGTAAATCCTGCCAGGGGAGGCCGCTGCTTTAGGCGGTATGCCGCTGTTCATATCTCCTAGAGTGATCATCATTATCGCAAAAACAATTGCTGAAAATCCGGCTTTTCGTTGTCTTGTGAATAATAGAGGCAATGAAAGCAAAAGTGTTAAAAAGGCGAGTGGTACGCGAATGTCTGACAGTGAATCAAGAAGAGGATGCCAAGATGAAAATAGTCCCGCGAGCAACGGCAACGTGCTTATAAAAACCATGGTAAGCCACAGTTTTAATATGAGGTATATACGACGTTTTACTATTGGTTGCGCCATATGGTTTTGTAATGCGCGTCAAATTTCGCGTCAATGGTCACTTCAAGGCACTTGTTATCATTGGATCGATTAAGGGCTGGGCATAGGCAGGCGTTTTTGCGTGGAAAAGTGCCGCAGCCAGCGCAAGCGAGATGGAAAATAGCGCGATAGAAAGAATAGAAAAACGACGTATCAACATGACAAGGGCTCCGTTTATAAAACCACTTTGCATGAAGTCGATTGAACATAGGCTGAGAGTGTCGTTCAGCTGCCGTTCATCTCAGGATTGAAATCTCCGTCCGATCGCTCAGGCATCAATGTTCGTATGATTGCCTTATTGACGATGAAAAAGCCTTTTGCAGGTAAGGATAAACCTTCAAGAAATAGCGGAACAGAAACCAAAAGCAGAAGAGTAAGAAAGAGCAGCTTTTTGAGATTGCTGCGCTCTTCTGGTATATAATCTCGTTGCATCAATAGCGTATTGGCTTTTAGAGCAAAGTGAGAGGGAACCCAAAGCTCCATTCCACCAACCGCTACGGTGATTGAAAGGTTTGCCTGTAGAATATATTCATTGGTTAAAAAGACGGGAACGTTGTGCGCCTGCAGATAGGAGCGCGCTAAAAGTGTTTCGGTTAAGTTGAAGCCAGTGGCAATTTTTATCATATAGTTTGATGTTTTATCAGGCATTATCAAAACAAACTCCTCCCCGTAGAGTGCTTTAACTATTTAAATCAATTCAATGACTTGCGTTGTGCCACCAGTTCCTGACGATATGTCTTTTCGCTATCGTCATCGAAGCAACAAAAAATAACGTTTCTGGGTTTCTGATTGGCTTCGAGAAACGCAATTACCGTATTTACTGCGATATGTGCCGCCAGACTGATCGGATAGCCATACACTCCGGTGGATATCGCTGAAAAAGCGATTGTTTCGAACGCATGTTCTTTGGCAAGAGTGAGAGAGTTGCGGTAGCATTCAGCAAGCTTTACCGGTTCATCCTGTTCACCTCCGTGCCATATCGGGCCAACAGTGTGAATGACATAGCGAGCAGGCAAAAGGTAGCCTCTGGTTAGTTTTGCTTCGCCGGTATGGCATCCGTTCAGTGCGCGGCATTCTTCCAGCAGTTGCGGCCCCGCAGCCTTGTGGATCGCACCGTCTACCCCGCCACCGCCAAGCAGGCTTGTATTGGCGGCATTTACGATTGCATCAACCGCTAATGTGGTGATGTCTCCACGAAAAATGGCGATGCGGCCCTGTTCCACCATCTCTATGATCTCCTCACATACATGATAAAATCAAATCAGGATTGAGTGTTATATTCCAGCCCTGATTCGATTAAGGCCGCATAGACATATTTTTTTGCGATCTCGACGGCTTGTGGCAGTTTTTTTCCTAGCACCAATTGGCATGCAACCGCTGTTGAAAGCATGCATCCGGTGCCGCGCATCGTTCCATGAAGACGTGGCATGGAATAGTCCGTGACGACAGTGTCAGAAACAAGACTGTCAATGGATGCGTCACCGGACGCATGACCGCCTTTAACTAGGACATGCTTTGCACCGAGAGCCAATAATTCTCTGGCCTGTGAAAGCGCGCCGCTCTTATCTCGCGCCAATTCGTTACCGCTTAAAAGCGCCAGCTCATTCAGATTGGGTGTTAAAAGATCGGCATAGCGAATAAGCTTCATCGTAATCGCTTCTACTGTATCTTGGTCGGCTAGTAGACCGCCGGATGATGCTGCGATAACGGGATCTAATATAATGGGTATTTGCGGAAAATCATCGATCACAGAGCAGATAGCTTCAACCACCGCAACGCTGCCCGTCATGCCGATTTTAATAGCGCCAATCGGATGGGCCTTGAGGGCCGTAAGCATCTGTCCACGTAATATATCTGCTGTTACCGGCATTGTTGCGGCAACTTGCCGGTCGTCTTGAACATTGACCGATGTAATGGCCAATCCAGCTTTAACATGGAAATGCGCGGTTGTTTCAATATCACGAACAATTCCGGCGCCACCGGTCGGGTCTGTTCCGGCGACAATAAGAACGTGGCCGGTCAACGCCATTTTGCTGTTGCTCTGATCCATTCGTCAACTCGCGCTTCCGGATTTCCATTCAACACAATATCGGTCACGACGGCTGCACTATCCGCCCCGGCATCTAGTACGCCACATGCCCGCTCTGGCGTGAGACCGCCGATACCAACCAAAGGAATAGTGCCAAGCTGTTCTTTCCAGCGAGTCACCTTATCCAATCCTTGGGGCGCCCATTTCATCTTTTTCAAAATTGTCGGATAAACCGGCCCGAGAGCTATATAGTCCGGCTCTATATGGAGTGCGGTTGTCAACTCCTCTCCGTCATGCGTGCTAACGCCTAAGCGTAAACCGGCTTGTCGGATTGCGCCGAGATCGGCATCTGCCAGATCTTCCTGACCGAGGTGGATAAAATTGCAACCCTCTTCAATAGCGACTTGCCAATAGTCATTGATGATGAGCCGGCACTCATATTCAAGGCAAATGGCTTTGGCACGCTGGATATGCCGGCGCAGTGTTTCCGAGGTCACGTCTTTCATTCTCAGCTGAACAAGCTTCACACCAAGGGGAACAAGCCGTTCAATCCACTCGGCATTATCGACAATAAGGTAGAATGGATCAAGTTTCATGAAAACACCGCCTGACCGATAACGGGTGTCGAAGGTACAGCCACATCACGCGGCTCCAACATACCCGCGCGATAAGCTAAATAACCCGCTTCGACAGCTTTTGCAAAAGCTTGTGCCATCAAAACCGGTTCGCCGGCTTTGGCCACAGCTGTGTTGAGTAACACCGCATCATAGCCAAGCTCCATGGCGACAGCCGCATGCGACGGGCGTCCAATGCCGGCATCAACGATCAATGTCAATTCAGGAAAACGCGCTCTTATTGTGCGCAGGCCATCGGTGTCACGCGGTCCCTTGGCCGAGCCAATCGGGGCGCACCAAGGCATAATAACCCTGCAACCTGCATTGGCCAATTTCTCTGCCACGATCAAATCATCGGTTGTATAGGGAAAAACGTCAAACCCTTCTTCATTAAGAATGCGCGCGGCCTCGACCAGAGCAAAAACATCAGGTTGTAATGTATCCGCATTTCCGATGACTTCGAGTTTAATCCATTTCGTTTTGAAAAGGTCACGTGCCATTTTTGCAGTTGTGACGGCTTCCTTGACGGTATAGCAACCGGCTGTATTGGGCAGCACGGTCACGCCCAAATCTTTGATAAGCTGCCAAAATTGTCCGCCTTGCTGACCACCAGCCATCTCGCGACGCAGGGAAACCGTAACAATTTGGCAGCCGGAGATGGAGATGGCAGAACTCAGGATGGATGGTGACGGGTATTGAGCGGTCCCAAGCAAAAGGTGAGATGAAAATTCCTGATCATAAAGCTTCAACATATTCTTATCCACCCTGCATGGGGCTGAGTATTTCGATACGGTCACCATCATGCAATTGGCAACTGACACGGTCTTCGGCGGAAATAACCTCGGCATTCACCGCAGTTGCCAACCACTCACCATGATAATCCAGCTGTTCCAACAAATTTGCAAGATTTTCAGCTGTTGTTTCAATAAATTCACCGTTGACCGATAGTTTCATTTTTCAATCCATTGCCAGATGTGTTACGTGGCGCGCCATCTCTGGCGCTAAGAGATATCCATGGCGATAGAACCCGTTGATGGATATACGGTTGCCGTCTTTCTGAACACGGGGAAAATTATCGGCATAAGATGGCCGCACCCCAACACCCGCTTCAATAATTTCAGCTTCCGCAAATGCGGGATGAAGCGTATAGGCAGCATTCAAGAAATCCATCATCGAACGCGCGGTAATCGCGCCGTCAAAATCGCTTTCTATCATTGTTGCTCCAATCATAAAAATATGATTATCGCGCGGCACAATGTAAAGCGGAATACGCGGATGAAGTAATCTTACAGGGCGGGACAACGCAATCTCTCTGGTGCGGACAAGCAACATTTCACCGCGAACACCACGTAGGTCTTGATCAATACCCAATTTCGCAATACCGGTAGCGTCAACGACCAGATCAAACCCGCTCTCATCGCAGCCAATGTCGACGAATTCCACATGATTTTCACCGAGCTTGTTTTTTAGGGCCATCAGCGCATGTCGAGGGTCAATATGGGCTTCGGTAGCATAGAACAATCCGCGCGGAAAGCGTCCCTCGAGGTCTGGTTCCAGCTCTGCTATCTCGACATCATCGACTTTTCGATGTCCTGTCGTACGGGCAGCAAAGCGCTCAAGCTCCGATTGGTCGCGGGGAGGGGCTACCACCAAAGTCCCTTGATGGGTCACCAGTTCAGGCAGAACCTTATCCCACCATTGCATTGCTTCAACGCCTAAGTCTTCTACACGTTGTTCCGCACTCTCGCGTTCACAATAGGGTGCAAGCATGCCGCCCGCATACCAGCTAGCGGCACCAACCGGCGCATCGATAGGTGCCGATACGGTAACGCGAGCACCGGCCTGAGCCAGCATAAAGGCACTTGTCAAACCCGCGACACCCGCACCTTTGACCAGAATGTTCTTCATTTTACACCTGTTTCACTCGTTATTGCGGATGCATCCATATAAAGATCGCCGCCATTTCGATACTTTTGCGCCATCGTCACGAACCCTTCATCAATGGTTTGCGTTGCCGCCGCCGCTTCACGAATATCATGCGAGATACGCATCGAACAGAACTTTGGCCCGCACATCGAACAAAAATGCGCAAGTTTATGTGCTTCCTTCGGCATCGTTTCATCGTGGAAGGCGCAGGCTGTATCCGGATCAAGCGAAAGATTGAACTGATCCTGCCAACGAAAGTCGAAACGCGCCCGCGAAAGCGCATCGTCACGCCGTTGTGCCCCGGGCAATCCCTTAGCCAAATCTGCGGCATGGGCTGCAATTTTATAAGTTATAACGCCGGTTTTGACATCATTTCTATCTGGAAGGCCAAGATGCTCTTTTGGCGTTACGTAACACAACATTGCTGTACCAAACCAACCGATCATTGCTGCACCTATTGCCGAAGTAATATGGTCATAGGCTGGGGCGATATCTGTCGTCAGCGGCCCCAATGTATAAAAAGGTGCGCCATGGCAGTGCTCCAATTGCTTGTCCATATTGGCTTTGATTTTATGCATCGGCACATGTCCGGGACCTTCAATCATCACCTGAACGTCGCTTTTCCAAGCAATTTGGGTGAGTTCGCCAAGGGTTTCCAATTCTGCAAATTGCGCGCGGTCATTGGCATCTGCTATCGATCCGGGGCGCAGACCATCGCCGAGTGAAAGCGAGACATCGTAACGGCGGGTTATGTCACAGATTTCCTCAAAATGTTCATAGAGGAAGCTTTCCTTGTGATGATGCAGGCACCACTTGGCCATAATCGATCCACCACGTGACACGATGCCGGTGACGCGATCGACGGTAAGTGGAATATAGGGAAGACGCAATCCGGCATGGATTGTAAAATAATCGACGCCCTGTTCAGCTTGTTCGATGAGTGTGTCGCGGAATATCTCCCATGTCAGGTCTTCTGCAATTCCATGTACTTTTTCCAATGCTTGATAGATCGGTACGGTACCAATGGGAACGGGAGAATTACGCATAATCCATTCACGAATATTGTGGATGTTGCGCCCGGTTGACAGGTCCATCACCGTGTCTGCTCCCCATCGGATTGCCCAAACCATTTTTTCCACTTCGTCAGCCATGGACGATGTCACGGCGGAATTTCCGATATTGGCATTGATCTTGACGCGGAAATTACGCCCTATAATCATAGGCTCGCATTCCAAGTGATTGATGTTGCGCGGTAAAATAGCCCTTCCGCTGGCAATTTCTTCACGCACAAACTCGCCGGTAAAAAAGTCAGGTATTTCAGCCCCGAATGCTTCACCATCACCGCGGTTTCCGGCAGAAGATACAACGCGCCCTTCATTTTCGCGTATTGCCACATATTCCATCTCTGGTGTGACGATCCCCGCACGCGCGTAGGCCATCTGTGTCACGGCCTGACCGTGGGCGCTGCGTCTGACAGTTCTTTTTTTAGGAAAAGCCGGCGTTAAATGTTTTTCTCCTACAAATCCGTTATCTTCCAATTTTACTGCCCGACCCGTGTAAGTTTCGGTGTCGTGACGGTCTGCAATCCACTCTTCTCCGACAAGCGAAAGCCCTTTCGAGATATCAATCTCGCACGTCTCATCGGTATAAGGGCCTGAAGTGTCATAGCATAAAAACGGCTCTTCTCCGCTACCCTCGGTAAGCGATATTGCACGCAATGGAACCTTTAAGTTTGGAAAGATGGGGCTTTCGATATATGTTTTTTTTGATGCTGGCAAAGCGCCGCAGCTGACATTGGGGGCATTCTTTTGCAAAAGCTTTCTCCTCGAAGGCTAACAATTGAAAACCCAGTTAAAAGGCTAAAGAGGAGAATTGGCATTTCATCCAATACATGGCTGATATGCAAAACACCGTCCCTACGCCAGTATGAACTGGATCAGGTTCAACGGGTCACTGTGCTGCATAGGTAGAAGCCCGACTGCCAACAGAATCTCAGCCCCTTGTCGGGGCACCCCTGGTACAAGGACTATGTTTTGCTCAAAAGCATTTTTTGTCAATAAGAATTATGTGATGGAACCTATTCAACGAATATATTCTTCAACGATTTTGATCCGAATTTCCGCCAAATTTGTTTCTACATGCCATATTGATCAAGTAGAGAGAGCAATAAAAATCAAAACTCTCCAGAAACTCGATCGCTGTCTGATCTGGTTCTAGAGCGGTTCCCGATTGATGTAAATTATCAATTGGATAAGATACCGCGGCAAATCAAAAGCTTGTGACGCGCCGGCCGGATGCTATCTGGTCGAAAAGTGCTCTAAGCTGGCTCATCTTCGAATGGAAGAAAATTGGATATGATCAATAACAGCCAGCCCAATATGTTGATCGTGCCGCCCAACGGCGCTGCATAGGGAAAAAGCCTGCCTTGCGTCAGCTCCCGTACCATAATATCTGCTGCGAAAAGCGCTACACCGATGATGATCAGAGCTCCGGAAAGCCGCATGACTATGTTTGTTTTGGTTGCAATGGAAAGCGCCAGCAATGCCGCTGCATTACCCAATAGAATTGGTGCTACAGCTTCATACAAACCGCCAATATGCGAAGCTGCCGCATAGGCGGCAATACCACAAGCGCCGTAGAGACCGGCAAAACCGCCGAAAATACGTTGATTTAACCCAGACATCTCACTACCTCTTGTCTGCCGCAGCAAGGGCGGCACTGAACGCTTCTGCGAAAAGCGTCATTTCTTTTTCCGGTCCAACACTTACCCTGATCAACCGATCAAGGACAGGGACCATTGGCTTACGAACGAAAATGTCCCGCTGGATAAGTTCATCAAGCACAGCTTGTGCATAGGCACCATCCCTGCCACAATCAATTGCGACAAAATTGGTTGCCGATGGTAAAGTATGCAGTCCGTTCGCACGGGCTATGTCCACAATGGTTGATTTGGCGGAAGCAATTTTCGAAACGACATCACGCAGATATGCTTGTTCCTCTAGTGCCTTAACTGCTCCGACTTGTACCATTCGGTTGATTGAAAAATGATCGCGAATTTTATCAAATACCGAGATGAGATCAGGATGGCCAATGGCATAACCACAGCGCATGCCCGCAAGTCCATAGGCTTTTGAAAAAGTACGCATCCGCAGAACGTTAGGCCAAATTTTGGTGACGTCCGGCAAAGCATCAAACGGCGCTGTTTCACCATAGGCTTCATCAAGAATACATAAGGTATCGCTTGGTAAGCTCGCTATGAAAGTTTCTATGGCTGCGGCATTGTGCCAAGTACCAAGCGGATTATCAGGATTGGCAATATAGACAATTTTTGCTTTGTGGTTTTGTGCAGCCTTCGCCAAAGCCCCAAGATCTGCCTGATCGTCTTTATAGGGCACTGTCACTAAATTGCCGCCAAAGCCCGCAACATGATAGTTAAATGTCGGGTAGCCACCCAAAGAGTTGATAACAACATCGCCGGGTTGAATATATTGGCGTACAATCAGCCCAAGAATGGCATCTACACCGGCGCCAATCGTTAGACAATCGGCAGTTGTTTTGTGAAAGGCGGCCAAAGCACGCGTCAAATCATAGTTTTCCGGGTCACCATATTGCCAAACGTGAGCGGCCTCGTTTTGCATGGCGGCAATCACCGATGGCGCAGGCCCAAAACCATTTTCATTGGCACCGAGCCGCGCCAAAAAAGGCCGTTGTCTTTTGCGCTCGATTGCTTCAGGCCCGACAAAAGGGACGGTTGAAGGGAGCGCGGCAATAATGGGCGCAACCTGCGGAGAACCGCTTTGACTTGACATTCATCTATTCCACTACGTTCACACGCAATCTTATTAGCATAAAAACGCCAAGCGTCGATGATCAATAAGTTGTTATGCAACATGTATTCTGGGGAAACTGCTTACGGTAGATTCAGCAAATGAGAAATATCATTTTTGATGGCAATCAAAGCAATGCCCGCTGTCATCATTTGCTGATAACGACGGGCATTCTGTTATAAGTACCGAAAAATGCTGACCGGTTTCCCGACAATCGAATTTAGGGAAACAAGGGATTACTGCGTTCAGTCTAAACTCAATCGAGCAATACGCGCCTAACGATTGGCGTTGGCTAGCTTGTGAAAGTCCGGGTAAAAATCAGCAATTTTCACGCAACTGTAAATTATTGGCGCTGCAACGGCACCTCGAAGAAGAGTGTTTCGCCCGAAGAATCTTTCACCCCATCATTGTCTGTAACGGCGTACGCTTTACCATTTGAAGCAAAAGTAAATCCTTCAAGCTTGTCCAGCACATAGCCATGATTCAGGGTCTGTAAATCGGGTAGGAAATCGTAGACCAGTTCCTTTGTCACGACTTCGGCTTTTTTTCCCATCGGTGCTGTTTTAAGAGTGTCCGAATTTACACGATATAACCGCTTGATTTCAGCTTTGTCGCCGACCAGATTGTCGCGCTCCAATACGTAGAGATATCCGTTATGGCTCGCCAATTCTGAAACGCCAACCCAACCTTCTTTCGTCTTTTCCAACGGATAGGACGCAAAACGCCATTCTTTTGTTGCCGGTTTATAAGCGAGAAGCTTTGTTGTATTGTCCCGATCATCTTTCCAAGGTCTTTGGACAGCGAGCCAAATGGTCAGATTATCCCCATGCCCTAGCAGCGCGATACCTTCCAAGCCATATTTCGTTTGGTGCTTTGTCAATTCGTCTGGCAACGAGATTTTCTCGTCGATAGCGCCATCTTTATTAACATGTAACAATGCATTATCGACCTGTTTTTCTGGATTGCCCTCTGAAACAAGCCAGAAACCGGCGTCCCCATCAGATGCTATACCTTCAAGATCGAGTTTTATCGCTGGTTCGCCTTTTTCCGATACAATCACGGATTTGACGATCCTTGCCGGCTTTTGAGATGCATCAATGGTGTAAATAGTCGGCGCATTCGCATAGATTGAATCGCTAACCGCATAAAGAATGTTGGGGTCTGAGGGGGAAGCTGTCAAACCGGATAGAGCGCCCCAGCCAATTGGTACCTCATTTTGAATTGCCGAAGTCAGTGTCGGATAGACAGCATTCCCATTTTGCAACTCATAGATCATTACATGCGAGCGGGCGCCGCCTTCGTCAGCCAAGTCACTTTCATTGGCCGTTACCAGCAAATGACGCGACGGGATGGCAACGGCTGATTCCGGTGCGATGCCTGAGGGTAGGATTTGTTTGAGTTTAGGCGTATCGCCGTTAAGCGTATAGACGCCCACAGCGGAGCCACGTTCCGACAGTACAAAAAGATATGGTGTCGTACCAAACTTGGCGACTTCCAGCCCCTCGGGTTCAACGCCTTTTTTATCAGCTCGCCCTTCAGGAAAATGCCCAACCTGTGCCAAAGCATGTTCAAAAGAAGCACCACTCTCATAGAGCAGCGTCCCATTTTTGTCGAAAATGGAAAAACCGCGAGATCCACCGTGATAATCGCCCTCATTGGCAATGACTAGGCGGTTGTCGTCCAGCCACTTCACAGCATCTGGCTCGCGCAATATACCCTCAGCATTTTGCGAAAATGATAGTTTGCCGTCCTTTTTCATGTCAACATTTTTAAGATCGGCTTTTCCGGCCGAAAAGTGAGACAAAAGCCTGCCATCATTGCCATCAACAATCACGATGTGATTATTTTCCTGTAGAGTTACGGCCACTTGATTGGCCGTGTTAAAGCTGACAAATTCGGGTTCTGGATCATCCGCAGCTATTGCGGCTAAGCCTGTCAGATCGACTTTGATCAGTGAAGCACAATCAACAGTATCGTCCGCTATTCTTCCGAGAATCAGGAAGCCAGCGGGAAGTTGGGGAAGCTCACCATCATTCATGTCTTCGTTGCGTTCGTTTTCAATTGCAATAGCGATGCGTGTTTTGTCGGGAGAGAGCGCGATAGAATCTGGTTGTCCTCCCAATTCGCAATATTTCTGAACGCTCTTATCATGTGCATTGATGATTGCGAGCCGTCCCGATGGCTCCGTGTAAGATTTGGAAGTGTTGACGGCAGCAAATACTTTATCTCGTACAAACACTACAGACGTCGGTTCACCATCCAAAAGAGTGGTACCCAACGGCTTTGGATTGTTTGGATTTGTAATGTCGATGAAACCAACGCGCTTACCAGGACTATCTGAATAAACAAGCTTAGTTCCGTCATCGCTTGCAGAAATTATCTCGGCTGATGTTTTCTGCTCTGGCTTTTCATTGACGGATAGATTCTTATGCACAGCAAAGCTGGAAATTCGATTAAATGAAGTTTCGGCATTCGCAAAGCTGCCAGTAAGAAGCAGCGCGATTGCCGAAACGGAGATACGATAAAGCATGACACACCTTTTATTTGCCACCTGGATTGTGTCTGCATTACCTAATTACATGACATGTTGATGACAGGTAGAATGCTTTATGGTTTTCATGCATTAGCTTCGTACTGAATAACATCTGCAAATACGCGGATCGTTTAAATCTCTACGCATGTGTTGCGATTGGATCTCAGCAGCTGACTTGATCAACCGCGGAGCGAAAACTCGTTGCTCGTTTTGCCTTAAGTCAATGTAATTATCATGTCCGTAGAAGAAAAAACTTTAGAAATGCATGATGATTTTAAGTCCAAACGACGGCGGTTTCTATGGAAGGGAAAGGCGACACGGCGCGTCTATAATGTCTTTATAACGGTCTGATCGAAACTGTTTTGAAAAACCTCTGTTAATGGCAACAGCCGGAGCTCTGCAAAAAAAACAGCTATAGCATCTAAATCTCGCAGATTGGTGAACACAACATCCAAAACAATAAGTTTTGCTAGTGCGCCATCTTATAGATTTTGCAGTTTTAAAGCGCACTGTTGAGCTTAAGATTATAGCAAATATCAAACGTTATATGCGGAGCAAATAACAATACGAAAAAACCTAGAAATAAAAAAAACCGGTAGCAAAACTACCGGTTTTTCTTTGTTTAATCCTAAAGGATTAGAACGAGCGCTGAATACGAACCATACCCTGGAAAGCATCCTGACCCTTCATAGAGTCCTTGATTTGGAATGTACGATCGTAGCTACGCATGCTGAAATCGTTATCCCAAGATACGTAGGTCAACTCTGGAGTGATAACCAAACCAGGAACCAATTCGTACTTCACGTTAACGGAAGCAGCGAATGTATCTGTGTCATCGTAAGATACCTGTGCGTTGAAGCTTGTCTTCGGGTTGAATTTGAAGGTTGTACCACCCCAAACAGCCCAATCGCCACCCCAGTCACCATAGATCGAGTTGATCTGACGGTAAACGCCAAGTGTTGTAAGGTTACGGTTCGCATTGTAGCGATATCCGTTAACGCCGTAGGTGTCGTCATCAGCATAACGGTCGTCAGCTGACTTGTAGCCACCCATTACCCAAACGTTCCACTGATCAGTCACGTTCAAGTCCAAACGAACTTTACCAGCCCATTCTTCATAATAAGCGTCGTATGCTGCTACTGCAGAGATGCCGCCCCAACCCTGAACGAACTTCAAACCACCAACGAAGTTTGGTGTGTAGTCGTCGATACGCTGATCAAGAACATGGCCTTTGTAGAAGATGTCGCTGTCGTTGCCAGCTACACGGTAGTAGCTTTCACCATAGCTGTCGCCATCATCGTTACCCTGCTCAACACCCAAGATAGCGGAGAAACCGTTACCATTGTTGAATGTGTAGCTGATAACGTTCGTACGTGTGTAAGCCATTGGGTTTACGATATCGTCGTTGATGACGTTACCATAGTAACCTGTCCAATGGTTGAAGATTGACTCGTCCAAACCAACGCGCAAACCACCGAGTTCGATGTAAGCGAAGCGAAGCTGACCAGAAGCGGAATCGCCATTGCTACCCCATTCTGCGCCCTTATCCCACTGCGAACGCAGCTCGATGAAAGTGCGAAGAGTGCCAAGTTCGGTTTCCGAAGCTGTATGGAAACGAAGTGTTGCACGTGTGCGCCATGCATATGTGTCACGGTCGATATCGCCACGCTGACGTGCGCCAACATTGTCGCCGCCCTTGATGTCTGCACGGACATAACCGGAAATGCGCATGCAAGTTTCGGTACCAGGAATGTAGAAGTAACCTGCACCATAAGCGTCGCAAACGCGAACGTATTCTACGGGTTCTGGCTCGGCAACAACAACGTCAGC
The DNA here is from genome assembly GCF_054871565.1 of Bartonella sp. LJL80. Classification (NCBI taxonomy): domain Bacteria; kingdom Pseudomonadati; phylum Pseudomonadota; class Alphaproteobacteria; order Hyphomicrobiales; family Bartonellaceae; genus Bartonella; species Bartonella sp. LJL80. The sequence goes on from NZ_JBTXLM010000002.1 coordinate 292,980, forward strand.
TGCGCGGGCACCAGAAACTGCAACGAGGGCTGCAGCGGAGCCGAGAAGAAGGCTCTTAATGTTCATATCTGACCTCCAGTCAAAGTTTAAATTGGGTCGGGGTAATGAAGTTCAGCAAGCTGTTCCCCGATCCCCTTAACCGAAAAAGTCGCACCCAAGCGCTCCTTCTTCATGAGCTGAACATACTCGTCAGTATTTTTGATTCAACCAAGAAAAGACCGAAAGGGGGGTTATGCAGGCAGTATGCAAAAACGCTGTTGCAAAAAAGACACGATTTCGACGATCAATAGTGCTTTTATTCAGGTATCGTTAACTATTGAACGCGCTTTGGCTGTCGGAACGGGCCGTTTATAGGCGCAAAATATGTATGTTTGATGACGAATCGAATTTTCCCCTGACTGGGTGAGAGCTCTTTGGACACACTTCATGTCGCGATAATTCGATGAGAAACTTCACTTTATATATAGGGGTAACTATTGGCCCTATTGTGCTTGAAGTTGTATCTCGGCTTTAACAATGCTTTTGAAACGACGTGGTGTGGTCTTCAATAGCGCAAGATTGTGGACATGCGTCCGGTATGAAGAACAAATTAAAAATTTTCGTTAAATTTGCTTGAACTTATCTTCGAGACCGTTTATTGCCCGTTCTTGGAGAGGTGGCCGAGTGGTCGAAGGCGCTCCCCTGCTAAGGGAGTAGGGCTCAAAAGGCTCTCGAGGGTTCGAATCCCTTCCTCTCCGCCAGTTACCAAGGCTTGCAGCCGATCCTTCCCCAAAAGTAATGATAGATAAATAAGAAAAAATGTGCACCGTTATGCATAGGAATGCACCAAGATTGGTACAAATCTGGCACTTGCTGCTTTAGTTGTGTTTTGCCCAATTTTCCCGTCTATTCATACGGTCTTAAAACAGTTGGGCATTTGTTGAAATGGAGTATCTTGATTGACACCTTGATACCATGCCAGAGAGATGCGGAAACAACAGGTATCTGTTAAAATGAGCGCAGCGAAACAGACCTCAAGTGCAGTCTTTTGACGAGCGTATGACGCTGAAACATAGAAGCACGAACAAGCTAGATGTAAACGAAATGATCTATGTTGATGAAGCAGATTGTATGTTTTCTCGGTGTAATGTCTAGCATTTATAGTTTCTGTTTGAAGCGTTTGCTGTATGAATGACGTCTGACGTTTTCAAATGGTTATTCGTAAATATCGATTAGTATCAAGTTTTAGAAATTGATCACTTTGAGATGATTACTCTCACGATGTCTGCTATAATTAAACGCTTATAAAATTGGTGTAGTTATTATACAGTCGATACCAGCTCACAATCAAACACTTGATGCACGTGAGCTGGCGTGTTTGCTTTTGTGCGCTGTCGAAGCGCTGGACTTTAAATTAATGACTAGGGGCTTCGTCTAAAATGTCGACCTTATATAAAGAAGCCCGCTTGCGCTGAAAGCGAGCTTTTTTTAGACATGGCCTGTTATTTCATCGTCGGCATAGAAAATTCTGCCCCTTCGCGGATACCGGATGGCCAGCGCGAAGTTATCGTTTTTGTGCGGGTATAAAAGCGGAATGCATCTGGTCCATGTTGATTTAGATCACCGAAAATCGACGATTTCCACCCACCGAATGTATAATATGCAACTGGGGTAGGGATTGGCACATTTACGCCGACCATGCCGACTTCGACACGAGACACAAAATCACGCGCTGCATCTCCATCCCTTGTAAATATAGTTACGCCATTACCGTAGAGATGTTTGCTTGGAAGCGACAAGGCTTCTTCGTAGTTTTGTGCGCGCAAGACTGCGAGCACGGGACCGAATATTTCTTCCTTGTAGATGCGCATGTCTGTTGTAACATGATCAAACAGGCAAGGGCCGACATAGAAGCCATCTTCATAGCCAGCCAATTTCAAATCGCGGCCGTCAATGACCAATTTAGCTCCTTCTTCAACACCGCTATCAATGTAATTAAGAATGCGTTTTTGAGCATCGCGGGTTACCACTGGGCCGTAGTCTGCTTTTGTGTCTAGTGAGGTGCCAACTCTCAATGCTTTCACACGAGGTATCAGCTTTTCCATCAAGCGATCGGCCGCATCTTCGCCCACGGGGACCGCAACAGAAATGGCCATGCAACGTTCGCCGGCTGAACCGTAGGCTGCACCGATCAAGGCGTCGACAACTTGGTCCATATCGGCATCGGGCATAATCAGCATATGGTTCTTTGCTCCACCGAGTGCCTGCACACGTTTTCCATTCTCAGCTGCGCGACGATAGATGTATTGCGCAATCGGGGTAGAGCCAACAAAACTTATAGCCTTGATTTCTGGTTCATCCAGAAGTGTATCGACGGCCTCTTTGTCACCGTTTATGACATTGAAAATGCCAGCAGGCCCTCCGGCTTCGATGAAAAGTTCCGCCAGTCGCATCGGGACACTAGGGTCGCGCTCAGAGGGCTTAAGAATAAAAGCATTACCACACGCAATAGCGGGGCCGGCCATCCAAAGAGGGATCATGGCGGGAAAGTTAAAGGGTGTAATGCCTGCTACAACTCCAAGAGGTTGACGGATTGAATAGGTGTCAATACCCGGACCAGCGCCTTCCGTATATTCACCTTTTGCAAGGTGAGGAACTCCGAGGCTCAATTCCACGACTTCTAGGCCACGCTGTATATCGCCGACAGAGTCAGCAACAGTTTTTCCGTGTTCTTTCGACAAGGTTTCTGCGAGCGTTTGGATCTCAGCTTCAACAAGCGAGAGGAATTTGCGCAAAACACGTGAGCGGCGTTGTGGATTTACCAGTGCCCATTCTGCTTGTGCCGAGGCTGCCTTCTTCACGGTTTCATGAATTTCTGTTGGTGAGGCCAATGCCACTTTGGCAATTATACGACCGTCCATTGGTTGAAAAACATCGCTTTCACGTCCGCTTTTACCTGCGACAGTCTTGCCATCGATGAAATGCCCTATAGTAACCATTGAAAGTCTCCCTTAATTGTCTCCTATCCATGATAAATATAAAAAAAGAATATTAAACGGTGGAAATTGAATATCCGTTGTGCATAATTATGCATAATGAACTGGGACGATGTGAGAATATTTTTAGCAGTAGCACGGTCGGGGCAGCTTCTTGCAGCAGCACGTGCATTGGGCGTCAACCATACGACGGTAGCGCGACGGTTGACTGCGCTTGAAAATCAATTCAATTCAAAACTGGTGACGCGGCGTACAACGGGTACAGAATTGACAGAAGCTGGGGAGCATCTTTTAGCGCGTGCGGAACGTATTGAGGCCGAGATGCTCCAGGCGCAGGCAAGCCTTGGTAACCAGGATATCGTCTTAAGCGGAACCGTCCGCGTCGCCACGCCTGACGGGTTCGGAGTTTCCTTTTTGGCTGCGCAATTATCAGAATTTTCATTGAAGTATCCTTCACTGACGATCCAGCTTGTTCCTGTTCCCCGTTTATTCTCTCTTTCGAGGCGCGAGGCCGATATTGCCATTACCGTGGAGCGCCCCACTCAGGGACGGCTCATTGCGCGAAAACTGGTCGATTACCGGTTAGGGCTCTATGCCCATAAAGATTACCTTATAAAATTCGGTCTTCCAGAAAGTAGCCAAGACCTGGTTCAGCGACATCGGCTTATCGGCTATGTTGATGATCTTGTCGCCTCACCGGCGCTGGCCTATACGGATGAAATTAGTAAGGATTGGCATTCAGCGTTTCAGATTTCCAGCGCACTCGGCCAGTTGGAAGCAGTGAGAGCAAAAGCTGGAATTGGCATTCTACACGGCTATATTGCCGAACAGTTTTCGGAGTTGGTGGCAGTCCTTCCCGATATCAAGATAGAACGATCATATTGGCTTTCCTATCATGAAACTTTGCGTGGAATTCGACGCGTTCACGAAGTTGCAGCTTTCATTTCGGCCAGTACCGAACGATATCGCGCTCGTTTCCTATAAAACAGCGAAAGCAGATCAACACTGGCTCGAAATGTCGAAGGCGGAGCGACGGTGATGGATTTTTTTTCTATCGGTTCAATATTTCTTAGAAAAACCTTCGGTAGTTTGGCGGGAGTCTAAATTGCTGTCCTTTGTTGTACCGATGGGAATTGAATACCCTGCCAGCGAACACATCTTGGTTTTTTAGGATGTTTGCAACAGGCTGGATTAGACAAATGACTGATAAGCAAAAACGACTTGGATTTTTTACGCGAGTACTTGACGACGTTCCAGCTGTTGAGCGTTATCGCATGGCCGAAGAACAGATCATCCTCGCGGAAAAATATGGTTATCATACAGCTTGGGTGGCCCAGCACCATTTTCACCCGGAAGAGGGAGGTTTGCCTTCACCTGCAGTCTTTCTCGCACATATTGCTGCGAAGACGCGGCGTATAAGATTGGGCACTGGCGTCATAACTTTGCCAATGGAGAATCCTATCCGCGTCGCAGAAGATACTGCTGTGCTTGATCTATTATCCGGTGGCCGTTTAGAACTAGGTTTCGGCACGGGGGGCACACGCGAGTCGTTCGAAGCCTTCGGCGTGGATCCAGACCGACGCGGCGATGTCTATGCCAGCCATCTTCGTGTTTTGCGTGATGCCTATGCGGGTAGAGATTTGCATGCGGGAAATACCCTTTACCCTGCTGCGCCGCATTTGCTCAAACGTTTCTGGATGGCAACCTTTTCGCCCTTTGGTGGCAAGCTCGCAGGTGAAAACGGAGATGGTTTGATGCTGTCGCGAACACAGCCACGGCCGGATAATAAGGCGGATGCATCTTTGGCCGACTTACAAAATCCGATCATTGATGCATATTTGGAAGCGCTTCCAAGTGGTATAGAGCCGCGCATTATGGCGTCGCGCAGTCTTTTCGTTGCCGCTGACCGAGACCGGGCATTGTCTTTGGCTGAAACAGGGTTAAAAAAAGCCGCAGAAAGATTTGCTAAAGCGGGACAACGCGCCAAGAGCACCAATCTTCAAGACTTGATCATCGCGCTCGACCAACATGTTGGGACACCTGATGACGTTATCAAAACGCTACAAGCCGACACGTCGTTGTCGCGCGCGACCGATATCGTTTTCCAGGTGCATTCGGTTGATCCACCGCATGAAGATATCTTGAAGTCGATCGTGTTGACGGCGCAAGAAGTCGCGCCAGCGCTGGGTATTGCGCTTTATAAATCTTAAATTTGGACATCATGGCGGACAGTATTAACACGGCAAAGGACGAAGTAATGCCACAAGTTGATGTGATTGATACGATTATCGGAAAACGTTTAGCGATAAGAAACAGACGGCCTGTCACGGTTGCACAATCACAAGAGAGTTATGACGCTCTTTTTACTCTGGAAGGCGAACAGCAATTTTCGTTAGCGGAACGTTTTGCCGTTGCTCTGTTTGTCGCTGGTTTGCATCAGCATACAGGGTCAATCGCTTTCTATGAAGAAAAGCTAAATGCCATTGCGCCGAACCTCGCAAAAGAGATCAGGGAAGCGACCGATTATGCAAGAACCGATGGCCCGTACGGGCATTATCCCGATGGCCCATTGAGTGTAGAGAATCTTGACGGTTTAAGTTGGTCTATTGATAGGGAACACGGCGAAGAGCTTGGCGAAAAATTATCTGCGGCGCTGGTACATACACACCTCCTCGTCTTTCATCCTCGCGATTCTAAAGCAAGCCATTTGCAAAAACTTATAAAAGCAGGATGGGATGAAACTACGATTGTAACGCTGTCGCAGCTTGTATCATTTTTATGCTTTCAAATACGTTTGGCAATCGGTTTACAACAACTCGATGCGGCTGGCTAAGCCAATAACACGGAGCTGAACCGCCAAATACAAGGAACAAATCGGTATCGTTCAATGATGCTGAGGCCAGAAATGCAGGATAATTTTTATGAGCAAAGATCAAGTCAATCAGCCAGATTTATCGGAAATACCAACGCGTTTCTCACGTGACTTTTTTGACTGGCTCCCCTGGATTGCACCGATTGCTGAAGCCGAGCTGACGGACCACCAACGACAGTCCTTGGTGGATCCCGCAAGAGCTAAGTCGGAATATTTCACGTTGCTTGCCCGGGACCCGGATATTTTGGAAGCACGTACCCGCACCGATAAAGATATCTTTTACAATGTCGTCGATGGACTTCCACGTGCAGAGCGAGAGCTTGCTGCCACTGTGACATCACGGTTCAATGGGTGCATCTATTGTGCATCGGTGCATGCGCGTCATGCGGCCCACTATTCCAAGAGAGTCGATGATATAGACCGTCTGTTGGAAGAGGGTGTTTCGGTGGATCTGGGTGAGCGATGGAATGCTATCGCTTCTGCCGCGGTAGCACTGACACAAACACCGCCTGCTTTTTCCAACAGCCATGTAAAAGCTCTGCGTGAGGTGGGTTTAAGTGATGACGAGATTTCTGACGTAATCCATGCATCCAGTTTCTTTAACTGGGCAAACAGGCTCATGCTATCGCTGGGGGAACCTTTAAAGCAGTAATCTAGCGCAGTGCAGCGGATTGAGGTAATATAAATGGTACGCCTTCCCGGGGCAGGGCGCCTACGGTAAGTTTACATTGATAGACTTGACGTAGATTATCAGTGGTCAATACATCCGACGGTTCGCCCTCATGCTTAATTTTTCCGCGGTCAAAAAGCACAATCTTATCGCCATAATATGCCGCTAGATTCAGATCGTGAAGGATCGATAGAACGCCGCCGCCAGAACGGGCAAAATCGCGGGCAATGTCCATAACTACCAATTGATGGTGAATATCAAGACTTGCTACCGGCTCATCCAAAATGAGCCAACAAGGTTTTCCATGATAGGTTGGATGCCAAATTTGGCAAAGGACCCGTGCCAGCTGAACCCGCGCCTGTTCGCCGCCAGATAGCTCTTGATAATATCGTCCCGCATAACCTGCAAGATCAACGCGTTCAAGTGCGCGTTCTGGCACGTCTTCTTTGTCAGGGGCCTTTTTTAAGCGGAAGCCCGTACCCATGCCAAGCTCAACAACCTCGCGGACAAGATATGGAAAACTCATTGTTGTTGATTGTGGCAGCACGGCGCGCATCAGTGCCATCTGCCAAGGCTTGCGATGTTTGATATTGTCGCCATTAAAACTGACTGTACCAACATAGGGAAGGTCTCCGCTTAGAGCCTTGATGAAGGTTGTTTTACCGGACCCGTTGGGGCCGACAATCACCGTAACCTGACCAGCGTCGGCGGTAAAATTGATCTTATCAATGACCGTTCGACGCCCGCGTTGAACTGTTAATCCATCTGCTTTGATCATTGGTCAATGACCCCGCGTTGGCTCAGCAGTATCCAGAGAAAGAACGGCGCGCCAAAAAGTGCAGTCACAATCCCTATTGGTAATTCGCTCGGGGCTACAATCATCCTTGAAAAGGTGTCTGCAAAAATGAGCAAAGTTGCTCCCAATATTGCAGAGCACGGTATGAGATAGCGGTGATCCGGCCCGATGGTGAGGCGCAGAATGTGTGGAACAACGATGCCAATAAAACCGATGCCGCCGCTGACGGCAACGGCGCCACCACACATAAGCGCAACAACGCAAATAGCGGTGTTTTTGATACGTTGAATAGAAAACCCCAAATGTCCGGCGACCGCTTCTCCAAGCGATAGCGCATTCAATGCACGAGCCATAAATGGAGCAATAGCAAGCCCAAGAACAATAAATGGCAAGGCCATCCCCAAGCGCAGCCACGTTGCTCCGGCTAGAGATCCCAGGCTCCAGAATGTGATATCACGCAATTGCTGGTCGTTGGCCATGGAAACGAGAATGCCGAGAGCAGCAGCGCATAGGGCAGCCAAGGCTATTCCGGCAAGTAACATCGTAGCAATGGATGTTCTGCCTTGTCGGGTGGCGATTGCATATAAGATGAATGTGGTTGCCAGACTGCCGACAAAGGCACCCATGACAATGCTGTAATTGCCCAGGAATTTCATTATTGCAGGGGGAAAAGTCGCACCCAAAACTATCATAATGACAGCGCCAAGCCCAGCACCGGAAGAAACCCCCATAATACCGGGATCGGCCAAAGGGTTACGAAATAAACCTTGCATCAAAACACCGGAAACGGCCAGCGCCGCGCCTACGAGCAGACCAAGCAGAACCCGCGGCAACCGGATGTTGACGAGGACAAGATAATCACGTGTCATCGCACTTTGAGCCACGCCATTATTGACGATTTCTTTAATAAGCTGGAAGATAGAAACGTCATAAGCACCGCTGACAAGCCCACACCAAAAGCTGATAATCAATAGGAAAGATAAGACGAGCAGAGCCAATCTTGCACGTGGGCGTCTGTCACCCAATGCTCTTTTGGTACTGTAAGCGGGCGTCACAGCATTTCGCCTGTTACAGTAAACAACATTGGCAGACCGGCTATCGCAATAAGAAGACTTGTGATGTTTAAATTTTCAAAACGCAGTCGACGGGCATGCATAACAGATCTCTTTAAGAATATGCTGGTCATGGGGCAGGGTGATAAAGCGTGTTGATCAGTTCACGGGCTGCCAAAGGTGTTCGTGGACCAAAACCAAGCAGATAAAGCGCATCCATTTGCTTGATAGCGCCATTTTGCGCGGCAGGCGTTGCTTTTATCGCGGGTATCGCCAAAATATCATTTGTGTTTGCGGTAATCCCTGCATGGTCCATAATCAAAATGAGATCGGGTGCAGCATTAATGATGGCTTCATCATTAAGCAATTTGTAGCCGTCATATCCTTCAATCGCGTTGATTGCGCCAGCTATTGTGATGATGCCATCGGCTGCAGTGTGCTGACCGGCGGCCATTATACGACCGTTTTGTACCGACAGGACGAATAAAACACGTTTTTTCTGTTTTATGCGCGATAGAAGTTTGTCATTTTCGGAAAATTCCGCACGGACTTTCTCATTAAGCGCTTCCGCTTCTTTTGTCCGGTGCAACGCTAGACCTACCGCAGATATTTTTTCTGATATCCCCTGACGTGTGAAATGTTCCGCAACCGTAACCATTGGAACTGCTGCCTTGGACAGTATTTCAATTGTTGGAGGGGGGCCGCTACCTTCCACCAGCAATATACCGCGTGGAGCAAGCGACAGGACCCCCTCAGGAGACAGCGCGCGCATATATCCGACATCGGGCAGCTTAAGCGCTGCCGGTGGATAGCTGCTTGTCGTATCGCGGGCTATGATTTGGCTTTCAGCACCCAACGCGTAAGCAATTTCGGTTAACGCGCCACCGACAACAACAACGCGGCCGTCTTGCGGTAGCTCGGTCACTTGTTCGGCCGCAGCAAGATTGGTGGAGCAAATGGAACTGATCGCACATATAAAAAGAATGATGGCCGATATGCGTAGCGATGAAAACAGCTTAACGTTCTGCAAAGCGCTTGAGCTGGAAAATTCATACAGGGCTCGGCAACGAAGTGCGGTAACGCACCTCGTTGAGCGTTCACTTATGCTCGCTATATTGTGCATATCTGCTATCATCATCGTCTCACGCTACTGCAACTTTTTGCAATAAAGGCAAATTTTCCAGCAGGGCACGCCAGTCCTGACGTTCGCTCTGGCCTTCTTTGCGCTCACCGAAAAACTGGATGATCATTTCACCATTGCTGTCGAATACCTCTAACGAACTGACATGGCCATCGCTGGTTGGTTTACGAACGTGCCATACACGATCAATGCCGCTGGTAAGCAAATGAAGATGGAATTTGTCATCAAGAATATTGAACCATTCACCAACGGTCTTGGTGTTTTGCACTTTGCCTGTAAAAATCTGGATGCAACCGTGGTTTCCTACAAAACACATAATAGGAACGCTATTGGCGATGGCGCCATCGAGCATCAATTCTACTGCGTTGCGCTCCAACTCGTTGGCAAATTCATCACCGACATATTTTACCGCGTCATGCCGGCTGATTTTCATTTCTTGAAGAATACCATGCAGTTGATGAACATCGGTCATGTTGCTCCATCGGCTACGAAACTCTTCAATATCGAGATTACCTGAATCGTGGCTTGCTGGCGAAGGTGTGGGTTTTACCTCTATGTCGGCGCTGGGCGCGTCTTGCCGCAATAGAGCGATAAGCGCATCCCAAGCGGCTAAATCTGTACCTTCCTCTGGATATAGTTTAAAGACCGCCTCACCAAATGCATCAAAGAATTGCAGGCTATTGACCATTCTGCCGTGTACATTCATCTGTCTGACAAAACCGAATTTCCAGTTATCCTGGAATATGCGCAAATCAATCTCGCCCAGCGTCATTGAAACCTGTTTACCTGGAAAGATTTTCTCAAAACGCCCAATGCGCTCATGCACCGCGCTTTCATTGCGCGTCAGCGCCATGATCTCTCCAAGTTTCGGTCCTTCTTCGAGTAGAAGCGGCACGTCGACACGCAAAGGTGACGCTGCACCGGTACTGCAATGAGCAGCGACGAGTTCGGCTTCGGAAATTCCAATAGAGCGAGCAAATTCACGATCACGGAGTTCTTTCTTTTCTTCACGAAGAGCCAGAATAGTTTCAGCGCTATGAGACATGGGATTTTCCTTATTCATTTATTTAAGATGAGTTTACCGAAACGGGTAATTTTCAAGCGATAGGTGGAACCATCATGGACAATCACCACCTCATGAGCGCCGCCAAACAGGCTCTTGCTATCAATAACCGGCACGGTGGTTGCTGGCTGGCCGGCGGTGGATACGTCTCTAGTGCAGTTGTCTTGCATAGCGCATTCCATTCTTACATGAAAAAATATGACAATTTTTGTCATATATTAGATGACATCCGGGTTTTGTCATTTCCGCTATTCCTGTTTGTATCTTTCTATCTGTACCGGTTGTTATTCACCGGATTTTTCTGCTTGTTAATCTGGCCGCCAATCCTGAAACCAAGGGAACAAGCGGCCAGATCCGTCATTCAATGCACTAGAATTTCTGTACAATCGAAACTTTAAAACTGCGGCCCGGCTCGCTGAAGTAATCTTTTGGTACTGACGAGGAAGCCGGTAAATCCACCGCATTCCAATAGCGCTTATCGAAAAGATTATAGACGCCAGCCTGGAGTCTCGGGCCCTTTTTACCGACCGGTTCCCACCAGCCGGTAAGGTCGACAAGTGTGTAACCGGGTGTTTTTGCGTAATCGGAGTTTTCTTCCACTTTGTTGCGCTTGGCTGCGGCTGTAAGTGTTACATCAGAACCCCAATTTTCTTGCGCATATCCGACACCAACAATGCCTTTCAATGCGGGTACGGAATTCAGATGCTCGTCATTTTCCGTGTCCTTGCCTTCGGCATAAGCAAGTGCTGCATTGGTATGCCAGCCATTGCTAAGAACCCAATGGGCTTTTGCCTCGACACCTGAAATGCGTACGCGTGCACGGTTGATATATTGCTGACGTGAGAATAAAAATTCCCGCGATGCTCCCAATTCTACCGTGTCAATGAAGTTTCTATAGTAGTTCGAGAACAAACTGACCGAACCGCCAAGCGATTCATCGCCCAATTTGGCACCGATATCGTAGCCATTGCTGGTTTCCGGCTTCAAATCTGGATTGCCACTGATGTAATAATAACCAGGGCTGGTATAATTCATATATAGTTCAGTAGCGCTTGGGGCACGGAAAGCCTGCGCCCATTGAGCATAAAGTGTCACCTTATCCAAAGCATCCCATTCCATTCGCAGCTTGGGCGAAAGACGTGATCCGCTATTGCTCGATGGGTATCCAGTAAAGCCTGCGGCCTTTTCGTAGGTATAAGTTTCCTGAGGACGGTGATCAAACCAGTCGTAACGCACACCCGGCGTTAAACGGAAACGATTTTCGAGAAAACCGATTTCGTCTTCAACAGCCAAGCCAAACCGTGTGCTATCTGTATCTGGTGCGTCCGACTGATTGGTATGCAAGAACCCGCACGACATATATTGCCCGCGATAGGGCGGTGGTGGACACGTATCCTCACCCGCAGCATATTGTTGGAATTTGGATGATGATACATCTGTTGCAAATTTGAATGTATGTGAAACAGTTCCAGCATCTATTTTTTTCAAACCGGCCGCATTAAGACCGTAGCTGGTGTCACGCATCAAATTGTCGCGAACATAATTTCCACGCGGAACGGACAGTCTGTAAGCATCCATTGTTTCGTCGGTGCGCTGGCGCTGCCAGTATAAAATCGCATGGGCTTCATCAAGAAAACCTCCGCCATTATAGTCATAAGACAACGACAACCGTTCGCGCCGTCGCTTTTCTTCCTGTGTCACCGAACCTGCGCGATAGGTGGTTGTGGACTGGTCAAAAGCGTCGATATCTTTATCGTAGTCAAAGCGCTCGGCCGTGAAACCCAAACGTTGCGTACCATCGATGTGCTGATAAATTTTAAATAACAGGTTATTCTGATCATAATCCGCCGGATTTTGTTCAACGCGTTGTGAACCGTAGCCGCCGCCATCACCGTTATTCTTGCGTTCTTTACCGCTGGCATATCCGCCTTGGAAGAGTGCGAAAGTCTGGTTGGCACGTACCGCAAATGCTTCGTCGATACGCCAGCTGCGATCCGCTGAATCGTAGCTGCCTTTGGTGAGGCTTGCCCAATTTTTTTCATCGGTCAGAAGATCTTCAGGGTCAAGCGTACGCAATGCGACAACGCCACCTAAGGCACCAGATCCATAGAGGCTCGAATCGGCTCCGTGTACGATATCCAATGTTGAAAGTGACGCAAAGTCGAACATTGATATGCCGCCTTTTACACCACGCGAATTGTCGCTGAGCCAAGGCATGCGAATGCCATCAATGGTCGTCAGAATACGATTGCTATCGAGGCCACGAATTGTAAAACTATCATTATTCGAGTTATAGGTAATTGACGGATCGAGACGCCCGATATCATGCACGTCATCGACTTGCTTATCCTGTATGTCCTGGTCTGTTTTACGATCGGTCAGGACGGTCGGGGCGTTAAGTTTGGACGCCTTCTTTTGCGCTTTAATGATAACGGGATTAAGTTCTGCGCCATCTTTGTTATCGGTGTTCTGCGCCAATGCTGCGGTAGGCATGGAAATCGCTAATGCGCCCAATGCTACATAGCTTTTCCAGTTGGTTTTCCGCTTCGAATGCATAATCGTATTCCAGCCTTTCTAAAGAGCCTCTTTTGATGAAAAAAAAGCGCTTGGCTTGCTGGTTTATGAAACCGGCTGGCTGAGCAAATTTACAACGCCCCGGACGTTGATGTTGCTTGTCATATAAAACATGAGTAAAACCGTCAAGAAAAAAGTTGCATAAAATTCGCAGGCTGTTTTAATGTCAAATCAGTCATGTTTTAACGGAAGGAACATTGGTAATGTACATCGCTATGAACCGTTTCAGTATCTTGAAAGGCAGTGAAGCAGACTTTGAGGATGGATGGAAAAATCGGCAATCACGACTAAAGGAATTGCCGGGATTTATTGATTTTCAGCTTTTGCGTTGTGATACGCAAGACGATGATAAAACAAGCCTTTATGCATCTCATGCTGTTTGGCAGAACAAACAGGATTTTATCAACTGGACGAAGTCTGAACAATTCAAGGACGCGCATAAGAACGCTGGGGAACGTAAGGCGCTTTTTGCCGGCCCGCCAAGATTTGAAGGTTTTGAAGTTGTCATTTCTGACTGATACTGGTCAAGCTGTGTTGGAACGTTGGTGTTATCGATGAAAAACCCTCCGCATTAAAACGCGAAGGGTTATTTCCGAGCAAAAAAGCGTTTCTGTAGAGCTAGAACCGTATTTTGCTTATTTCAACAAAGGCGGTAAAATATCATTGCTGAAATCCTGATAGCAAACAGGACGTAGGAACCGGTAGATTGCCGCTGTGCCCACTGATGTTGAACGGCCATCGGATGTTGACGGGAATGGGCCACCATGAACCATTGCCGGCGAAACTTCGACGCCAGTACCAAAACCATTAATCAACAAACGACCCGCCATAACTTCTAAAAGTGGTAACAGCTCGTTTGCCAGCGGCTTGTCGGCATCGTTAAGGTGTATTGCCACGGTAAGCTGGCCTTCCAAAGCTTGCAATACTTTGACCAGATCGGCTTTGTTTCTACATTTAACCACCAAACTTGCAGCCCCGAAGACCTCGTCGGTCAGGCTCGGATCAGCTAGAAAATGCTCTGACGAAACTTCGAATAAACCGGCCTGACATTGGAATTCTGTGCCTTTTAGGCCGCGTGCAAGTGTTGCTACATTGGTGTTGTTTTCTAATTTTTGTACACCATCGCGATACGCTTTGGCTATATGCGGCGTCAGCATTGTTTGTGGGCTCGCGGCTTCGACAGCCTTCGCCGCACTTTTCACGAACGCCTGATAGCCATCGACATCCATTGCCAGAATCAATCCCGGATTGGTACAGAACTGGCCCGCGCCCAGACATAATGAACCCACAAAGGCGGTTCCTATCTCGCTTCCACGTTCTTTCAGGATTGAAGGCAACAATAGAACAGGATTGATACTGCTCATTTCTGCATAAACAGGAATGGGTTGTTTGCGTTTTGCAGCAATGTCCATTAAGGCGATTCCACCGGTCCGCGAACCGGTAAAGCCAACCGCACGAATATGCGGATCGGCAACAAGCTTCTGCGCAATGTTGCGTCCCGTGGTTTGCAGCAAAGCAAACGTACCCGCGGGCATCTGGCAATCGGCAACCGCCTGTTGTATGCAACGCCCGATCACTTCAGATGTGCCGGGATGGGCAGAATGCCCCTTGACTACTACAGGGCAACCGGCAGCAAGTGCGGCCGCAGTATCGCCACCGGCTACTGAAAACGCGAAGGGAAAGTTCGACGCGCCGAAAACGGCAACCGGGCCGATACCGATATTGCGTAGGATCAGTCCCGGCTTTGGTGCTGGCTGGCGATTTTCATCAGCCGGATCATCACGGCGATCAATAAATCGACTGGAACGTACCTCACCAGCAAACATCTTGAGCTGATTGACGGTGCGCATGCGTTCACCTTCAAGGCGTGCCTTTGGTAAGCCGGTTTCTGCCATAGTACGGGCAATCAAATCGTCGCCGGTCGCTGCAATAAGTTCGGCTATTTTTTCAAGGAAGGAAGCTCGCTTTTCCAAATCTGTTTCGCGATAAATAGGGAAGGCTTTCCATGCTGCTTCAGTGGCATCATGCAAATCTGCAACCGTTGCACCACCAAATTTGACTGGCAGATAATTTCCCGTAGCAGCTTCTACAGCTTGAAATTCGCCTTCTTTCCCTAAACGAGATGATCCGTTTATCAAAAGTTCACCGGTAATTTTCATTGCAACTCCTTGTGCATTTTGACGGTTTCCCTCCATACAAAATGGCAGGAGGGGGTAGATTGCATCATTTGGGCCTGCATTTCGATGCCAAAACCATAATGGCGTTTTTACGCAACCCGCGAATGTTCTTTATTTAGATATATCACAAATATTCCTATTTGGAAAAGAAAGCTTTTACTCTGCTAGGGTCAGGACCTATTCATTTGAATGATATGGCACGATAAACAGCAAAGAGATGCGCGAAGGAAAGTGAAAGCCAAGTGGTATACCCGGGTGAGCTTTTCTAGCATGCAGATCGAAGCTGTTTTTGTGTCCCTTCGGGATATGGTCAATTTTGCTGATAATTTTGTCGAAGCCCCTTGAAAATATTTATATTTCCTGCGGCCCTTCTCCTCGTTCTCAACAAAATTTCCTCGTACCATTTCGTTTAAATTATTAGGTCCTGACCCTAGGAGTTTATGATTAGCGATCCCACCTGAGCGCAAGCGCATCAAGATGTTTAGCCATTTCTATAATTTCTGCCCTAACGGCAGCGCTGACAGGACGTTGTGGTGCACGCAAGCCGTCATAACGGATAATGCCTCCTTCTTTCATTAGAATTTTGGCGGATGCAAAACCACCCAGCCGATTTTCAAGGTTGATAAGTGGCAACCAGCGTGTATAGGCAGCAAGTGCTTCTTGTTGGTCACCACGCATGAATGGATCGAATATCTGTTTGATACCGTCAACATAACCGCCGCCGGTCATTGCACCGGTGGCACCGGCTTTGAGATCTGACAGCAAGGTTATACCTTCTTCTCCATCCCAAGGGCCTTCAATGTCGTGGCCGCCCTCAGCAATCAACTGGCGTAATTTGTTGGCGGCCTGTGGAGTTTCTATCTTGAAATAGGCGACATTTGCCAACGCCTTGGCCATGCGTACAAGAAATGACACGGAAAGGAATGTACCACTCATGGGTGCATCCTGTATCATGATGGGAATATTTATTGAATCGGAGACTGTTTTGTAGAACTCGAATATCTGCTCTTCAGAAACGCGCAGCGTTGCGCCGTGATAAGGCGGCATGATCATGACCATTGCTGCACCCCATTGTTGTGCCTGCAAGCTACGTGCTGCACAAATCTGACTGCTGAAATGGGTCGTCGTGACAATAACCGGAACACGGCCGGCAACATGATCCAAAATTTCCTTTGTAAGGATTTCTCGTTCCTGATCTGATAAAACAAACTGCTCAGAGAAATTCGCCAAAATACAAAGGCCATCTGAGCCGCTATCAATCATGAAGTCGACACAACGACGCTGGCCTGAAAGATCCAGATTCCCGGCGGCATCAAAAATGGTCGGCACGACGGGAAACACACCCTTGTAGCGCACAGTTCTTTGGTTATCAGTCATGGGAAAATCCTTTATCCGATGGATTGTTGACTGTCTGGACCACAGCCCAAACGATATGAAAAATCGAAAGCGGTTCTGCGAATACACTCTTGCAGATATCGCATATGGCTTTCGCTTGCCCGACTCGCCGGAATGGAGATGCTAATGGCAGCGATAACCTCGTTTTCCGCATTGCGGATGGGCGCAGATAGGCAGTGGATATCGGCATTTGATTCGCTTGTTTCGAATGCGATATCTTCATTGCGCACAGTGATAAGTTGACGCTTTAAAACATCCTTATCACTGACCGATCGGCTGGTCAGTGCCTCCAGCTTAATGCCATCGAAGAGTGTATCGAATTCACTTTGGGGCAGATAGGCCAAAAGCATTTTGCCAAGTGCAGTACAGTGTGCTGGCAATCGCGTTCCAATTGACGATACCAAACGCACACGATGGGATGACTCGGCTTTGGCCACGTAAAAGACGAAACGGCCATCCAGTCGTCCAACCTGCACGGTTTCATTGGTTTCTTCCATAAGTTTTCGTGCGATTTCACCAGCGATAACATCAAAATCAATTCCGCTTTGATAAGCGCCACCAAGGGTCATGGTTGCAGGTCCAAGCCCGATTTCACCGGCATTGTTTTGTGACAGCATATGGTGATGATGAAGTGTGTTCAACAATTCATACATCGCACTGCGCGGAATATCGAGCGCTTCAACCAGCTCGGCCACACGAACCGGTCTTGGCTGTCGGGAAAGATAGTCAAGAATTCGCAATCCACGATCCAGTGCAGGTACAATTCTCATCTTGCTGCTCTTAAAGTAATCCGATATATCAGACAGTTATCAATATGTCAGAATTTAAACAGAGCTTGCCTTGCTTGTCAATCGTGCAGTGCCTGCCGGAAATGAGTGCTATTGCATGCTTTGGGTCAAAGAGTGCGTTTTTAGATTGTCGATGAAGGTTTGCATGGATGGAGAAATGATCCGGTCGTGCCGCACAATGACGCCGAAAGGAGGAAGACGTGGCCCGATGTGGAGCGGTAAGACGTGATAGAGTTCTCGGCCTGGATGCTGTTCGATGACGCTAATAGGCAGGATGCCGACCATTCCTGTATGTTGGATGAATGATAGCAAGGTCATCATCGATGAAGTTTCGACAATACTTGTGGGAAAATTCAGCCTCTCATTGTGAAAGACTTCGTTAATGACGCGTCGCATTGGGCTTGGGTGTGGTTGCACAACCCAGGTTTGATCGACCAGATCCCGCCAGTTTAATTTCGTCTTTGCGGCCAGCGGATGCAGCTTGTTGCTAATAATACAAAGGGTTTCTTCCCCCAAGGGTTCGAATTTCAGCTCATTGATGCGTTCGTTATTTGGAATGCGACCTATAACGATTTCGACTTCTTCGTTGAGCAGCGATTTTACCAATATATCACTGGTACTGACTTGAATTTTCAGTGACAAGTGGGGGTGTTTTTCTTTCAGGTGTTTGACTGTCTGTGTTAATAGACCTGAGCACAGGGCCGGGATGATGCCGATGGAAACGCGACCCATATTTCCCGTATTAAAAGCGGCCAACTCTTCGCGCATGCTGTTGATTTCTGAAAAGAGCATCCGGGCATAGCGAATGACAGTTTCACCGTAATCAGTGGGGTGAACACCGCGAGAAAGCCTTTCGAAAAGCTCGACACCGAATATGTCCTCCACTTCCTTGAGGATTTTTGTCGCGGATGGCTGGGTCATGCCAAGGCTTTCGGCGGCTTTGCGAATGGATTTAAAATCGTTCAGAGCCAATATCAGGCGCAGTTGTCGCAGGCGCAACCGATTGAGAATAGTATTGATTTGCGAGATCGCCAAAAGCATTTCTCCTTCACACTGTTGAATGATTGGCTTCATAGGATTCGTGTAAGAGTGAAGTATACATATTCAATTATGGAATAGATATATAGGGTATTTTCATTAGACAGTTATATCCACTGCGGGCATAGTCTTGGAAAATAATATTGGGTGAGGAAAAAAGATGACCAAAAGTGAAAAGCCGCGCATCGCAGTTGTGTTGGGGGATCCAGCTGGTGTCGGACCTGAACTGATTGCAAAACTGTTTGCCAATCCCGAGGTCACCGACAGCGCCGATCTGATTTTAATTGCCGATAAAGACGAGGTGGCTCTAGGGCAGGAAATTGCGGGCGTTCAAGTGCCTCTCAAACAGATAAGCCAAGTTGATCAGCTTGATTTTTCTGGTTCTACTCCATTGTTCTTTCAAGAGCGCGCAGGTGTTGAAGGTGCCTTTCCAAGGCGGGAAGCCAGTGTCATTGGCGGAAAGTATGCTTTGGGAACACTGGCCAAAGCACTTGATCTTGCAAAAAAAGAGGCGGTCGACGCTGTTCTGTTTGGTCCTCTCAATAAAACATCCCTTCATATGGCGGGAATGCATTTTAACGACGAATTGCATTGGTTTGCCGACTACCTTGGTTACAAGGGGCCGTTTTGCGAGTTTAATGCTCTTGATAATCTTTGGACGGCACGCGTGACATCACATGTTGCGCTTAAAGATGTGCCAGCCTTGATCACGAAAGATCATATTATCGAGATCATCCACCTCATCAATCAGGCCATGATTCTCAACGGTGTTGCACAACCGCGCATTGGTGTTTGCGGCCTCAATCCCCATAACGGGGATAACGGTTCTTTCGGACGCGAAGAGATTGATATTATCGAGCCAGCTGTACGTGAAGCGGTAGCTCAAGGGGTTGAGGCGCTAGGACCTTATCCTGCCGATACGATTTTTCTCAAAGTGCAAGGCGATAACCACGCCTTTGACGCCGTTGTGACGATGTATCATGATCAGGGCCAGATTGCTGTAAAGTTGATGGGCTTCCATCGCGGTGTTACCATCCATGGCGGTTTGCCGGTACCTATCACGACCCCTGCACACGGAACTGCTTTCGATATAGCCGGTACAGGCAAGGCGAATGTCGGTGCAACACTTCAGGCATTTGAAATTGCTAAACGCATGGGCTTGCGTAATCGTAAAAGTAGGGCAGGCCACTAACCGCAATTAAATGCGGATTTAGTCAGACAATCTTTCATCATTAAAGAAATATCCGGCCAACCATTTGGCGCGGCCGGTGGGGCTTTGCCTGAGCTGAAAACAGGCACAATCAGAGTAGACGTTCCAGAAGCGATATAGAGGGTGGCGTTAAAGCCAGAGGTGATATCGATCTGGATGATATTGAGAGGAGATATCGTTTTGAACGGGAGTGTAGGAGAACTAGGAAGCAGATTTATTGCATCCTTTAAACGATCACGTACGCGGATGCTGGCATTGTTTTGTGCCATGTCCTTTCTCATTTACATTGATCGAGTGAACCTTTCTGCTTCGGCAAAATTAATTCAGGATGATCTGGGCCTCAACAATACCGAGCTGGGACTGATCTTTTCCGCTTTTGCTTACAGCTATTGTATATTCCAGATTTTGGGCGGTTGGATCGTCGATAAACTTGGCGCGCGTAAAGTCATTATCGTTTGCGGAATGACGTGGGTTATTTCCACATTGCTGACCGGGCTTGCTGGTGGCTTTGTGGGGTTGTTTCTCAGTCGCCTGTTGTTGGGTGTAGGCGAGGGGGCGACACTACCCTCACAAGCGCGCGCAATATCTTTCTGGTTTCGACCGGATGAGCGCGGTTTTGTTCAAGGTTTAACCCATTCATTTTCACGTCTTGGCAATGCAGTCACCCCACCGATTATCTTCTTTTTGGTCTCTCTTCACTCCTGGCGTTTTGCTTTTTTTGCTCTTGCAGTGTTGACGGCGCTTTGGACAGTGGTCTGGTACTTCAAATTCACAGACAATCCACGCGATGCGAAAAATATTACAGCAAAAGAATTGGAAGGGCTCCCTCCTTTTGTTGATAACAGCAAAAGCCAAAGCGATGTTAAAACGCCTTGGAAGAAGATCCTGAAACGTGTTTGGCCGACGATGGCGGTCTATTTCTGCTACGGCTGGACTGGTTGGTTGTTTTTCACATGGTTGCCAACCTACCTCATGCAAGGGCGCCACCTGGATTTGAAAGGCTCGGCGATTTTCACCATGGGTGTTTTTCTTTCCGGTGTGGTCGGCAATACGGTGGGCGGCGTCATAAGCGACAAGATTTTGAAGAAAACCGGCAATGTCGTTGCTGCGCGACGCAATGTCATTATCTTCAGCTTTGCAACCGCTCTGTTGCTTTTGGGGGTGGTTGTTACGTCAAGCTCGTTAGCTGTAACCACGGTTGCTATCAGTCTGGCTTTTTTCTGCTTGGAGCTGACCATTGGTCCAATATGGGCGGTGCCTATGGATGTTGCACCCAAACATGTGGGTGTCGCCAGCGGTTTGATGAATGCTGGATCTGCGGTAGCCGGTATTATATCTCCCATCATTTTTGGCATCATCATTGATCAGACAGGCAATTGGAATCTGCCGTTTTACGGTTCGATCCTTTTGCTCATTATCGGAATTTTCCTGACGTTTTTCCTGCGTCCGGACATCAAGATGGAAGACTGAGCTTCCACATTGCATCTTATAAATGAGGTTTAAATCATGAAAATTACCAAAGTTCGTACCCGCGTATTTGAATGGAAGGGTAAGGTTGTTCCTCCACAGGCGCATTTCTGTACCAATGCCAGCGATATTCTCTTCGAGCGCGGCGATGCGATGGGTTCCTTCCGCTTTCACGGTTGGCTTGTTGTAGAAATTGAGACGGATAACGGCATTGTCGGCATTGGCAATGCAGCACTGGCACCAAGGGCCGCAAAAACCATTATCGATGATTATTTGGCCCATATCGTTATTGGAGAAGATCCTTTCGATAATGAATATATCTGGCAAAAAATGTACCGACAGACCCATGCTTGGGGAAGGAAGGGCATTGGCATGGCGGCCATTTCGGCGATTGATTTGGCGATTTGGGATATTATGGGTAAAGCCGTCAATAAACCGGTTTTCAAGCTTCTCGGTGGCCGGACGAAAGATAAAATCTGGTGCTATGCATCAAAACTCTATGCCAATGACAATCTCGACGCATTTCTGGCCGAAGCGCAATCATATCTGGATCAAGGTTTCACGGCGATGAAAATGCGCTTTGGTTATGGTCCAAAAGATGGTCCCAAGGGCATGCAGAAAAACATTTCTCAGGTGCGCGCATTACGTGACTTGGTGGGCGACGAAGTTGATATCATGCTTGAATGCTATATGGGATGGACATTGGAATATGCCCGCCGCATGCTTCCGCTTCTCGCCGAATACAATCCGCGCTGGTTGGAAGAGCCTGTTATCGCTGATGACATCGAAGGCTACATTGAACTGAAGAAAATGAATATCATGCCGATTTCGGGTGGCGAACATGAGTTCACTCAATATGGGTTCAAGGACCTGCTTGAAAGACATGCCGTGGATGTCATTCAATATGATACCAACCGTGTGGGCGGTATCACCGCGGCAAGGAAAGTCAATGCGTTAGCCGAAGCTTGGTCTGTGCCGGTCATCCCTCATGCCGGACAGATGCATAACTATCACCTTACAATGTCCACAACCGCATCACCAATGTCGGAGTTCTTCCCGGTGTTCGATGTCGAGGTCGGAAATGAGCTATTCTATTATATCTTCAAAGGTGAGCCACAGCCGGAGAATGGCTATCTGCAATTAAGTGATGATGTGCCGGGTCTTGGCATCGAAATATCAGACGAGTATCTGCACGATTTCAATATATTGGAATAGACCTTTCTAGCCGGATCATCTTTGTCGATGATCCGGTTTTTTAAATCAACATCTGCATGCGTCATGGGAGGATGATAGATGAAAGAGTTGAGCCAGAATGCAACAATCCTCGCGAATAAGTCCGCATCAAAAGCCCAACCGACAAGGGTGCGCTGGAAACTGTTTTTTGTCGTATTCATACTCGTCGTTGTCAATTTCATCGACCGCACCGCACTTTCTGTAGCCATGCCAATGATTGCGCAAGAGTTCTCGCTTTCCCCCGCTTTTCAAGGACTAATTCTAAGCGCATTTTTCTGGAGCTACGCACTGGGACAGCTTCCTGGCGGCTGGTTGGTCGACCGTTTCGGTCCGCGGGTCATTATGACAGTTTCAACCATCGGTTGGGGAGTGTTTCAGGCTATTGCGGGTTGGGCTGTTGGCGGGATCACCCTACTGCTGACACGCATAGGATTAGGGGCCATGGAAGCGCCGCTTTTTCCTGCAGCCGCAAAGTTGAATGCTGCTTGGCTTTCAGCAAAAGAACATGCGCGCGGTGCAGCCATTGTCGATAGCGGCGGCCCTTTTGGTGCGGCCATTGGCGGTTTGTTGATTTCTTTTTTGATTTTGGCACTTGGTTCATGGCGCTTGACATTCTTCTTCGTCGGAGTGGTCACTGCTGCTTTAGGATATATTGCTTGGCGGTTTTTCCGCAATACGCCGAAAGAACACCCTTTAGTTAATCCAGCCGAGCTAGCGATCATTGAAAACAGAGCCAGCGACCAGTCATGTGCAACCGATGCTGATAAACATATGTCTCGTGCAACCCTTGTAGCCATCCTCTTTGGTCGTGTCGGCTGGACAATGATGATCTTCGGAATCATGACCTGGGGCCCAAGCTATCTCAGCCATGGTCGCGGTCTGGATTTGAAAGAATTGGGTTGGGCCACTTTCGCAATGTTCTTCGCCGGTATGGCTGGTTCGCTGGTGAGTGGTTTTCTCGCTGACCGGCTGCAATCTTTGGGTTGGCAGACCGGTCTTGTCTATAAACTCCTTTTGTGTGGCAGCGGAGTTTTCGTTATACTCGGCTTTATCGCTCTGCCTAGCATTGCCGACGTCGGTATTGCTATTTCAGTGCTTTGTGGAACGCTGTTCTTTCTCTATTTCGGCAGTCTTTATTGGAGCTTGCCTGTTTTGTTCGCGCCTAAAGAACAGGTGGGACTGGTTGGCAGCATCATGAATATGGCAGGAAGCGTTAGCGGCATCTGTGTGCCGATCATAGCAGGTTTCATTTTACAGCTGACAGCAAGCTATATGATGGTTCTATACTTTTTCGCATTTTGTTCAGTGCTTTATGTCATCAGCACGTTTTTCATCCAGTTTCAAAAGCGCGGGTGAAGGAGATGATAGTTGAGAAGATCACATATCAAGGCCCAATTATTGATTGCCATATGCATGTTTGGGATTTGCAGAAAAATGTGCATCCTTGGCTGAATGGTGGATCAGATGTGCGGTTTCGATATGGAAATTATGATGCAATTAAAAACAGTTTTCTGCCTCCTGATTACCGCAGACTAGCCAGGCGCCATAATGTCGTTGCGACCGTTTACATGGAAGCGGAGTGGGACCCATCTGATCCTGTGGGTGAAACAGATTATATAACAGAGTTGGCGCGCGCTGAGGGGCTGCCCAATGCAGTTATCGCGCAAGCTTGGCTTGATCACGCGGATGTCGCCGAGTTGCTAAAGTCACAAGCGCGCTATTCCTTTGTCCGCAGCATCCGCCATAAACCTGGCGGCCCTGGAGATATCAAGGAAGTCTGTGAAGAAAATCGTACTTTGATGTCGAATGACTTATGGCGCCAGGGGTATGATCTACTCGAGAAATTCGGCCTCCATTTTGATTTGCAAACACCTTGGTGGAATCTGTGGGAAGCGAAACGTCTTGCTGAAGATTTTCCGCAAACGATCATTTTGCTCAACCACTCCGGCCTTCCGGCGGATCGAAGTCGCGAGGGACTTGCAGCATGGCGCAATGCCATGGCTGCGTTGGTCGATTGTCCGAATGTGATCATTAAAATTTCGGGTTTAGGCCAGAGCGCGAAACCCTGGACGGTGGAAAGCAACAGTTGGATTATCACCGAGATTATCGCAATGTTTGGTGCGCAACGCGCAATGTTTGGCAGCAATTTTCCTGTTGATTCATTGTGTGGTTCATTTGATGATATTTACGATGGTTTCAAGCAGATAGCGTCACGCTATTCGGATGCTGAAAACCGGCTTCTTTTCTATGACAATGCCGAACAATATTATCGTCCGATACACTCAACGAGCATTTCCGCTGTGAGCGAGCGAGGTGGACGTTATTAGTTTCAACTTGGGCCGGCTAAACTATCCCGCGGAAAACAATACGGTTTGCTGTGGAGTGGGGGCGGCGGTTTGCCTGGTTTTTATTCCAAAAACGGTCAAAGACCACAACGGGTTCAGTACGGATTAAGGTAAAGAGGGAGGATTTTATGGAAGATCAATATCTGGACAAAGCAGTTCGGTTGGCTAAGCGCCGCATCGTTCCATTTCTGCTGTTAATGTATGTCTTGGCGTTTCTTGATCGCGCCAATATCGGTTTTGCCAAAGAAACATTTCAGATATCGACGGGTATATCGGATGCGGCCTATGCTCTTGGAGCGGGCCTTTTTTTCATCAGCTATGCACTCTTGGAAATACCAAGCAATCTCATCATGCACAGGGTAGGCGCTAAAATATGGATGTGTCGTATCATGGTAACATGGGGACTGATTTCTGCCGGTATGATGTTTGTTGAAAACGAAATCAGCTTTTATACAATGCGGGTATTGCTGGGTGCTGCAGAAGCGGGCTTTTTTCCCGGCGTGATACTTTATCTGACCTATTGGTTTCCTGATCGCTCACGCGGCCAGATGATGGGGCTTTTTTACTTTGGTGTACCGCTTTCCTTCATTCTTGGTGGTCCGCTAAGCGGACTGTTATTGGAAATGCATGATCTTGGTGGATTGGAGGGCTGGCAATGGATGTTTCTGATTGAAGGCTTGTTGGCTAGCGCTGTCGGTGTCTGGGCCTATTTCTATCTGGATAATAAGCCAAAAGATGCCAACTGGTTACCGCAATTAGAAAAGCAGGCACTCGTGAAAGCCATGCAGGCACAGGACGATGATCGCGGACAGCATGGATTGAAAGATATGAAAAAGGTGTTTTTCAAACCGGTCATTATCCACCTGTTGGCAATCTATGCACTTATCCAAATGAGCGTTTATGGCGTCGTATTTTACTTTCCTGAACAGGTCGCTTCGCTTTTGGGAACAAAAGTCGGCTTGAAAGTCGGCTTTGTTTCAACAATCCCATGGCTATTTGCCATGGTCGCAATCTTTTACCTGCCACGGCTGGCAGATCGAAAAGATGCCCATCGTTCAATTGGTGGTCTTACACTTTTATGTTCGGCTATCGGTATTGCGGTATCAGTGAGCGCTCCTCCAATCATCGCGTTAATAGCGCTTTGTTTTGCCGCTGCCGGATTTTTCGCTGTGCAGCCGACATTCTGGGTCTTTCCAACGAGCTATCTGGGTGGCAAGGCAGCCGCTGCAGGGATCGGCTTGATCAATTCTTTCGGTGCTCTTGGTAGCTTTATTGCACCAAACCTGAAAAATTGGGCTGACCATAATTTTGGTACGGGCAGCGGGCTTTATGCTCTGGCTATTGCTGCCACTATTGGTGCTATTATGATTTTTCTGATACCAAGATGGCGAAAGCTCTAACCGGTTAGAGTTGCCTAGGTCGTTAGAAACAAGAGCACAACAATTAAACCGCTGCATTGCGCAATCGTTTTTCTCTGTAAAAATAAGTGAAAACGGTTGCGCGTCATCGCATTATAATGGATGCGAAGAAGCACGTTGTTTGCATGGGATAGTTCGCGTAAAACGTGGACTGTTTTAAATAATGGCAGGAAGTGTTGAAGTTTATGCGAAAGATGTTTTGGCCGTTGCTGACGGTTGCCGTATTTATGGCGGTGATGATCATTTGGTTTGGAGCCGGACGCGCAGAGCGACAGCTTTCCAACGAATTGGCCGTGTTGATAACGCAAAACAACTGGTTTTCATACGATGTCAAAGGGCGCAATGTCATCTTACGTGGCCTTGCCCCCGATGCTAACACGCGTGATCGCATGATAGCGACAGTAAGAAGCATGAAGAATGTCGGGCGGGTCTCATCTGAGATTGTATTACCGAAGCAGAATGGTGAAGGCTCAATCACCATCATTATAGATGATGACTCTGTTATTCTACGCGGTACGATACCTGCAACAATAGACCGTTTTGCATTGATTAATGCTGTTGAATCGAAAAAGCCCGGCATGATGGTATACGATGAAATGGATTCAGGGACTGCATCGAATGAACCATTTGCACGCCAGATCTATGCCATCGCTGACATATTGCCCGAGATAAAAAACGGTGTTCTTCAGTTGGTTGATAATCATTTGCGCGTTGATGCCGATACGCTGGCAATAGTGAAAAATCTCCACGCACTGCCCGATGGTGTAATTCTTGACAGTGAATGCTTATGGAAAAAACAGCAAAATGAGGGCTGGAATAATGGTTGTGATCCAGCAAGATAAGTTCACCTATCACCGATAGGCGAAGATTAGCAACGAGACTTACTATGATTTAAAGACACTATAACAATCTTCGAATTTCATTTGTCATTGCGATCCATTTCCTCGACGAGATAACGGAATCGCAGTGACAAATGACAATATAAAAACTGGCAAAAAAGCGCTTTAATTACTTCGCCCCGACACCATATCGACCTTGATGTCGGATGAGCCCGAAAGACGTGCTTTGTAAACCTGATAATTCTCCATGACACGCATGACGTAATCGCGTGTTTCGGTATAGGGTATGCGCTCCACCCAATCGACAACCTGATCGACGGATTGCCCGCGAGGATCGCCGTAACGTGCGATCCATTCACTGGCACGACGTGGGCCAGCATTATAGCCAATAAAGGTCAGTACATAGGAACCGTTGAAACGTTCCAACTGTTCGCCGAGGAAATGTGCACCCAATGTAGCGTTATAACCGGCATCGCTGGTCAGTTTTTGTGGCGACCATGCAATGGCGTGCTTTGCCGCAACCGCTTTAGCAGTGGTTGGCAATAATTGCAGCATACCTTTCGCACCGGCACCCGACACTGCGCTGGGGTTAAATTCGCTCTCCTGACGGGCTATTGCATAAGCCAGAGCCTTGCCGGAAGCCGAAATATTCGCGTTTGCTGGTATCGCACCAACAGGATGCGACAAGGAGCCAACGTCCATTCCACGAATGACCGCACTTTTACCAATTTTTAAGCTGGTATAGTGATCACCCTTGCGTTCGGCCATTGCGGCCAACATTGCCAATTCACCCGGACTGTTGATTTCGCTGCCCAATTCTCGATAAAGAACACCTGCACGATCGGCATATCCTACAGCTTCAAGGCGACGGATAGCTTTGACAGGCTCACGCATTTCAAAGCGCTGGCGATCAGCTGAAGTTGGTTTAGGATAAGGGATTTCCAGTTTTTGGCCGCCTAACCGTGAAGCCGCCAACTGTCCATAGTAGGTTGTGCCATAATGCGCCGCTTTACGAAAGTACCCCGTCGCAGTATTGCGGTCGCCCGAGGCTTCTGCTGCACGCCCCATCCAATAATATCCACGTGATGCCGACAGTGGTCGCGAGGATATCTGCGATATACGCGAAAAATGCCGCATGGCGGTTTTGGGGTCGTTCAAGAAGCGCAGTGCATACCAACCAGCATGAAATTCCGCATCGGCAGCCATTGTGGGGCTTTCCGCAGCATGCGCCGATGCCAGTTGATAGGCGAGCTTTGGTTTGTTTAAATCAAGCATTTCACGCGATAGAACCCGCCTTTCGATCCACCAAGCATCAGGATCGACAAGCGACGCGGCATCTTTTGGCGCTTTAAGCATGAGTTTTGCCGCTTCGTCAGAGTCGCCGGCTCGCCGCAAATATTGAATTTGGGCGAATTGGAACGCTGCATCCTTACGCCACGATTTGTCAACAGCGTTCAACTTCTGTCCTGCTTTAGGATCATTTTGTGCGACTGCAGCAAAACCATTGAAGAGAGATTGCGCGTTTGCAAGTTTTGCCACCCGCTCTGCTGACGAAATACGATAGGCATAAAGCATTGTGCGCATGCGTTGCAGGTGGTCTGCGGGTGTTAATGCTGCACCGGCCTTGCGTAACACCAATTGTTCTTCTGCTGCGCTTAATTTAGCCTTGTACCACCAAGGCGCCACAATTTGGCGTGCGCGTGCACTCTGACCGGTCTCGATCAGGGCGCCACCAAGGGCCGCCATACCTTGTGCAGTGACAGGAATATGGTTGCCAAATCCGTTAATAATGGCTTGCGCCGAATTGACTTCACTGGCCAATGCCCGTTCTGAGTTCCGACGCATCGCGGTCATGCCCGGCCAATCTTGCAATTCAGCCGCGGCATTGAAGATTTCGGAGCTTGGAACACCTGGCATGCCCGAAACACCGATTGCCCAGGTCAGAATGTGGCGGTCGAGGCTATTCTTCGCCATACCGTTGCGTATGGCGATGGCTTGCGGTGCTTGTTTGTTATAAAGTGCATCCAAGCCCGATTTTAAACTGCCCGCTGCAACAATATTGCCCGTCCGCGGTATCCCGCTTGTCACAACACCGTCAGGCCCGAACGGGCCGGCACCTTTCGGTGTGGACGCAAAGGGGCGCGCCAACGGCACAGGCCCTTTTTGTGGTAATGAAGAATTCTGCGCGGCGTAAGACGAACATAAGGCTGAGCTCGTCAGAGCAAAGGTCAATGCTGTTCTTGCCAAAAACCGATATGGATATTTACGCGACATACTTCTTAACTCACTCAGTGCGGAATTTTGACGGACAATAATATGCAAGCATGAAAGACGCGTTAACAAATAGGAAATATTTAAGCTACGGCGCGGTGGTCTCTGCCTTATTGTTGCATCATTGTTGCCGGTCGAAATTCATCTTGCTTCATTGATATGGCAAGACTATGGTCTCAAAAAGATATTGACGGGGCAATTGTCCCTTAATGAAATATGCAGACAGGGAGTTTACCATGCTCAAGGGAGCGCTGACCGCACTTATAACACCTTTCGATCAAAACGGAAATGTTGATGAAAAAGCATTTTGTGATTTTGTCGAATGGCAGGTCAAACAGGGTATAAACGGTGTGGTCCCCGTAGGTACAACCGGAGAATCTCCGACGTTGAGCCATGAAGAGCATAAGCGTGTCGTGGAGCTTTGTGTTGATCAAGTTGCAAAGCGCGTACCGGTTGTTGCCGGTGCCGGTTCCAACAGCACCGATGAGGCTGTGGAATTGGCTGAGCATGCGGAAAAGGCTGGTGCCGATGCCGTTCTGGTCGTTACACCCTATTATAACAAACCCAATCAGCGCGGTATGTATGCGCATTTTTCGGCTGTTGCCAAAGCCATCTCGATACCTGTGATCATCTACAATATTCCAGGGCGTTCGATTATTGATATGACTGCGGAAACCATGGCGAAATTGCATGGTGATTTTAAGAATATTATTGGCGTTAAAGATGCAACCGGCAAAATTGAGCGCGCGAGTGAACAACGCCAATTATGTGGTTCCGACTTTGTGCAGCTGTCTGGAGACGATAGCACAGCACTTGGTTTCAACGCGCAAGGCGGTATAGGGTGCATATCGGTATCTTCCAATGTTGCACCAAAGCTGTGCGCAGACTTGCACGCGGCTTGTAATAACGGTGATTATGCAAAAGCGTTGAAGTTGAATGACCTGCTGATGCCGCTTAATCGTGCACTTTTCATCGAACCCAGTCCGGCTGGCGTGAAATATGCGGCGGAAAGATTGGGGCTATGCGGATGTTTGGTCCGCTCGCCCATTGTTCCGCTTGAAGAAGCGACAAAACGTATCATCGACGCTGCAATGCTTCATGCAGGGCTTGTCAAAGCATAAAAAGATTGCCATTTGTGCAGGCATGAATAAGAAAAACAATACGCCAGCGCGCAAAGTGGTTGCCGACAACCGCAAAGCGCGCTTCAATTTTGAAATCCTCGACACGCTCGAGGCCGGCTTGGTGTTGCAGGGCACCGAGGTTAAATCGCTTCGTTCTAACCATGCCAATATTGCGGAAAGCTACGCAAATTTTGAAAATGGCGAATTTTGGCTGATTAATTCCTATATCCCTGAATATACCCAAGGTAACCGTTTTAATCACGAACCGCGACGTTTGCGCAAGCTCTTGATCTCAAAGCGTGAAATGGCTCGTTTGTTCAATTCCATCTCCCGCGAGGGTATGACGGTCGTACCATTAAAGCTATATTTCAACGATCGCGGTCGTGCAAAATTGGAAATAGCTTTGGCGCGCGGTAAAAAACTCCACGACAAACGCGAGACTGAGAAGAAACGCGACTGGAACCGGGAGAAATCGCGATTGCTGCGCGATCGCGGCTAAACACACCTGCAACTTCATCCTACTGCTTGTTGTGACGGCCTGTGGCCGGCGCATTATCTAGAAAATGACGGGCGGCAGAAAAGACATCGTGAAACATGGGTTCGGTGAGGCGGCCTGTATTGGTGTTATAACGCGAACAATGATAGCTTGGAAACAGGCGTAGACGGCCAATATCTGTGGGTCTGTTATGGCCAAACGGATGCGCAGAAACTTTAGCGCCCAAGGCACGAACGGTTGATTGATGGGCGATAGAGCCAAGTGTCACCACCGCCTGCAGATTTGGCAGATTGGTTAAAAGCGGGGAAAAAAACTGCCGACAATTGTTGATTTCGGCACCAATCGGCTTATTCTCAGGCGGCACGCAGCGAACGGCATTCACAATCGCTGTCTCGATCAGTTCGAGACTGTCATCAGGACGTGCCTCGAATTCACCGCGTGCGAACCCGTATTTTTTCAACGTTGAATAAAGCAATTCGCCAGCATAGTCGCCGGTGAACGGACGACCCGTACGGTTGGCTCCACGAAGCCCGGGCGCCAACCCGACGATCAGCAGCCTGATGCTGTCAGCCCCTCCGGTTGGTAGAAACGGTCTGACCGGAGCGTTATGCCAGCTTGGCTCTTTCTTACGCCAGCTTGCGAGAAAATCGTGGAGACGCGGGCAAAAATCACAATCCGGCGATGGTTCCGGGCAGTGAGCGCCGATTGCACCTTGTAGGGAAGCAGGCATTAATAATCTTCTTCGTCATCATTAGCCGAAAAGTCACGCTGCGGCTTTTCTGACGGTGCCCGTCCAATTTCCGTTTTTAGGCTTGTGAGCTCAATGAAATGATCAGCCTGACGACGTAAGTCGTCAGAAATCATCGCCGGTTGCGTTGCCAGTGTTGATACAACGCTTACCTTTCTGCCACGACGCTGTAAAGCTTCTACGAGAGAACGGAAATCGCCATCGCCTGAGAAGATGACAAAATGATCGACCGTATCTGCCAGCTCCATAGCGTCAATTGCCAATTCGATATCCATATTGCCTTTGACCTTCCGGCGGCCGGAAATATCCGTAAATTCGCGCGCATTTTTGGTAATGACGCGATATCCGTTATAATCAAGCCAGTCGATCAGCGGGCGAATGGAAGAATATTCCTGATCTTCTATTAAAGCCGTATAATAATAAGCGCGTAGAAGGTAGCCGCGTTTCTGAAATGCTTTCAGCAATTTCCTATAGTCGATGTCGAAACCGAGAGTTTTCGACGTGGCATAAAGATTGGCGCCATCAATAAAGAGTGCAATTTTTTCACGAGGATCAAACATTTTTCAAAATCCGATTTGCTATAAAAGCCTAAATGATAAATTATAGTCACAAGCTATGTCAGCTTTGTCGACTTGCCAAGTCTCGTTTTTTGAAAAAATGGGAACTTTGTGTGGTTTTTCTTGTTTTTTCAATCTGAATTGTATATGTCCTGCGTAAATCCATCAATTTGCGAACTTTGAGGAAAGGGGCATCTATGGCCCGCGTAACAGTAGAAGATTGTATTGATAAAGTTGATAACCGCTTTGAACTCGTGCTTCTTGCCGGCCATCGCGCGCGTCAAATCTCGCAGGGCGCACAAATCACGGTTGATCGTGATAATGATAAAAATCCCGTTGTTGCTTTGCGCGAGATTGCTGACGAAACTTTGTCTCCGGCTGATCTGAAGGAAGATCTGATTCATTCATTGCAGAAGCATGTTGAAGTGGATGAACCTGAAGCAGCACCGGAACTTATCGGTCAATCAAGCGAAATCGACAGCGTTTTTGGCGTACAGGCGGAAGAAGAGAATGTTTCTTTCGATCATATGTCTGAAGAAGAATTATTGGCTGGTATTGAAGGCTTGGTCGCGCCCGAAAAGAGCGACGACTACTAATATATAGCGGTTTTAATACTTTTCGTATGCGCTGCCGCGAGGTGGCGCATATTTTTATGGATTTTTTTCTTGTTGTGTGTCGTGTTTTCAGTGCATGATACAAACGTAAAAATTGTTTTGGGAGTGCTTCTGCATGATGCGTCAGTATGAGCTTGTTGAGCGTGTTCAGCGTTACAAGCCTGACGTGAATGAAGCTTTGCTGAACAAGGCCTACGTTTATGCGATGCAGAAACATGGGCATCAAAAGCGCGCCTCCGGTGATCCTTATTTCTCCCATCCTTTAGAAGTTGCTGCGATTCTGACAGACATGCATCTGGATGAAGCCACGATTGCTGTTGCCCTGCTTCACGATACAATCGAGGACACGAGTGCGACCCGCGCTGAAATCGACCAGCTCTTCGGGCCGGAAATCGGCAAATTGGTCGAAGGGCTTACAAAGCTTAAAAAACTCGATCTTGTTTCGAAGAAAGCTGTGCAGGCCGAAAATTTGCGCAAGCTGCTGATTGCAATTTCGCAGGATGTACGTGTTCTTTTGGTCAAACTTGCCGACCGCCTGCATAATTTGCGCACCCTCGGCGTCATGCGTGATGAAAAACGTCGACGGATTGCGGAAGAGACAATGGACATCTATGCGCCATTGGCGGGGCGCATGGGTATGCAGGATATGCGAGAGGAGTTGGAGGACTTATCGTTTTTCTACCTCAACCCTGAAGCCTATCGTGCCGTAACAGACCGTTTGGCGGATCTTCTGGAACGGAACCGAGATATACTTTCGACGATCGAACGGGATTTGACGAAACTCTTCGCGGAGCATGGTATAAAGGCAGATGTGAAAAGCCGACAAAAAAAGCCATATTCCGTTTTCCGAAAAATGGAAACAAAAGCGCTTTCCTTCGAACAAT
This sequence comes from Bartonella sp. LJL80, assembly GCF_054871565.1. NCBI lineage: Bacteria > Pseudomonadati > Pseudomonadota > Alphaproteobacteria > Hyphomicrobiales > Bartonellaceae > Bartonella > Bartonella sp. LJL80. Next base: position 326,724 of record NZ_JBTXLM010000002.1, read on the forward strand.
TGTCCGATATTTTCGGTTTCAGAGTGATTGTTGACACACTCCCTGACTGTTATCGTGCCTTAGGTATCATCCATACAGCTTGGCCTATGGTTCCCGGTAGGTTCAAAGATTATATTTCTATCCCCAAGCAAAATGATTATCGTTCTATCCATACAACGATTGTTGGCCCTTCGCGCCAACGAGTGGAGCTTCAGATTAGAACCCGCGAGATGGATGAGATTGCTGAATATGGTGTGGCAGCACATTCTATCTACAAGGATAGGGGGTCGAATAATGCTGCTCGTAAATTATCAAGCGAGACCAATGCTTATGCTTGGCTGCGACAGACAATTCAGGCTTTGTCTGAAGGTGATAATCCTGAAGAGTTTCTTGAGCACACCAAACTAGAATTGTTTCAAGACCAGGTGTTTTGTTTCACCCCGAAGGGGCGTTTGATTGCCTTGCCAAGAGGGGCTACTCCGATTGACTTCGCTTATGCAGTCCATACCGACATTGGTGATTCCTGCGTTGGCGTAAAAATCAATGGTCGCATCATGCCTTTGATGACGACGCTGAAAAACGGTGATGAAGTGGACATTATCCGTTCTAAAGCACAGGTTCCGCCAGCTGCTTGGGAATCGCTTGTGGTGACCGGTAAAGCTCGTTCTGCAATCAGGCGGGCAACGCGTTCCGCCGTGCGCAAGCAATATTCAGGTCTTGGAACACGTATTTTGGAACGAGCCTTTGAGAGGGCAGGAAAACAGTTCTCCAAAGACGAGTTGAAACAGGTTTTGCCACGTTTGGCCCGTAAGGATATTGAGGATGTTTTGGCTGCAGTCGGGCGGGGTGAACTGCCATCGACCGATGTGGTGAAAGCGGTTTATCCGGATTATCAAGACAATCGGGCAGCGCAAAAGCCTCAAGTCAAGCCGGGTGAAGAAGGTTGGTTTAACATTCAGAATGCATCCGGCATGATCTTCAAAGTACCGGATGGTGAAAAGGGCGGGGCTGATGAACAGGCCCGTCAGCGTCGGGCATTGCCGATTCGCGGAACTCATGGTGATGTGCCGGTTCGGTTTTCGCCAGAGGGTGCCGTGCCGGGTGACCGCATTGTCGGTATTATGCAGCCGGGTGCAGGCATTGTTATTTATCCCATCCAATCACCTGCTCTGACTGCTTATGATGACCAACCTGAACGGTGGATTGATGTACGTTGGGACATTGATACGGAGATGAGTGAGCGTTTTCCTGCCCGCATCAGTGTTTTGGCCATCAATTCTCCTGGCTCTTTAGCGGAAGTCTCGCAGGCAATTGCCGCTAACGACGCCAATATCCAAAATCTTTCGATGGTGCGTACGGCACCGGATTTCACAGAAATGATCATTGATCTCGAAGTATGGGACTTAAAACACTTGAACCGTATTCTTTCTCAGCTAAAAGAAGCCGGATCAGTCAGTACGGCGCGCCGTGTGAATGGTTAGTGTAAAAGGGATTGAAGAGACCGGGCTGAGGTTCAGCCTTTGGCAATGTCCCTCCATTCGATTGTTAACTGGCGAATAATGACGCCCGAAAACGCAGAGGTTTTGACATGAATACGCAAGATGTGGTTGATATTTTCAAGCAGGCAGGCGCCATATTGGAAGGCCATTTCATCCTGACATCGGGTCGCCACAGCGGTACCTACATGCAGAAAGCCAAAGTTTTTATGCATGCAGATATGACAGAAAAGCTTTGCCGCGGACTGGCAGAAAAAATCAAGGCCGGTGTTGATGGTCAAATCGATTATGTCGTTGGGCCAGCCATAGGTGGTCTCATCCCGTCCTACGAAACGTCACGTCATTTAGGAATCCCGTCAATTTGGGTCGAGCGTGAAAATGGACAATTTCGCTTGCGGCGTTTTGAAATCGCGAAGGGTGCGCGCGTTGTCATTGTCGAAGATATTGTAACCACTGGTCTATCGATCCGTGAAACTGTTGACGCCATGCGCGCTGCGGGTGCCGACGTGGTCGCAGCCGCTTGTATAGTAGATCGGTCAGCGGGCAAGGTCGATGTAGGCGTTCCGCTGATAGCTCTTGCGGAATATGAGGTTGCCTCATATCCGGCAGATGCACTGCCGGCTGAATTGGCTGCAATACCTGCTATCAAACCCGGTAGCCGAAATATCTGATTGTTTTTTTTGTTTTAGCCCCTATTTATGTTATACTATGTGCTTAGCGGGTGAGTTCATTTAAAATCTGAATACAGGATAGAGTTTGACATCACATTGTGACGACCATTGTTCACGTTCCTCAGCGGGGAACGGTCATGAGGATGCGTGCAGATCTTGCACGGTCCATGACCTAGCGATTTGCGCACCCCTGCGTGAAGAAGAATTGCAACAATTCGGCGACCTCAACCATCATCAGAGTTTTCCGGCCGGTGCGGTTATTTTCGAGGAAGGCGAAGTTCGTCATCATGTCTATACGCTTGTTTCTGGGACAATCCGGCTTTTAAAAACTTTGAACGATGGGCGGCGGTGCGTGACCGGATTCGTCATCCCCGGTGATTTTATAGGGCTTATCGATAGCGAAAAGCACATCCTTTCGGCAGAGGCGATTACACCGGTCACACTATGTGTGTTTGACCGCGATCGGATAGATGCTTATTTTAAGGAACACCCGCCGGTACGAGACCGCTTTCTTGAGATGGCGCGTGCGGCATTGCATCGCTCCTATGACAGCCAAGTTATCTTGAGCCGTTTGGCACCGATCGAAAAAGTTGCGCGTTTTATTCACGACCTAGCAAGGCGCATGGAGGCTAATCAATTCAGTGCCTCGCCCCTTAATCTTGCAATGAATAGAACGGATATTGCCGACCATCTTGGGTTAACGATTGAAACAGTCAGCCGTTGTTTTTCAAAACTGAAGTCGCAAGGTGTGATACGCTTGATATCCATAAGTAAGGTGGAAATTCTTGATCGTGCAGCACTTAAAAAGATCGCTGCTATCGGCAATGAGGTTGATTAAAACGGTGCTGACACCTATCTCTTGTCATTGTAGTCTGATTTTATAATTATTTTTGAAATTTGGAAGGATATGCGATGAAAACGGAAACACTGTTGCACTATGCGACAATGGCTGTCCCCCGTTATACTTCTTATCCGACCGCCGCGGATTTTGTTGCCGTCAGTGACGAACAAAGGGCGACTTGGCTCGGCAACCTGCGCGCTGATGAGCCCGTATCTCTCTATATTCATGTGCCATATTGCCGACAGCTCTGCCATTATTGCGGGTGCCATGCAAAAGCTACGGTACGTGATGAAGCTATAGTGACTTATGCCGACAGCGTTGTGAAGGACATTCACCTACAGGCACGCCATCTCAAAGGCAAACCCCGTGTCGTCCACCTACACTGGGGTGGTGGTACGCCGTCCATTCTGTCGAGAGATTCATTTTTGGCAATCATGGCGGCTCTACAACAGTATTTTGTTTTCGATGAAAAAGCTGAACACGCGATTGAGCTTGACCCACGCACTGTCACGCGTGATCTCGTCAATACATTAAAGGATATTGGTGTCAACCGTGCCAGTTTGGGCGTGCAGGATGTTAATCCCGAGGTGCAAAAGGCAATCGGGCGAATTCAACCTGCTGCGACAGTCAAGCGCTCAGTCGATTATCTCCGGGATGTCGGTATCGAACGAATAAATTTTGACTTGATTTATGGTTTGCCGCTGCAAACTCAAGAAACACTCATCGAAACTTGCCAGACAATTGCTGCCTATAAGCCAGATCGTGTTGCTTGTTATGGCTATGCACATTTGCCAAAAAGACGAGCCAATCAGAAACTTATTGATGAGGCGCTTCTGCCAGGTCCTTTTGAGCGGTTTCAGCAGGCCGAAACCGTTGGCCGCACATTGACTGAACTGGGCTATGAAGCGATTGGCATTGACCACTTTGCCGCCAGTGACGATCCGATGGCCATTGCTGCAAAACAAAATAAACTGCATCGCAATTTCCAAGGCTATACGGATGACGATTGTCCGGTTCTGGTCGGCTTTGGCTGCTCGTCAATATCACAGTTCAGGGAGGGGTTTGCACAAACAATTCCTGATATAGGTCAATATCGCCGTGCGATGGATGCCGGCCAAATGGCCACTGTCCGTGGAATAGCAATCGATGATGATGATCGTCTTCGGTCAGATATGATTGCAGATTTAATGTGCAACTTCACTCTGGATCTATCGCGATATGGCGGTAAGGAAAAGTTTCAGGACGCATTGGACAATATCCATCCGATCGTGGCCGATGGTATTGTGGTCGAAAAAGACGGTATCATTACAATGACAGATGAAGGTCGGCCATTCGTTCGTGCGGTTGCGGCGCTTTTTGATGCCTATCGCAAGCAAAACGTCGCGCAATTCAGCGCTGCTGTCTAAACATCTTGGTGCATCATTTTTGGTGCAATAATCTTTCTGAAGATCAGACTTATCGATTAAGAGCGTTCCAGCACAATACTGGAACGCTCTTATTTTATAAAAGCACCACCGTGTTTACCGGTGGCCTGTGCGCAATTTTGGCAAAAATATTGCCACAAGCCCCAATAGCGGCATGAACGAGCATATTTCAAACATTGCCTGAGATCCTATCAAATCCATAACCCGTCCGAGCGCGGCAGCAGATAAAGCGCCAATGCCGAATGAAAGACCAAAAAACAGGCCTGCTACGGTGCCAATTTTGCCCGGCATAAGTTCTTGTGCAAAGACGACAATGGCAGGAAATGCTGAAGCAAGGATCATCCCTATGATAACAGTCAATATCGCCGTCATGGGGAGATTCATGTAGGGCAGGATGGCGGTAAAAGGAAAAACGCCGAGGATGGATACCCAGATAACCGTTCTTGCACCGATACGGTCGCCGATAGGGCCGCCGAAAATCGTACCGACGGCTATGCCGCCCAGATAGAGAAAAAGCAATAATTGGGCTTGATGCAGGCCGACGCCAAATTTTTCCATCGTGTAGAACATATAATAGTTTTGCATGCTGGCCATATATACGTATTTGGCAAACATGAGCGCCACCAGCACGATAATAGCTCGCCGCACCTGTGACGTTGTCAGGTTGTGGTTTGCGGTGATTGATTTCCGCGCTGCTCTCGCCTTCAGGTTATCGGCGTACCATCTACTGACAAATGTCAGGATGATAATACCGAGAAAGGCCAGCACTGCCAACCAGCCGACGCGCTGTTGCTGGCTTATGAACAATGCTGCGATCAGCGGCCCTATAGCAGATCCGGTGTTTCCGCCAACCTGAAAAATTGATTGTGCGAAGCCATGTCGTCCTCCTGAGGCGAGGCGGGCGACACGGGATGCCTCTGGATGAAAAATGGAAGAACCGAGGCCCACAAAAGCTGCACCAACCAACAACATGTAATAATGGTGCGCATTGGCAAGCATTAGCAAACCAATCATGGTTGATGCCGATGCGAAAGGCAGTGAATAGGGCATCGGCCTCTTATCAGTGTAGAAGCCGATGAGAGGCTGTAACACAGACCCAGTCAATTGATAAATGGCTGTAATAATGCCGACCTGCAAAAATGTCAGGCCATAATTTTCTCTCAATATCGGGTATATTGCGGGAAGCATTGATTGCATAACATCGTTAAGAAAATGTCCGCAACTGATGGCAATAATGATGGAAATGAATGTCATTTCCGCCTTGTTAGCGTTCTGGCTGACTGTGTCGGTCATGACGTCCTCTCCCTTGTCATGACCGATAGCATTAGAAATTGTACCTGAAGACTTCAAGGGCAAAGATATTGTGATAACGCGATTGTGCATTGATCCTGCTGCAAAAGAGTATCGCAGTTCGGGGTTTTCAATAATAAAGATTGTCTCGGACTATCGGGACGTTTATGAGAGGCAGATGCTTTTTCGTCGTCGAAAACCTGTTAGCTTTCTAGAGCGCGTGCGTGTGTGGTTGTGGCCGCGCCGTTCTTTTTCGCGTTCGCTAAAATATATGGGAAAACGGATTTTAAGAATTTCTGCTACGCCGCATGAGGTAGCATTAGGGCTTGGCATTGGTGTGCTTGCCGCCAGTTCCCCCTTATTCGGGTTGCATATCTTTCTTGCAGCCATTTTGGCATGGACGCTTCGTGGCAATATTGCGGCCGCTATCCTTGGTACAGTGCTTTCAAATCCGCTTACCTTTCTTCCTATTGTCATGGCCGATTATAAGCTTGGACATCTGTTTTTGTCGCTTTTTGGCGAAGTCGAAGAAATACCCTTGTCGGAGATACGGTCAATGTTTGAGGGGCTTACCTTGTCTCAAGCTTGGACAATTCTGCTGGAGGCTTGGGATTCTGTCATGAAGCCCATGTTGTTGGGGGGTGTCATTCTGGGCCTTGTCCTTGGCGGTCTGGCCTATATCTGTGCTTATCGTGCGACGTATAAATTTCAGAAACGGCGGCATGAGAAGATGGCAGAAAAAATTCGTTTGCGACTGCAAAAGCAAACAGAACAGGAAATCTAACAATGATTATCGGCCTTGGTAGTGATATGATAGATATCAGGCGCATTGAAAAAGCCCTGACCCGCCATGGTGATCGTTTTGTTGAACGTGTTTTTACACCGACAGAGATTGAAAAGTCGGAAGGACGAAAACTTCGTGCGGCATCTTATGCAAAACGCTTTGCTGCAAAAGAGGCATGTGCAAAGGCTCTCGGGACAGGCATAGCACGTGGTGTCTGGTGGAAGGACATGGGGGTTGTCAACCTACCATCGGGAAAGCCTACCATGAAGTTGACCAATGCCGCCGATATACTTTTGGGAAAACTGTTACCAGACGAGCATGAGGCGGTTATTCATTTGACCATCACCGACGATTTCCCTTGGGCACAAGCTTTTGTTATTATAGAAGCTGTTCATCGTGGATAGGTGTTACATGCCATTGCGGCTAAGATGAATGACATTTAGAAATCAGAATAAGTTTCAGCCGTAAATGAAGGCAGGATTTGAATGAGCGAAATAGATAAAACTCCAAAAAAGATTAAGAAAAAGGGCGGCACGATGGAGTTCCTCTCTGTCGTCATCCAAGCGCTTTTATTAGCGATGGTCATCCGTACGTTCTTTTTTCAGCCTTTCACAATCCCATCAGGGTCGATGCGCCCGACTTTGTTGGTTGGTGATTATCTGTTTGTATCAAAATATGCTTACGGCTATTCGAAATTCTCGCTACCCATGTCGCCTAATCTCTTCTCCGGCCGTATTTGGGGCGCAGAACCTAAGCGTGGCGATGTTCTGGTCTTCCGTCTTCCGTCGAATACGGATATTGATTATATCAAACGCGTCGTCGGCTTGCCCGGTGATCGCATACAGGTCCGACAAGGCGTTCTTTATATCAATGACGAAGCTGTGCCGCGGGAATTGGTGGGACAAATTGACAATGCCGATATAACCGAGGTTAACCGGCCTGTTGATGTTTACCGCGAAACTATGCCCAATGGTGTTACCTATAATACACTCGATCTCGGCTTTTATCCGCAGGTCGACGATACAAAAGTCTTTGAGGTGCCGCAGGGTTATTACTTTATGATGGGTGATAATCGCGACAATTCAGACGATAGCCGCCTGAATGTGGGTTATGTCCCGGCAGAAAACCTGATTGGACGGGCCAATCTGATTTTCTTCTCGATAGGCAATGGTTCAAGTGCATGGCAATTGTGGCGGTGGCCTTTCGATGTTCGTTGGGGACGCCTGTTTTCCTTCGTGCAATCAATTCAGTATTTTCCGCCAGAGAAATAGGTTTCTGTGATGGAGCGGCAAAAGATAGATAGGCTTGAGAAACTCACCGGTCATCGTTTCAAGGACGAAGAGCGTCTGCAACGTGCTCTGACCCACGCAAGTGTGCAAGATGCGGGGCAGGGCAACTATGAGCGGTTGGAATTTCTTGGTGATCGTGTCTTAGGGTTGCTGATTTCCGAAATGCTGTGTGGGTTTTTCCCGCACGCTACCGAGGGTGAGCTATCTGTGAGGCTCAACGGGCTGGTCAATGCGGAAACCTGTGCCGATATCGCATTGGAACTGGGGCTGCCAGACATTATCTATGTCGGTGCCGAGATGAAAAACCTCGATGGACGCCGCTTGGCCAACATGCACGCCGATGTTGTCGAAGCTTTGATCGCTGTGATTTATGTGGAAGGCGGACTTGAAGCCGTTCGTCCGTTTATCAAACGGTACTGGGAAGATCGTGCGCGTCAATCGGATGCGGGACGGCGGGATGCAAAAACCGAATTACAGGAATGGGCCCACACGCAAAACGGCGCCCAACCGCAATATCGCGTTGTTAAGCGCCGCGGGCCTGATCACGATCCGGTCTTTGAGGTAGAAGTACGAATTTCCGGTTTTGCACCCGCAACGGGAACAGGCCGATCAAAACGCCATGCCGAACGGGCAGCGGCTGAAAAGCTTCTCATGCGCGAAGGCGTATGGGAACAAGCAGAAAGAAATGAGAATGAATGACACGATAAAGACGCGCTCGGGTTTTGTTGCCCTTATCGGGGCACCGAATGCGGGCAAATCCACACTGGTTAATCAGCTGGTGGGAACAAAAGTGTCGATTGTCACCCATAAGGTGCAAACAACCAGGGCTTTGGTCCGCGGTATAGTCATTCATGACAATGCACAGATCGTGCTTATTGATACGCCCGGCATTTTCAGGCCTAAACGGCGGCTGGACAGGGCAATGGTATCGACTGCCTGGGGTGGTGCAAAAGATGCCGATGTCGTGCTTGTACTCATTGATGCGCAAGCCGGCGTCAACGACGAGGCAGAAGCAATCATGGAGGCGCTTGAGGGTGTCAAGCAAGATAAGATTCTGGTGCTGAACAAGGTCGACACAGTCTCGCGCCCGTCCTTGTTGGAGTTGACGGCCAAATTGAATGAGCGGGTGAACTTCTCGAGAACATTCATGATATCTGCCTTGAATGGCTCTGGATGCAAAGATTTGTTGAATTATCTATGTTCCATTATGCAGGAAGGTCCATGGTTTTATCCCGAAGACCAGATATCCGATATGCCGATGCGGCAACTCGCGGCTGAAATAACCCGTGAGAAACTCTATCTACGTTTACACGAAGAGTTACCCTATGCTTCGACCGTCGAAACGGAAGGATGGGAAGAGCGTGCAGACGGGTCGGTAAAAATCAATCAGGTGATCTATGTCGAACGCGATAGCCAAAAGAAGATCGTTTTGGGTGCCAAGGGTGAAACCATTAAAGCCATCGGACAGGCAGCCCGCAAGGAGTTGATGGAGATCATGGAACAGAAGGTTCACTTGTTTCTCTTCGTCAAGGTGCGTGATAATTGGGGTAACGATCCTGAACGCTATCGGGAAATGGGTTTGGATTTTTCTGACTGAAGATGGAATGGAAAGAGCAGGCCATCATCCTGGGAACCCGCCAACACGGTGAAACGAGCGCCATTGTTGAGGTTATGACCCGCCAGCATGGTCGCCATATGGGGGTCGTCAAAGGTGGACGTTCGCGTCGTATGAGCGCGATGTTGCAACCTGGCAATCGCGTTGCGGCCCAATGGTGGGCAAGGCTCGATGAACATTTAGGCTCTTTCCGGCTTGAAGCGATCGACTTTCATGCGTCGCAGATGATGCTGCTTCCGCAGGCTTTGTATGCGCTGCAATTAATGGCCACCCATTTACGGCTTTTGCCTGAACGGGACCCTCATCCTGTTTTATTCGATATTTTACAGCTTCTGATCGAGCACTATGAGGATCCGTTGGTCAGTGCTGAATTGATGGTGCGTTTTGAAATCCGGTTACTGGAAGATCTCGGCTTTGGCTTAGACCTGACATGTTGCGCCGCAACTGGTCAGCGCGATCAACTCGTATATGTATCGCCCAAATCGGCCCGTGCCGTTTGCGAGGCTGCGGGAGAGGAATGGAAAGATAAATTGCTGCCACTCCCACAATTCCTCGTCAATAAAAGCGGCCGACCTTCGGGGGCACACGATATTAATGACGGTTTTACCTTGACCGGATATTTTCTGTCACGACACGTTTGGGATGCCCGCGGCATGCAGGCACCTTCGGTGCGCAATGGTTTCATACAATCCATTGCGCGGGCATTCAAAGCTTAAATCAAAGTCCAGATAAAGCGTGCAATGTTCAACGGAAGTTGAAGGTAAATCAGCGTTTCGTGATTTTGGTATTCCGCTTCGTCGACGCTATTGTTTCCATCGATATCATTCAAATGAGCAGGGCAGGGGAAATGACCGATCTTCTTTCACTAAAAATCTATCAGGAAATGCGTCCCAACCGCGTGCCGACGATATTTGCCGCGTTTCTATGTTTGCTATGCTTTTTCGTTTCACTTTATGTGGGCTTCGTCAAAGGGCAACTTCCCAGTTGGAGTATTTGGACAACGCCGCTGATGTTGGCACTTGCAACGTCTGCCTGCCTTTTTGTCATGCCAAAAAACTTCACACTCGGTTTTCTGTTTGCAACACTGCCTTTTATGATTGCTTGGCGTATCGGAGCGATGAATGATTCATGGAGCCTGATGACGATATGCACGATTACCTTTCTCATTTTTTTGCTGCAGTTTCTCGATTGTGCCTATACTATGTTGGAAAGAAGCGATGCACGCTGGAATGAGCTCGCAGAATGGCAATTGACATTTCTGCGGTTATATTTCGGATATGACATGGTCGGGCATTTTACCGAAAAGCTTTTTGCGGGCTATGGTTCCTATTTACATATGACGGGCGTATTTTCGACAAAATATGTCATATCATTGCCACCAATCTTTGTTGTCATGGGTGGTCTATGCGAGTTGGCGGTTGCTATTGGTATCGGTATGGGGTTCCTCACACGTCTGACCGCGGTGGTAGGCGCTTTATATTATCTCGTTGCCAGTTTGATCGGCTCGCATTTCCTGATGGGCTATACTTGGAATGCAGGTGAAGGTGGTTGGGAATACTGTATGTTGATGATGGTCTTTTTCATAAGCTTTGCCTTCGTCGGCGCAAGCAAATTCTCAATCGATGGCTGGCTGTTACGTAAAGGTTGGATCCCACAAAGACTGCGCTGTCTGTTCTACACCAAAATTATATCAAGATAATGGATAAAAAAAATGAAAAACGCTACCAGAAGAGTCATTGCATTTGCGGCTGCAGCCACGCTGTTTTCAACTGCCGCAATGGCGGAATATGCAACATCCACACTTGCGCTGGAAGATGCAAGAGGCCTCATCGCAAAGGGGCAGACTGCGGCTCAAGGCCTAAAGATCAACGTCTGTATGGCGGTAGTTGATCCGAGTGGTACATTGATCGCTTTCGACCGTATGGACCATGCGCCTTATGGCTGTGTTGAAGCAGCCATTGCAAAAGCTAGAGCTGCCGCACTATTTCGCGTTAAGACGTCCGTCAATATGCAACGTGTTAACGGTGATGAACCGGCCATTGCGACGCTCCCGCAAATGGTGCCGCTAGGTGGTGGTGTACCTGTCATGAATAATGATGCCGTGGTCGGTGCTGTCGGCGTTAGCGGCGCAACGAACCCTATGGAAGTGAAAATTGCCGAGACAATGGCTGGTGGCTACGGAGTTCAGCCAACAAAATAGGGCAAGCCGATAGACTCGGTCTTAACAAAGACCATTCACCTGATTAAAAGGACATTGGTTTTCTTACAGGTGAACGGTCATGAAAATATTGAAGACAATTGATGAAGTGCGTAGCCATTTGGCAATCGATCGTTCAAAAGGGCGTTCTATCGGCCTTGTACCCACCATGGGCGCACTTCATATCGGTCACTTGACGCTTGCAAAGCGATCTATGGCGGTCTGTGATAAGACGCTTGTTTCAATCTTTGTCAATCCAAAACAATTCGGGCCAAAGGACGATTTTGAAGCCTATCCGCGTGATCTCGAAGGAGATTGTAAACTTCTGGATAAAGCCGAAGTCGATTATGTCTTTGCGCCTTCTATTGCTGAAATGTGGCCGGTCGGAAATCAGACATCTGTGGATGTTGCCAAACTCTCTAATATTCTAATGGGCCGTTTGCGCCCGGGGCATTTTCGCGGTGTAACGACGGTGGTTGCCAAACTTTTCAATATTGTGCAGCCTGACAAAGCATTTTTTGGCCAGAAGGACTTTCAGCAACTCACCATCATCCGCCGCATGGTTGAAGATTTGGCCTTTCCTGTCGAGATTGTCGGTGTGCCGACTCTACGCGACGAGGATGGCGTTGCGAGTTCATCCCGCAACCAGCTTTTATCGACAGAAGATAGAAAAGCGGCGGCGATAATCCCTGCAAGTTGGAAAGCGGCCGATACGCTTTTTCGTAGCGGCGAGCATCGTGTGGCCGAGTTGCGTAACACTGTTCGTTCTGTTTTGCAGCAAGAGCCACGTGCGCTCATTGAGTCAATTGATTTTCGCGATTTAAACACGCTAAAGGCAATTCGCGGCAATGTGGCGAAATCGGCGGTGCTTTTATTGACAGTCCGGTTCGGAACTGTACGGCTGATTGACCAGCACATATTAGGAGAAGAATCATGAGTTCACACCAAGCTGTCAAACGCATGACTGCGCCGCAGATCAAGGCACGCAAAGGTGGTGAACCTATCGTTTCTCTAACTGCCTATCAGGCCTATAGCGCTCGTATAGCAGACCCTTATTGCGATTTCTTGTTAGTGGGAGACAGTGTAGGCATGGTTGTTCATGGCTATGATTCAACGCTGCTTGTCAGTTTGGATATGATGATTATGCATGGTCAGGCTGTCATGCGTGGTTCCCAAAGCGCTTTGATAGTTATCGATATGCCCTTCGGGTCTTATGAAGCCAGCCCTGAACAGGCCTTTAGTAATGCCTCCCGCCTGATAGCAGAGACAGGATGTGGTGCCATCAAACTCGAAGGTGGCGTAACGATGGCGCCTACAGTCCAATTTCTCAGTCAACGCGGTATTCCGGTCATGGGGCATATCGGGCTGACTCCGCAATCGGTAAACAGCTTTGGTGGTTTTAAAACCCAAGGCCGCGATAAAGCGGATTGGCCACGCATAGAGGAAGATGCGGCTGCTATTGCAGAAGCGGGTGCTTTCGCCGTTGTCTTGGAAGGTGTCGTCGAGCCATTGGCCGCAAAAATTACCCGACAAATACCGATCCCTACAATTGGTATTGGCGCGTCCAATCAATGTGATGGCCAAGTGCTGGTTATGGAGGATATGTTGGGTTTCAGTGAATGGGTTCCGAAATTTGTCCGGCAATATGGAACGCTGGGTAGTGCAATGGAGCAGGCGATAAAAAGCTACTCGGATGATGTCAAATCACGTGCTTTTCCGAGCAATGCGGAGATCTACGCGCTGAAATAGCATTTTTATCGGTTAAATAAAATTTATCGCGAATAGCGTGTCAACGCCTTGCCTGCCCTCATATTGGCAATGACCAGTATGATGTTGAGGGCTCCAAAGATTAGCTCAATCGCTTGTAAAATCCAAAATAAAGCATGGAAGTTTTCGTTAAGCGCCATATTCCGCAAGATCAGCGCAAAAGGGATAAGGATGAGAATGCCATTAAACGCGATTATGGGCATTCTCCTCTTCTTGGCTTTGATGACTTGGTTTTTGGTGTTTCCAGACATTTTGAAGCCGGTAATGCCCGTCATCATAATTGCGGGTATGAGGATAAAAAAACCCCAAGGAATGGATACTTTGACCGCTGTAATGTATGTTTGATCGCCATAGGCTTCAGCGATAAGGGTTGCAAGCCAAAAACACGATAAAATGACAAGCGTCATCGTTGCGCCCACTTTATGGGCACACAAAATGTATTTTCTGTTCATGAAACTATTCCTTATGTGTCAGCTGATAAAGCTGCTCTAATCCTTCAGATATTTTGCAAACAGCCTGTTGATCGAGCTCTTTCAGGATCAATACGGCCGCCTTTTCCCAATCGCTGTTAATGCTGGAAAACAGTGATGAACCAGTGTCGGAGAGTGAGAAGATCGAAGACTTTTTATGGGCCGGATTTTCCTGTTGAATAAGGTGCCCCGCTTTGGTCAGCTCGTCGACAGTTCGCTGGACGGCCTGTCGGGTAAGCCCCATGTTGCGGGCAATCTGCGGTACCGTCAGCGGTGCTTTAGCCAAAGTGATTGCCCCCAATACTTTCCAACGCGCAACCGTCAGCCCGTGCGGTTGTGCAAGCTGTTCGCCCAACATGTTCACGGCTTGATGGCTGCGAAACAAAGCGATGATGAGTGTATTGAATGTGTCTAATGCCGATAAATTATTCATGACAACATATTGTCACAATGACATCATGTTGTCAATTGTTTATTGGCAGCATGAATGGCGTTCCTTCAAAAGCCTCTGCACCGCGACCAATGCCAGCAATCGCTTGGCGCATTCTGCCATTGCGGCCGAGAAGATCATCAGCCAAAGACACCATAAGTTTGTTCGGCGTTGCCGAGGGCGCATTCTGCCGCAAAAGATTGGCAATTTCACTCTCGCTCGTTGCAGGTGATAAAGCACAAGCGACGATATAGGCCGATGCTGTTGATCGTGAAATACCCATGAAGCAATGGATAAGGAGCGGATGATCACGACGCCATTGATTGGCAATAGAAAGTATCTCCCTTATGTGCTCGTTTGAGGGAGTGACTAATCCCTCCTGCGGTTCTGTAATATCGTTAAAACCGAGAAAATGATGATGCTCGGCTGTCACCATTGACGGGCAAACCATAGCCGTACCGATATTCATCAAGCTGATGATGTCACGAGGTTGATGCTGCGCTGCTGTGTCTTCTAATTGTGATAAAGGGCAAACGACGAGATAGGACATTAATCCGTTTCCTCTGCTTCAATGGCATTAAAGCGCGCAAGAAAACCGCCTTCTACCTGTTGTGTTGGCCGTGGCACAAGATCCAGTCCATCTGGCGTAATCCCATTCGGACGGCCGAAATAGCGGAATGCCTCTTCTTCACTGAAGCCGGCCAAAGTAGTGGCTTCATAAAAAGCGGCGATGCGGTCTGCCTGTTTAATCTGCTTTTGTATCTTTGGGCCAATATCGGTCGGAAGCGCGAAACGTATATGGATTGCATCTTGGAGGTTTGTTTCGATGCGTTCATAGCTGCCGCCCATAACTGCCTTGAACGGCGATATCATATCGCCAATAACATATTCTGGCGCGTCATGCAGCAGTGTTAATAGCTTCTCCTGCGCTGTAGCGAGTGGAAACAAACGCAAATAAATCTGTTCAACCAATAGCGAATGTTGGGCAACGGAATAGGCGTGTGAGCCTTTTGTCTGTCCATTCCAGCGTGCAACGCGGGCAAGCCCATGAGCGATGTCTGTTATCTCAACATCAAGTGGCGAAGGATTGAGCAAATCCAACCGGCGACCTGAAAGCATCCTTTGCCATGCACGCGCGGCACCGTCCTGCGCCTTTTCAGCTTTCGCCATCAATCCTTCTCCGCTGTGTCATCTGGAAACTGATAGTTCATATTTTCCGCAATATGCAGATGCATGGGAATGCCGTTAGCTGTTATCTCGATGTCTGCATCCATTGCTGATTTAACACGGTCGATACGCACGAGAGCGAGGGCGTCATTGTCAACAACCGATCCTAATTGTCCGACTGTTTTTCCGCCGGCTTCAATTGATGCATGGGGGGAAAGGACATCTGCGCCTTTTGCTATTAACAATCGCCGGCGGGCCGTAGCGCGGTGATGCATACGCGAGACAACTTCCTGCCCAACATAACACCCTTTTTTGAAAGACAAACCACCAGTCTGATCGAAATTGATATCGTGTGGGAAAACTTCATTGCTGGCAAAGTCAAACCCGCTTTCGGCAACAGCATATTGAATCCGCAAGCGCGTCCATGCTTTTTCTGCTTCAATACTATCATTAATTGTCGGGGCAGGGAGGTCGCCGATAGGATAGGTTCGCGTGACATTCTGCCGTTGGGGAAAGCGCTTATCGATAAAAGCTGAATCATTTTGTGAACCAGGTGAATCAGTACCCCAAGAAACAGCGACAACAGATTCTGTTGATTCAACAATTTCTACTTTCGACCGCAATTTGTAGAGATTCAGGCGTTTGTAAAATGCATCCGCCATTTCTGTAGAGATATCGAGAATGTAACCCTTGCTCGTCTTCGCGATCAGGAAGTCGAACAGCACTTTTCCTTGCGGTGATAGCAACGCGCCCGGCAACAAAGCATTGATAGGAAGATTTTCCACATCTGTCGTAATCAGATTGTGTAGAAAATGCGTTGCATCCTCGCCAGTAATTGCCACCAGACGGCGGTCTTTTAAGTATACAGATTGCTGATTCTCGAGCATGGTTCTTGCCTTTCCTCTCGCAGTTACGTAATCGGTAAAGAGGCCACCTGCAAGGAGCAACACTTATGTCCAGATCATTTGATACAATTTTCAAAGGCGCCACACTTGTCAACCATGATGGTATCGGGCAGCGTGATGTTGGTATCGTCAACGGTCGGATCGCGGAAATAGGCGATCTTTCGACGCGTTCGGCTGGTGAAGTTGTGGATTGTATAGGATTGCATATCCTTCCTGGTATCATTGATAGTCAGGTACATTTCCGTGAACCGGGTGGTGAACATAAGGAAGATTTGGAGAGTGGATCCCGATCGGCAGTATTGGGCGGTGTTACCGCTGTTTTCGAGATGCCAAACACCAATCCGCTCACCACAACCGAAGCGGCCCTTGCTGATAAGGTGAAACGCGGCCATCATCGCATGCATTGTGACTTTGCGTTTTGGGTGGGAGGAACACGAGAAAATGCTCATGAAGTGGCTGAGCTCGAGCGTCTGCCAGGAGCGGCAGGCATAAAAGTATTCATGGGATCATCCACGGGTAATCTTCTGGTTGATGATGACGAAAGCGTCACAGCCATCCTCAGAAATACGCGTCGTCGTGCCGCGTTCCATTCCGAGGATGAAGCCCGCTTGAATGCCAGAAAAGATTTTCGCATTGAGGGTGACGCATCCTCCCATCCGGTGTGGCGCGACGAAATTGCAGCGCTGCAATGTACCCAGCGTTTGGTCAGGATAGCCCATGAGACCGGTGCTCGCATCCATGTGTTGCATATCTCGACAGCCGAGGAAATCGACTTTCTCAAAGACCACAAAGACGTGGCCACACTTGAAGCGACACAACATCACCTGACTCTGACAGCTGAAGACTATCATCGTCTTGGCACGCTTGTCCAAATGAATCCACCAGTAAGAGAAAGTCGCCATCGTGATCGCTTATGGTATGGGGTGGATCAGGGCATCATCGATGTCCTTGGCTCCGATCATGCACCACACACATTGGAAGAAAAGCAAAAACCTTATCCTCAATCTCCATCGGGTATGACCGGTGTGCAAACGACGGCTGCCATTATGCTTGACCATGTCAATGCGGGCCGGCTTTCACTGGAACGCTTCGTTGATCTCAGCTCTCACGGCCCTAACAGAATTTTCGGTGTAAGTCGTAAGGGACGGATAGCGGTTGGTTACGATGCAGATTTGACGATTGTTGATCTCAAGCGTGAAGAAACAATTGAAAATAGTCTTATTGGCTCGCGTGCGGGCTGGACTCCTTACGATGGTAAAAAGGTAAAAGGCTGGCCTGTAGGTACAATTATTCGTGGCAAGACGGTCATGTGGCAGGGTGAGATCGTAACCCCGTCTCAGGGCGAGGCCGTTGAATTCGTCGAAACCTTGCCGCATCTTCACCGATAGAGAGGAACAATGCCCATCAAAACCATCGGGTTGGATGCCGATGACACGCTTTGGCATAATGAACGGCTGTTTCGCTTCACCGAGGCGCAGTTTGCAGAGGTTCTGGCCGATTATGCTGATCCGGCAACGTTGGAAAGCCAATTGCTCGAAGTCGAAAAGCGCAATCTTGCGCTTTATGGCTTTGGGATAAAGGGCTTTACGCTTTCAATGATTGAAACCGCGATCGAACTGACTTCGGGGCGGGTACCGACGCAGGTCATCAAAACCATTCTGGATGCCGGGCGTTCGATGATAACCCATCCTGTCGAGGTCTTTGACGGGGTTAAAGAAACGCTTGCTCTGCTGAAACAACACTACCAGCTGATCCTGATAACAAAAGGCGATCTATTCGATCAGGAACGCAAGCTGGCTGAGTCCGGCCTTGGCGATATGTTTGCGGCGGTTGAAGTCGTAAGCAATAAAGACCGGTCAACCTATGACACTCTTTTCAAACGCCATGCCGGCGACCCGTCAGACGCGATGATGGTCGGCAATTCTCTAAAGTCGGACATTATTCCGGCGTTGGAAACAGGCGCATGGGCGACATATATACCGTATGATGTTACTTGGGTGTTTGAGGAGGCAGAAGAGCCGAATGCGCATCCACGCTACCGTAGGGTTGAACGGTTGGCCCAACTGGACTTTGTGCTGCAAACTCTCAAGTTATGAAGTCATTTCTTATTCTGCTTGTGATGGGTCAGGAGCCCCTTCATAGAGATTGTCGTCGATGAGGTCATGATCCTCATTTTGAAGAGGGCGGAGTGCCATGTCAATTTCATCATCGGCGATAGAGCCGGTGGGGTCATCTTCGAGCGACTGCCCAAACGATTCTTCAATAGCATCAACCATATCCGGCATTGTCTGATCGCTTTCGCCCTCGATCTCTGCAGGCGTCAAAGGTTGCGCGACGGTCTCATCTGTTGAGCGGCCTGTTGGGTTATTACTATTATAAGGTGACATATATTTTCTCCATTGCCTATGCAATCATGCATGAGAGCACTTTTCGACCTGATGCTATCCGGCCGACGTGTCTCAAGCTTTTGATTTGTCGCGGTATCGTATCCGATCGATGATTCGCATCAATCGGGAACCGTTCTAATAATGGAATTTTAAAGCAATGGTTCCGTTAGCACTATTGGTAAAAGCGTTTGGTGTACGGCTCAATCGCCGGTAACAAAAAAGCGCCATTTGCCATCCGGCGTGATGCCTATACGATAGAAAGCGTATGTGCCGATTTCTTTCATTTGCTCCAGGTCACCAGCGGTCATAATCTGAAAAAGCTGTACCAATTGCGGATTGGTCAAATGTTCAACCGGTATAGCTACAAAATAGGGCCACACGTATATTTCTTCATTTTCGCCCTCATCGAGGTGGACATATCCGGAATTGAAAAGGTCAATCAAGATGGCCAAAGTTTCAAGACCTTGCCCATCGCCCGATTGCTGCTTGATAAAAGCAATGGGATCTTTAACATCATCACCGACAGAAAGCTGCGTGGGCTCCGCGCTGTTCCCAAAGAGGTTCTTTAGATTATTAACATCGCCGGTTTTGGCAGCATCGATAATTTTCTGCCGCATGAGTTTCACAGGTGCGGGAAGTTTATCAATATCATATTCGATAGCAGGCGGGGGCGTATTTGCTTGATCCGTTGGCACTGCACTGCCGGCATCCATGCCGGGAAGAGGTATAGGGTTGGAGTCGTCATCACCGCTATTGTTTTTATCGCTATCCTGCCACCCACTTCCTGAAAAGTCAGTCAAGGCTGTCTGATAAGGACCAGCAACGGCACCTACCGTCATAGTAAAAACAAAAAAGAAACCAAAAGCCAGTGTTTTCAATACCATATCGATCTCTATTGAATCGTTTTATAATCAGCAAAATCACCCATGACCACTTTATCACGCATATGCGACAAAAGCTTCAATGCCTGTTTTTCAGAACGGTTGCGCATAAGATGACGCAGTGCTGTATCGAAGGCTGCTTCGGCTAGAATTTCAGGTTCTATACCATTGGAGATGCCACCTGCCCATGCTTCCGTCTGATATTCCACAGCCGCAAGCTTTTGTTCTTCAGCAATGACGGCGGCTAGGTCTGTGTTAGAATGGCTCATAGACAAACTCGTCAAATCCTCGTGCAAAATTCGATTTCAGACACTTTAGCAGATTTTGATACCTTGTCAGTTTGATAAGGCAAAAAAGGTTAATTGCCGAAACGGTTCAGTAATTCCTTCGACAAGGCTTCACCTTCGGCAATATAACGCCGGTCGGCATCAATGGCTGAAACTGTGCAACTATGATAACTATCCGAAAACGCGCGATATGCATCATTAAATGCGGCATAGAGCCGGGCGCGCCTTGCAGGATTGGGATTTTCAGCCTTTACAAGTTCTGCCATGCGATCACGCCATTGCGGTGTCGCTTCACCACACAAATTTCTAAGATAGTGTAGCGATCCAAGGATCTCGGCAAGACGCAACATTTTGGAATCATATTGTGGCGCCTGTTGCGCAAAAGCCGGGGTTGCTCCCAGCGTTAAACACACAATAATCAAACTTTTCAATACATTGCGCATTAAACCGGACTCTCATTTTGAACCAATTGGCGTGCCACATCGACAACCGATGGGATAACTCTATATTGCGTCATCTCGTCCAATGACAACCAGAAAACACCTGCAGCATCGTCGTCCGCCAAAGCTTCCCCCTGAAAACTCAAAGCGTGATAGACCGAGAGATAAAATCGCGCTTGCTGCCCATGGTTTTTTGCGAGATCAAGAGTTACAAGATGGCTCAATTCACCAGCTTTAAGATGCGTTTCTTCCATCAATTCACGTCTGGCGGCATGTTCTGGAAGTTCACCGGGTTCTATTCTACCGCCCGGAAAAGCCAGCCAGTTTTTATAGGCTGGCTTTGCACGCTCGATAAGCAGGAATAGACCGTCTCGACGGCAAACCACGGACACAGCTTGAACAGAATGCGACGGTGCGACGGTGAATTTCATGTGCAAAACAATATAGATTTGCTAGAAAAGTCGCAAGAGTCTTAATGAAGGCAGAAGGTAGCCTATGTGCGGTCGATTTTCAATTTGTGCTACGGCCAGACTGGTCGGAGAAGCTTTTGGCGCATGGATTGAGGGAGAGTTTCCCTATCGTTATAACATAGCGCCGACCCAGCCAATCTTGCTTATCCGCTCTCCCGAATCCTATCGTGATTCACGATCCAATCTGCCACCGCATGACATGATGCTTGCACGCTGGGGATTTATTCCGGCTTGGACAAAACAACCCGATAGCTGGCCTTTGACCTTCAATATCCGGGCAGAAACCGTGAGTGAAAAAAAATCGTTCCGCAATGCGCTTCACTATCATCGGGTTATTGTTCCGGCTACCGGTTTCTATGAATGGAAAAAAGCGCCTAACGCTAAGTCCCAACCGTTTTATATTCATCAAAAGGAAGGCTCGATCATCGGTTTTGCCGGCCTAATGGAAACATGGAGTGGGGCAGAGGGGTCGCAGGTAGATACCGCAGCTATTCTCACCTGCGCTGCAAAGCCTCCATTATCGGCGCTTCATCGCCGCATGCCAGTAGTGGTCAGGCGAGCAGATGTGGCACGATGGTTGGATTGCCGCAGGTATCGGCCGGACGATGTTATGGATATTCTGCAGCGATCCTCTATTGAAGATCTTGCTTACCATGCGGTGTCAGACAAAATTAATAACGGTGCTTATCTTGGAAGTGACGTGCAGGACGCCATTTTGTTGCAAGAAACGGAAAAAAGCGCTGGCAAAGAGACTGAAAACAAACAATTCGATCTTTTCTGAGCCAAGACGGTCAATATTCAGGGGTAAAGATTGTTAGAGTCTTGACCGCTCGTGTAAGGCTTGTCAGAACTCTTATCCCTATTAGGTTATCGAGAGAATGGTGATGACAGATTTACGCTTCTATAACACGCTGACGCGGATGAAAGAGGAGTTCTCTCCTATTGATGCGAAAAAAGTGCGTTTATACGTATGCGGACCGACTGTTTACGATTTCGCCCATATCGGCAATGCGCGCCCCGTCGTCGTTTTTGATGTTCTGTTTCGGCTTTTACGCCATATTTATGGCGATCAATACGTGATCTATGCACGCAATATCACCGACGTCGATGATAAAATCAATGCTCGGGCCGTTCGTGACTATCCGGATTTGCCACTCAATGATGCTATTCGCCAGTTGACTGAAAGCACAAACGCGCAGTTTCAAAAAGATGTCACAGCATTGGGGTGTCTCGCACCGACGACGCAGCCGCGCGCAACAGACCATCTAGACGACATGCGCGCCATGATTGAGCGCCTGATAGAAAAGGGACATGCTTATATCGCAGAGGACCATATCCTGTTTTCCGTTGCAAGCATGGGGCAGAACCCACGCTATGGAGCCCTTGCGCGTCGTTCGCTTGATGAAATGATGGCGGGTGCGCGTGTAGACGTTGCTGCCTATAAGCGCGATGAAATGGATTTCGTATTATGGAAGCCGTCACGTGACGGCGAGCCCGGATGGCCTTCTCCTGCTAATATCACTACGAACGGACGCCCAGGTTGGCATATTGAATGTTCGGCCATGTCGATGGCAAAGTTGTTAAAGCCCTTTGGCGGCGGACTGCAATGCGATGACCCGAATGAGAACGTCTTCGATATTCATGGCGGTGGGATTGATCTGGTGTTTCCTCATCACGAAAACGAAATTGCACAGAGTTGCTCGGCCTTTGGCTCGCATCGTATGGCAAACATCTGGATGCATAACGGTTTTCTTCAGGTCGAGGGGCAGAAAATGTCCAAGAGTCTGGGCAATTTCATCACCATACGCCAAGTGTTGGAAAGCAACGTTGGCGAACTTCATGGCGTTGTCGACGAAGCATTGAAGCAGGAGTGGATAGGCTTATCGGCGAGACTTTCCATGTTACAAACGCATTACCGCGAGCCATTGAACTGGACAGCACAGCGATTGGCGGAGTCCAGCACCGAATTGTATCGTTGGTATGAACTGCTGAGGCGGTCAGTGACGTCTGTGGATGATCTATCCCATGTGCCGGCTGAATTTGTTGCTGCCTTGGCAGACGACCTGAACAGTTGGAACGCGATCACGCTTTTGCGTCAATATTATAAACAGGATGACACTTCATTGCTCGCCCAGGGGATGGCATTGCTTGGATTGTTGAATGAGACGTGGGTTACAGATAGCGAATGTGCGCTGTTTAAGCGAGAAATGTCGCTCGATGAAAGCTATATTGCGAAAAAAATCGAAGAACGGCTGCAATTCATCGAAAATAAAAACTGGCAAGAAGCGGATCGAATACGCGACGAACTGGCAAGCAGTAATATTGCATTGAAGGATGGGAAAGATCCATCTACAGGAGCGCGCACTACCAGCTGGGAAGCAAAATAATAAACTGCCGCTGATTGGGTGCCGGTAGCTGCTTAAAAAGGTGAAAATATGGAATATTTCTACGGATACGGCTACGTTGCCCTAAAACTTGCTATTGGTTTGGCAGTTTTTTTGCTCATCCTGCGGACCACAGGTCGGGGCAGTCTCAGTCAAATGACGCCGGTGGACTTGGTAAGCAATTTCGTGATGGGTGGCATTATCGGCGGTGTTATCTACAATCCGGATATCAGCGTGATTCAATTGCTGATCGTCTTGCTTATTTGGGAAGTGCTCGTTGTCGGGCTTAATTATTTAAGGCGTCATTCTGTTTTCTTCCATCGTATCGTTGCCGGCGGAGATGTTGCGCTGGTGCTTGATGGTGAATATCAGATGGACGAGATCAAAAGGCTGAACATTGACATCAGCGATTTCGCCACGATGCTGCGTATCAAAGGCTGCAGCTTGCATGAAGTTGCCTTTGCGCGTCTGGAGTCAAACGGCGATCTTTCGGTTATCCGTAAAGAAGAAGGTAAAAGTTCAACGATATTGATTAAAAACGGTAATATCGTTGATGGCTGTCTGGAAGAGATAGGCAAGACAGAAACATGGTTGAAACAACAACTTAAGAAACAGGGCACATCCATCGAAGACGTTTTTGCGGCTGAATGGTATGAAGAAAAAAGCGCGAATGGCAAGATACGTAGCGGGCTGTTTGTTGTACCTGTTCCGAAATCGAAATAGTGCTTTGAAAAAGATGTAATATCATATCGAGAAAGTTTGTGACGTGAAAAAGTCTGAACCGCTGCCGATCATTCCGACTCCCAATCTTTCCGGTTTTGCAGCAGCATTCGGAGCTTATCTGATATGGGGTATCTTTCCGCTTTATATGAAAGCTGTTGCTCATATTCCGGTTATGGAAGTGGTTGCCCACCGCATTTTATGGGCATTGCCGACAGCTTTGATCATTTTGGTTTGCTTAGGCCGAACAAAAGACCTTATGGCTGCTTTGCGCACCCCACATATGGTTGCAATGGCCTGCCTGACGTCGGCACTTATTACCATGAATTGGAGTGTTTACATCTGGGCTATTGCTAACAATCACGCTGTTGATGCGGCATTGGGCTACTATATCAATCCGCTGTTCAATGTCATGCTGGGACTGGTATTCTTGCGTGAAAGGTTGGATTTCTGGCAGTGGATATCTGTTGGCTTGGCTTTTTTTGCCGTCGCCATCCTGACCATTCATGCAGGTGGTTTGCCTTGGGTTGCCGTGTTGCTTCCAATAACTTTCGGCCTATACGGATTCTTTAGAAAATCACTACCGATAGGGCCGGCTCAAGGCTTTGCTTTGGAAACAATTCTGTTGTTTATACCGGCAATCGCTCTGGCGGGCTATTTCTTCTGGACTGGGAATTATCATTTTGCCCATGGTTCATGGCAGGATACTGGACTGTTGATTATGGCGGGCCCATTCACAGCTATCCCGCTTATCCTTTTTGCTACCGGTGCCAAACGGCTTAGTCTGATTACATTGGGATTGATGCAATATCTTACGCCCACGTTCCTTTTTCTTATAGCTATTTTTGTGTTCAAGGAACCATTTTCGAGAATTCAGCTGATGGCATTTTCATTGATTTGGCTGGGATTGATCATCTACACAATATCAAGTTTCGTATCGATGAAACGACGTAAAACCATAGAAACTATCGTTAAATTGCCATCCCAATAAGCGGTTGCCACGACGATTTATGGACGCAGTTTCCCTTAAAGGTTACGGTTGATTGCTAGAGTTTTTCTATCGGCCCGTGCTGCGGATTGGTACGCGCCGCTTCGTTGATAATTGCATCGAGGATGAGTGCAGCATCGTCAACAACCAACGGTCTTACCTTTTGTTGGGTATGGATGAAGCCTTCTCTGGTCATATGATCCAGAAGCGCGACCATCGGATTCCAGAAACCGTTAATATTGGCAAATACCATGGGCTTGGTGTGGTGGCCAAGCTGTGCCCACGTCATCATTTCGACGATCTCTTCCAAAGTCCCTATACCGCCAGGCAGCGTGATGAATGCGTCCGAGCGTTCAAACATCAGGTGTTTGCGCTGACGCATGGTTTCGGTTACAATCAACTCATCCAAGCCATTGAGATCTTTTTCTGTGGCTTCTTTATCCATTAAAAAGCGCGGGATGATGCCGGTGACCTTGCCGCCATGTTCCTGCACAGCTCTCGCAACAGCACCCATTATACCCTTTGTTCCACCACCATAGACAAGGCGGATATCAGCCTCAGCCATCATCTGGCCGATAAGCTGCGCTGACCGTACGTAGGTTTCATCATGGCCGGTAGAAGAGCCGCAATATACACAAATCGATTGAATTTTTGTCATAGCCGATATTTGGATGGGCAAGTGGAGAACGTCAAGTGAAAAACAAAGATAGAGGATAAGGCAGGGTGTTATCCAGATAATCATTCCGTTTAACCCGCAATTGGAATAGAAAATGAAGTTTATAAACTGATATCGATGAAACAGGGACGGTGTATGGTATTCAATTTGCGCATCAAAAAGGCTTCTGCGATATTGGCTCTGCTTATATCGACAGTATTTTGCTGCTTGATTGCGCCCGTTAACGCGCAGACGGTTGAAGGACCCAAATTCAAAAGTTTTTCATTAAACGACAAAGGCCTTGCGGTCATTAATGGTGAAGCAGCGGCTTTTTCAGCGGTTGAGTTGATGGATGGTGCCCGTAAACTCGGAGATACAAAAGCGGATGATAAAGGTGGTTTCACAATTGAACTGCAAAAACGGCTTGGAAACGGGCAATATCAATTCGTTCTCAGGGCGACGGATCCGCAAGGTATGTCGATCACATCGGTTCAAACGGCCAATGTCTCAGTCGCAGGCCCACGCGAGCAAGATGTTATTGCACTTGTCAAACAACCCGATGGGACGCGGCGTTTTATTTCAGGCGAACCCCGTATTATAAAATCCGACAAGGCTCATGATGAAAGTTTTGACGTTGATCGTGTTATTTATCAAAGGGATTCACTCGCCATTGTAGGGCGTGGTCCTGCAGGTATGCAGGTTATGGCGAGTCTGGGGGATATGCGTATTGGCACCGAAACCATTGCAGCCGATGGTTCATTCCTCTTGCTGCGAATTTTGACCTTACCTGCTGGTGATCAGGTTTTTCGTCTGGACCTCATTAACGAAACCGGTGAAACCGTTGCCACATTGGGCGTGCCCTTCGGTTTGGATGATCAAAAGCGTATGATCAGCCAGATGTATCGCGATGGTAGGCCTGTCAGAACTGTTTTCGTTCAACGGGGCGATACACTGACGTCTATTGCACAAAAAGTTTATGGTGACAGTCGTTATGAGCCGCAGATTTATTTGGCCAACCGTGACACATTGCGAAACAAAGACCATATTGTTGTTGGTCAGGAAATCTTATTGCCCTCGATCGAAGATATACAGCCTCTGCGCTAAAACAAACCAGAAAACAGCTTGAAAGTCTTATGAAACAAGAAGAAAATTTAAAAACCGTTTCGGCGGAGTCCGGCCAGACATTTCGTACCTTGCTCAATCTGTGGCCTTATATGTGGCCTTCAGACCGACCAGACCTTAAAATGCGTGTCATATGGGCTCTGTTTTATTTGGTCTTGTCAAAGTTGGTGCTGATTTCGGTGCCATATTTTTTCAAATATGCTACGAATGCTCTCAATGTCGATTATACGCCACCAGCTTGGCTACCGGCTATTTTTGCCGCGCCGATCATGATGGTGCTGGCGTACAATGTTGCGCGCATCGTGCAGGCGGGCTTAAACCAGTTGCGTGATGCCCTTTTTGCAACAGTGGGCCAGCATGCAGTGCGGCAACTGGCATATAAAACATTCGTTCATATGCATGAGTTGTCGCTGCGTTTCCATCTTGAACGCCGTACCGGTGGGCTGTCTCGTGTTATTGAGCGTGGAACCAAAGGTATCGAGGCAATCGTTCGATTTACGATCCTCAATACAGCACCGACGATTCTCGAATTTGCCCTGACGGCGCTCGTATTTTATATCAGCTATGGCTGGCGCTACTTGATTGTCGTGGCGCTGACGGTGGGTCTTTATACATGGTTCACCATCAAGGCCAGCGATTGGCGCATAGCCATTCGTCGTGAAATGAATGAATCCGATACTGAAGCCAATACTCGCGCCATCGATTCACTTTTGAATTTTGAAACAGTGAAATATTTCGGCAATGAAGACCTTGAAGCGCGACGTTTCGATTCCTCCATGGCGAACTACGAAAAGGCAGCCACAAAAACGTGGATATCACTTGGCTGGTTGAATTTCGGACAGGCCGTAATCTTCGGCTTGGGTATGGCTGCACTGATGTTGATGTCGGCTTATGAGGTGTTCAACGGTACACAGACATTGGGTGATTTCGTTTTTATCAACGCGTTGTTGATGCAATTGTCCATTCCGCTGAATTTTATCGGTTCGATCTATCGCGAGGTACGGCAGGGGCTTACCGATATAGAAGCGATGTTCGATCTGCTTGATGTCCAGCAGGAAGTAACCGATCGCCCCGATGCCAAAGAGCTGGTCGTCGACAAGGGCGCGATACATTTTGAAAATGTCGAATTTTCCTATGACCCGAGCAGGCCCATATTGAAAGGCGTCGACTTCAAGGTTCCGGCAGGAAAAACAGTGGCGATTGTCGGGCCGTCCGGTGCCGGTAAGTCAACGATATCAAGATTGCTTTTTCGCTTTTATGACGTGCAAAATGGCGCGGTCACGATTGACGGGCAGGATGTGCGATCTGTCACCCAGAAAAGTTTGCGTCATGCAATTGGAATGGTGCCGCAAGACACGGTGCTATTTAACGATACCATAGCCTATAATATCCGCTATGGGCGGCCCGACGCAACAGACGAAGAGGTTAGAAAAGCCGCAGAGATGGCGCAGATCAGTGATTTTATCGAACAATTGCCCGATGGCTTCCAGTCAATGGTCGGTGAGCGTGGATTGAAGTTGTCGGGCGGTGAAAAGCAGCGTGTCGCTATTGCACGAACGCTTCTGAAAGCCCCTCCGGTTCTTATTCTTGATGAAGCCACATCTGCTCTCGATACTGCGACAGAACAGGAAATTCAACATGCGCTCGATATTGTCAGCCGTGGCAGGACGACTCTGGTGATAGCCCATCGATTATCCACAGTTATTGGAGCCGATGAAATATTGGTGCTAAAAAGCGGGCGCATAGTGGAACGAGGCAGACATGCCGAACTTTTAGATAAAAACGGGCTTTACGCTTCGATGTGGAACAAACAACTTGAAGCTTCTAAAGCAGAAGAACAGTTGCGTAAAATGCGTGAGGAGGATGAACTCGGGGTTGTTTCGCGTGGCGAGCCGGCCATATGAAACAAAGGGTCGCTTTTTGCTGCATAGTTGATTAAAGAAGAGCAATGCAGGGAAACAACCAAGGTAGGCCATGTTGGTAAGGCCAGTTTGAACGGGAATATACATGAGTATAGTACGATCAGTTCGCAACAGTTTTGCACCTATCCACAAAGAAGGCTATCCCTTCATTGCTGCGTTTTTTATCGCTTCGCTCATCTTGGGTTGGATTTGGAGCCCTTTGTTCTGGTTCGGTTTGGTCATAACCTTATGGAGCATATACTTCTTCCGTGATCCAGAGCGTGTCACACCGATAGATCCGCATCTGGTTACCAGCCCTGCAGATGGTCGCATCTCGTTTGTTGGCCCGTTTTTACCGCCTGAAGAACTCGGTTTAGGAAAAACGGAAATGATGCGTATTTCCGTTTTCATGGATGTGTTCTCATGTCACGTCAATCGTATACCGATGGATGGACGATTGCGCTCAGTTGTCTACCGGCCGGGGAAATTCGGTAATGCCGAGCTTGATAAGGCCAGCGACCATAATGAACGTAACGGGTTGGTTATCGAGACAGCGCATGGTGAGATTGGTGTTGTTCAGGTCGCCGGTCTGGTCGCACGCCGGATTGTTTGTTGGGCTAAGGAAAATGAACCTGTCGTTGCAGGTAAACGTTTCGGATTGATCCGTTTCGGCTCCCGCCTTGATGTTTACCTTCCTATTGATGTGAAAGTTCGTGTAGCAATCGGCCAAAAGGCGATTGCGGGTGAAACAGTTTTTGCATCTTTTGATAAAAGCGCTACCATTACCGATTTTAGACTGGATTAGATTTAACGATGGAGAGCCCTTCGCCATTTCCTTCTTTCGATCCTGAAGGCCACAGGCCTGACGAAGCACATCGTCGTCGCTCGCCGATACCGATGCGTTATGTCATACCCAATGTCATTACCATCCTGGCGATTTGTGCTGGCGTAAGCGGAATAAGGCTTGCTTTCGAACATCGATATGAGTCTGCAATCCTCATGGTTCTTCTGGCTGCTATTCTGGATGGCGTCGATGGGCGTGTAGCCCGCTTGATGAATGGTAGCTCGCCCTTCGGTGCGCAGATGGATTCGTTGGCGGATGTTGTAAATTTCGGCGTAGCACCAGCGTTAGTCGTCTATTCCTTTGTGCTTGATCAAGCCCACCAGGTCGGTTGGATCGCGGCACTGGTTTATTGTGTTGCCTGTTGTCTGCGTCTTGCGCGCTTTAATGTCATGCTTGACAATGCTGATATACCCGGCTGGCAAAAAGAATATTTTGTCGGTGTTCCTGCGCCCGCTGGTGCCCTCTTGGTTTTGTTGCCAATTTATCTTGGAACGCTGGGATTGGAACCTGGTGTAGGTTGGGCTCTGCTATTTAGTTTATACACCGTTGTTATAGCTTTCTTATTGGTCAGCCGCCTCCCGGTCTGGAATGGCAAAAGCATAGGACAGCAATTACGACGGGATATCGTTGTCCCGGTCATGCTTGTCATCGTCATTTATGTGGGCTTTCTAGCAACCTATACTTGGCAGACACTTCTCGTGACAGCCGTCGGCTATATGATTTTCCTACCCTTCAGCGTTATCGCCTATCGCAAGCGTGCAAGGTTGGAAGCCGCAAGAATAACTGATGATGCGCCAGATTCCTCCGCAGAGCAATCTTCAGAAAAGTAGCAACATCATTGCTTGCTCAGAGAGTTGTTGATGAACGCCAGCCGCTCTTCGATGCTATCACATGGCAATGTCACGGTTTGATATCCGCTCTGTTTATAGACGTGGCGCATTGCTAAGAATGTCTGTTCGGCTAAAGCAAAGTCCTGCTTTCTTTCTCGATCATTATGATAAATGTCCTTCCAGGCTGGCGCTATGAATACAAGCGGGTTGTAACGATATTGCCTTATCGCATGAGAAAAATGCGCGGGAACATCCAAGTTGGAGAGATAAAGGTAACCGGCTAGATCTGGAAGACCACGGTCGAAAAACACGTTGTCTTGCTCCAGTTTGGCTTCTTGATAGTTCCTTAAGTCCCACGTCAACATAGCTTCGGCAAAACATTGCGCTGATTTCCATGGTAACGCTGGCCCATCTATCAATGTTTGATATTTTATGATCGCACGGCCTGCTTCAGGCATAACTGCATAACCTTTGCGCTTCAATGCATTCAGCAGGGTGGTTTTCCCTGAACCCGGGCCACCGGTAATGATGTAAAATTTTTTGTATTGTTCCATGTATATCCTTCATGATTTGTAAGAAAGACGTACCGACTGAAAAAATGCAGCGTGAGGGCTATAAGTGTGGGTCTAAAAGAGTGAATCGCCTATATAGGAATATAAACGATAACGGATCCTTTTCTTATCCTGTTGCCATCGGGAGAAGAGGGAGAATAGACATCAAATTGCATAGTATCCGCGAACAAAAAAATCGAAGTGTTCGAATGATATTAGTCAGAAAAGGCGGACTTAATTGCCTAACCTCATAGATTTTGTGGTTCTATCCCATGCAAAAAAAACGCTAGATACGGTCGCTGCAGCTTACAGTTGGGTTGCTTGAAACCGACTGTGTTAATCGGGATTGTGGTAATTCAGAAAACAATTTTTGCGGGCGTCGAATAGACGACCATTTTCCTGCAGATCAGGCGATGCAAGCTGTGCTATTTTTGCTGCTATCTCTTCTGCAGTCGGCAAAATCTCTGGGTCTTCTCCCGGCATAGCGTTGGCACGCATAGATGTGCGCGTAGCACCGGGATTGGCAATATTCACCTTGACGTTTGTTTGTTTCAGTTCGTCGGCCCAGCAACGACCTAAAACTTCGATGGCAGCTTTTGATGCAGCATAGGGGCCCCAAAATGCACGCGCAGTATGTGCTACACCGGACGACATGATGATAGCACGCCCTGCATCAGAGTGCCGCAATAATGGTTCCACCGCACGAATCAAGCGCCACTGGCTGATAAGGTTGATTGTAAAAACGTCTTCGAATATCTTCGCCTCAACATGCGCAACGGGCGCGATTGTACCCAATACACCTGCATTAGCGACCAATACATCAAGCTTTCCCCAACGCTCGCGAATGGAGTCACCCAAACGGTCTATCGCAACCATGTCATGAAGATCGAGCGGCACCAATGTTGCACTGGCACCCATGGAGCAGATATGATCATCCAATTCTTCGAGACCGCCTGTCGTGCGTGCGACAGCAATGATATGCGCGCCCCGTTTGGCGAATTCCAACGCAAGCTGATACCCTATCCCGCGGGATGCGCCGGTAATGAGAGCAATACGACCGGAAAGATCGAAGGGGTATTCAACATCCATTAACGGCTGCTTCTCAGAACCGATAACTTATGAACATTATTGACATTTTCCTGGTCAACCAGACGGGTAGGATAATCGCCCGTAAAATAATGATCAGTGAATTGCGGATCGTCATTATTGCGCACGGTGCCACCCACTGCCTCATACAGACCGTCAATAGACAGAAACTGCAAGGAATCGGCGCCAATAAAAGCACACATTGATTGCAGGTCAGGATACTGATTGGCCAAAAGCTTAGCAGCTTCCGGTGTGTCGATGCCATAAAAGTCTGGATGAAATATCATCGGGCTTGCGACGCGGATATGGACCTCGCTTGCACCCGCATCCCGCAGCATCTGCACAATCTTGACGGAAGTCGTCCCGCGAACAATCGAATCATCGACAAGGATAACTCTTTTTCCCTCAATCACTGGACGGTTGGCCGAATGCTTCAGCTTAACACCGAATGCACGGATCTGCTGTGTTGGTTCGATAAAAGTGCGGCCAACATAATGGTTACGGATGATGCCCAGTTCGAATGGAATGCCACTTTGCTGCGCATATCCGATTGCGGCAGGCGTCCCGCCATCAGGCACGGGCACGACAACATCGCCTGCATAAGGAGCTTCTTTGGCCAGATGAATGCCCATGTTTTTTCGTGCTGTATAAACGCTTCGTCCACCAACGATGGAATCCGGACGGGCGAAATAGACATATTCAAAAAGGCATAGCTTTTCAGGTTTTTGAACTTCCGGTTTGATAACGGTCGTTGTGATTTCGCCGCTTTTCTGGATTTCACAAATGATGATTTCGCCATTTTCAACGTCACGAATGAATTTAGCCCCAATAATGTCGAGTGCACAACTTTCCGAGCAGAAAATAGGTTTTCCATCAAGTTCACCCATTACCAAGGGGCGAATACCAATAGGGTCACGTGCGGCAATCAGTTTTGTGCGGGTAAGTGCCAGCATGGCATAACCGCCTTCGACCTGCCTTATAGCATCAACAAAACGGTCGGACGATGACACATGGCGGGAGCGGGCGATAAGGTGCAGAACAACTTCCGAATCGGATGTAGACTGGCAAATGGCACCCGAAGCAATCAATTCACGCCGCAATGTCAGACCATTGGTCAGATTGCCATTATGGGCAATGGCGATGCCCCCCACTTCAAGCTCGGCAAAAAGCGGCTGCACATTTCGCAATGCTGTTTCGCCCGTTGTTGAATAGCGGGTATGTCCAATTGCACGATTGCCGGGCAATCGCGCCAATGTTGCCGGATTTGTATAGTGATCCCCAACAAGACCCATGTGTTTTTCCTGATGAAAAACAGAATCATGGTAGGAAACGATGCCCGCCGCTTCCTGCCCGCGATGTTGCAGGGCGTGCAGACCAAGAGCGGTTAACGTCGCCGCATCCTCATGTCCTAAAATGCCGAAAACACCGCATTCTTCATGCAATGTATCGTCATCAAGCGAAAAATTCTGGTGAGAAGGATCGTTCTTTGCCATCATGGCCTTCCGGTATAGATGTTAAAAACAGTTAATATCACAAAATAGGAGCCGCTTGAAGGTTGGCAGCAAAAAAATTAGTCGCCACTTTGTGCCGGTGTCTCTGCAACGCCGCTTTCGTTTGCCGGTTCATCTTTTTTCAGAACACTGGAGGCCTTGTCAAAGATCCACTCGGGGTCTTTGGGAAGCAAATCCCAAACCTTCATGCTGAGTGAATCCAACATAGGTTTGGTCTTGGCATCTTTCAACCAAGGCGATTGTTCTTCTGGCTTAATCAGCTGATTTACCAGCAGCATGGCGATAACCATAATAAAAAGGCCGCGCAAAACACCGAAAATAAAGCCGACGGTCCTGTCTAATGCACCGATACGGCTATCGATGATCAAATCCGCAACCTTCATCGTAATGACCGACACGATGATAAAAACGACGATGAAAACGATGGCAAGGCTTGCAATCAATGCGATTGTTTTGTTGGAGAGGTAAGGCTCGACAAAGGGAAGGATGTGTTTGTAAAGCAGTAATGCTGCAATGGCGGCGATACCCCAGGATGCCAGCGACAAAACCTCACGTGAAAAACCACGTACCATGGCCAAAAACGCTGAAACCAAAATTACAGCGATAACGATGCCATCAAGGGCTGTTATGAACATCAGTGTTGTCCTTACGTGTCGCGTCGGTGGGCTATCAAGATCAGCAAAGCTTTACTGACAATGCTCGGCTATTGGTATGATGCTTTTAGGGTCAATATCAATATTTTTTTCAAGTTTACAAAGGTTTCCACCCGATATCGGCTTGGCAAAACGCATTCAGTAATCCTGTGTTGGTGATGTGCGCTTTTTTCCCGATGCAATGGCTGCAACCAATTCGGGCAAATCGGAAAAACTTGTCTGCCGGAAAGAAGGCGATTTCAAGGTTTCACTGGTGCCGGAAGGTTGGATAGCACCTTTGAAGCCCAGTTTTTCAGCTTCTTTCAGTCTTTGACCTGAATGTGCAACCGCGCGCACAGCGCCAGAAAGGCTAACTTCGCCGAAATAAACAAAATTTGCTGGCAGAGCTATGCCGGCAATTGACGAAACCAAGGCTGCAGCGACCGCTAAATCGGCTGCTGGCTCCGAAATACGATAGCCGCCCGCCACATTGAGATAAACATCATGCTGGCCAAAACGCACGCCGCAGTGGGCTTCAAGCACGGCAAGAATCATTGAAAGCCTGTTACCGTCCCATCCAACTACAGCGCGTCGAGGCGTGCCAAGGGAGGAGGGCGCAACCAAGGCCTGTATCTCGACAAGAATGGGACGTGTACCTTCCATGCCGGCGAAAACAGCGGCACCGGGAGCTTTTTCATTCCGTTCGCCCAAGAATAATTCCGAAGGATTGCTGACTTCGCGTAAACCTTTGTCAGACATTTCGAAGACTCCGATCTCGTCGGTCGGCCCAAAACGGTTTTTTACTGTTCTAAGAATACGATAATGATGTCCGCCTTCACCTTCAAAATAAAGCACGCCATCAACCATATGCTCGACGACGCGAGGGCCAGCAATCTGGCCATCCTTGGTCACATGGCCGACGAGAACCACGGCAGCGCCGGTTTGTTTGGCAAAACGGATCATCGCTTGCGCACCGGTGCGTACCTGCGTGACCGTGCCGGGGGCAGAATCCGCCATATCCGACCATAAGGTTTGGATAGAATCAATGATGACCAGATCGGGCCGCTTTGATTGGGTCAAAGTTGCAAGAATATCTTCAACATTGGTTTCAGCGGCCAATTCAACACTTGTATCGGCGGCATTCAAGCGCTGAGCCCGTAACCTTATCTGCGCGACGGCCTCCTCACCCGAAACATAAACAACACTGTGGCCCTGTCGTGCCAAGGCTGCTGCTGCTTGTGTCAACAGGGTGGATTTGCCAATGCCTGGATCGCCGCCCACCAATAATGCCGAACCGCGAACAAAGCCACCGCCCGTTACCCGATCCAGCTCTGCTATGCCTGACTGGATGCGGGGTGCATCTTCAATATCGCCCGATAGTGTGGTTAAAGCAACGGCGCGTCCCTTGCGGCTGCTTTTGGCGGGGCCACTCCCTATACCGCCAGCCGTACCTTCTTCGACGAGCGTGTTCCATTCTCCGCAGGCATCGCATTTACCTGCCCAACGCGTATGGATGGCGCCGCAGTTTTGACAGATGAATTGCGTGCGGTTTTTTGCCATCAGGTCTAACCAAACTGGTCCGGCAGGTAATCGCTTTCGGCCAGGTCGGTAAAGCGGGTGAATTCAGATTGGAAGGCCAGTCTTACGGTTCCGGTGGGGCCATGGCGCTGTTTGGCGACGATAACTTCGGCCTTGCCAAATACGTCATCCATGGCTGTCTGCCATTCCAAATGCTCTGTACTGCCGAGTTTCGGCTCCTTATTCTTGATATAGTATTCTTCACGATAAACGAAGAGCACAACGTCGGCGTCCTGCTCGATAGAACCCGATTCACGAAGGTCGGAGAGTTGCGGACGCTTATCTTCACGGGTTTCAACCTGACGGGAAAGCTGTGAAAGAGCAATAATGGGAACATTAAGTTCCTTCGCCAAAGCTTTCAGGCCGGTCGTGATCTCTGTTATTTCCTGCACGCGGTTTTCAGATGCACGTTTGGAGGCACCGGTCATTAGCTGGACATAATCGATGATCAGGACGTCGAGACCATGCTGGCGTTTGAGACGTCGGGCACGGGCAGCCAATTGCGCGATGGATATACCACCTGTTTGATCGATATAAAGCGGCGCTTTCTGTAAACGGCTCATGGAGCGCAGTAGTTTGGCAAATTGATCTTCCGAGATGTCACCACGTCGGATTTTCGATGATGAAACTTCTGCTTGTTCCGAGATGATACGTGTTGCCAATTGCTCAGACGACATTTCCAGTGAGAAGAAGCCGACAATGCCGCCTTCATTTTCTTGGCCTGATGCCTTGTTTTCCTCACCCTGAATAAATGCATTGGCTACATTGAAGGCAATATTGGTGGCCAATGACGTCTTACCCATGCCGGGGCGTCCTGCCAATATGATAAGATCGGAACGTTGCAGACCGCCCATCTGTTCGTCGAGCTTTCTGATTTGCGTAGGAATACCGGAAAGACGGGATGTTCTTTTCTTGGCGGCACCAGCCATATCGATTGCTTTTTTGACAGCATCATTAAAGCTTTCGAAGCCGCCGCCATATTTGCCTGTTTCTGCCAAGGTGAACAGTCGTTGCTCGACCGTCTCGATCTGTTGCGACGGTGCCACATCAATCGGAGCATCAAAGGCGGTGTTAACGATCTCGTTTCCCAAATCAATCAGCGAACGGCGGATATATAGATCATAGATCGCACGTCCATAATCTTCGGCGTTGATAATCGTCACTGCTTCGGTTGCCATACGGACAACATAGTTGAATACAGTCATGTCGCCGATCTTATCATCCGCCGGTATAAACGGTTTGATTGTAACGGGATTGGCAAGTTTGCCTTTTTTAATCGTCTCGCCCAGAACGTCGAATATTGTTTGGTGCAAAGGTTCAAAAAAGTGTGTGGGCTTTAAAAAGTCCGATACCCGGTCGAGTGCATCGTTGTTGATGAGGATAGCACCCAAAAGCGCCTGTTCCGCTTCTATATTATGCGGCACCTGCCTGAAGGTAGAACCTTCTTCACCTTTTGCCTGGCCCAGATTGAGAACTTTTGCGTCTGCCATGGATGTGTCGCTATCCGCCTGTATGTGTCCGAATTAATTTAATGTCGTCGCCAAAGACCGTGTTAAGGAGTTAACGCTTTCAAGCACTATAATTCCTGCCGATCAGTCACAATGAGCTTATTGATCTCTTAGATAAGAGATCGGGCGTGGAAACTCAAATGCTTCGTCAACTTTTGTATGAAAATAATTTGATACAAATACCGGCATCACTGCATTAGCATTTAACGGTCTCGGTCCGGAATTTGCAAGCATAAACACAGAACATTGCGCACATTAAAAATAGTGCCGGCGGCATAGGCCTCTTTGACACATAGTCGTCGCTGATCCCGAATTGAGAGCGGGAAGACAATCTGCTTTGTTTAGCTTGATACCTGCTTTTTCTTGGTTTTCGATGAAGCTGGTTTATCCTTTGTAGCCATCGCAGCTATTTTTTTCGTATCCGCCATTGGGTTCTTTTTTTGCACCAAATTGGGGTCGGCATCGATTTTGCGCAAACGCGCTTCTTCCTGTGTGATGTAATCGCGTGTCAACGGCACCGCATCCTGTTTATGGGCCAATTGTATTTGGAACACCATCATGCCCTGCCAGCGGAAAGCACTTTCGGATGCAGCGAGATAAAAATCCCACATGCGGCAGAAACGTTCGTCATAGAGCGCTTTTGCTTCATCCCAATGGGCAAGAAACGATTCGCGCCAAGCCTTGAGTGTGTCAGCATAATGTAAACGCAAAATTTCAATGTCAGTGACAATGAGGCCGCTACGTTCAATGATCGGCAGAACTTCTGATAGAGAAGGAATATAGCCGCCTGGAAAAATGTATTTTGCAATCCAAGGGTTTGTCGCTCCCGGCTCGCCTGAACGACCGATCGAATGCAGCACAAAGCGTCCTTCCGGCTTCATCAGGCGTTTAACGTGGTCGAAATATTCTTTGAAGTGACCTATACCGACATGTTCAAACATCCCGACAGAAACGATCTTGTCAAACTGGCTTGTCAGGGCACGATAATCTTGGAGAAGAAACTTGGCTTTATTGTCTAGTCCCATATCCTTAGCACGTTGATTGGCAATTCCATGCTGCTCATGCGACAATGTCACACCCGTAACATCCGCACCCAAAACTCGCGCCATATAAAGACCTAATCCACCCCAGCCGCATCCGATATCAAGTAGCTTCTCACCTTCTTTAAGCTGTAACTTTGCGGCAAGGTGGCGCTTTTTTGCCAATTGCGCGTCATTCAAGCTTGTTTCAGGTGTTTCGAAATAGGCACAGGAATACTGGCGATCGGGATCAAGGAACAAATCATATAGTTCCCCTGATAAATCGTAATGATGGCGAACATTGCGGGCTGAACGATTGAGCGTATTCATCTGTGCAAAGCGTTTGGTCGCTGCGCGCATGAAAGAAAGTGCTTTCATCCATACCTGGTTTTCAGCAATAGGCCCGGTGCTTTCGAAAATGATTTCGAGCAGCACTAAGATATCGCCCTCGATAAATTCAAAACCACCTTCCATATAGGCTTCGCCCAATTTCAGTGCAGGATCAAGCGCAACTTCGCGCTCCCATTTGGGTGATGTAAAACGGATATGGA
The DNA here is from genome assembly GCF_054871565.1 of Bartonella sp. LJL80. Classification (NCBI taxonomy): domain Bacteria; kingdom Pseudomonadati; phylum Pseudomonadota; class Alphaproteobacteria; order Hyphomicrobiales; family Bartonellaceae; genus Bartonella; species Bartonella sp. LJL80. The sequence continues at coordinate 365,394 of NZ_JBTXLM010000002.1, forward strand.
CGGGAGTGCCGGTGTTATCGCCAAATTGATACGTAACACCGCTGCTGTCAGTAATGGAAAAATTGCCTTTGGAAATGATATGGCCAGCCGCCGTTTTCAATAAAGCAAACATCTAAACCGTTCCTGTTTTCGCTCAATAACCATACAAGCATCACCGCTTGATCCTATTGTTTTAAAGAAAACTAGCGGCAAATCGTCTCTCTATCAATAATGCCATTTTCAAAAAAAAACACCCGACCAGAGGGCCGGGTGTGTTCATATTTTGGTGACCGCTTGACATGCTAACTGTTCCAGTGAACCGACATGTTTGCGACCCGATGGCTCAAACTATGGATAGATAGACGCTTATGCGTCTTCTCCCATATCATCTTCATCCTCATCAAAGACTTCTTCAGCGAGAGGCTTTTCTTCAATGCCGTAAATTGCTTCGATTGAAGTCAGATCTTCACCAGCTGCCTGACGTTCGGCTTCATCGGCCGAGCGAGCAATATTGATAGTGACAGAAACCTGTACTTCAGGATGAAGGCTGATTTCAACGCTGTGGAGACCGATGGTCTTGATCGGATGGTTCAGTTCGATCTGATTGCGACCTACAGAGAAGCCCTCCGAAGTGATGATGTCTGAGATATCGCGTGTGGAAACAGAACCGTAAAGCTGACCAGTTTCACCAGCAGAACGCACAACGATAAATGATTTGCCATCAAGCTTATCAGCAACCTGCTGAGCTTCGCTTTTACGCTCAAGATTACGGGCTTCAAGCTGTGCACGCTGTGCTTCGAACTGCTTTTTATTCGTGTCATTGGCACGCAGCGCTTTGCCCTGAGGAAGAAGGAAGTTACGTGCGTAACCATCCTTAACCGACACAACGTCGCCCATTTGACCGAGACGGGCAATGCGTTCAAGTAGAATAACATCCATGATTATTTCCTTTCAGATAAAGTTTTAAGATTTTACGCCGCTTGTTTGGCGGCGGTGTTGGATGGCTGCCCAAACCCCCATCAGGAAAATCATGATAGAGATCGGAAAAGCAAAGACGAATGTAAAAATGGCTATATAAACGAGTGACAAAATGACGGTGCGTCCACGAACACCGCGCGTCAGATTGTGCAAATAAGCCAGACCGCTAATTGAAAGCGCAAGCATAAACGTTGTGTAGAAAACGATCGCACAAAGATCGATGATGGAACCGAACTCGACGAATGTTGCAAGAAAAGTGACAAGAAAAATAACAACCGCTGCTAACGGCAACCGAAAACTCGTCGGCCAATCTTCACGGGGGCGAGCCAAACGCTTCATCCGTTGCGCGCCCACAAGCGAAAAATAAAGATTTCCAATCAGAAAGATCAAGCTGTAAGTCGCAAGCCCACTTGAAAGTAAGGGTACTATATTGCTCACAATCATATCGCGGAAAGCGAGAATATCCGCTTCATTCGCAGACTGGGCCTGCCGCATGGCGTTGGCAAACAAATCGGCAACCTGTTGCGCTATCATCGGGGTTGATGGCTGGCTATGAAAATACGCGCCAATAAGAACGCAGATGATGGCAATAAAGCTGGTAAGAAGAAAGATGACAGATGATAGTGGATACCATTTTACACTGCGCCCATCAGCATCGGGTTGCGCCAACCCCAAAAGCCATGAAGCATAGACGGCAGGCAAAAAGAACAACAGCATAAAGCCGAAACCGACATGAAAATTCTGAGCGATTCCGAGGACGAGCGTAGCTGTTAAAAGGGCAATGACGCTTGAAAGCGTGCCCCAACCGAATGCAGCAATAAAAATCGGTAAAGAAATGAAACAGCCTAAAATAATGGATAAAACCGGTAGAACGGTAACCAGACTGACAATCGCCATGCCAAGCACAGCGGCAAACAAACCGGCTAAAAGACCGACCGATAAGTTTTGAGAATTTGTCTGTGTCATACTCGCTGTCCTGCTGTGGCAGTTAGGGGCGGGGATTCGCTCCAACTCCGGGTTTTTATCATCCTGCCCGAACAGGAAAATATTGCCGGGATTGCTCCCGGCAATACATAATCACTTTACGACGTATGGCAACAGGCCAAGGAAGCGGGCACGTTTAATGGCTTTGGCCAATTCGCGCTGTTTCTTCTGGCTTACAGCTGTAATACGGGAAGGAACGATTTTGCCGCGCTCTGAAATGTAGCGCTGCAACAACTTAACGTCCTTATAGTCGATTTTCGGTGCGTTAGGACCAGTAAAAGGGCAGGTCTTACGACGACGGTGAAAAGGACGGCGTGTCGGGATCTGATTGATATCAACCATTATTCTTCTCCTTCGGCGGCATCGTCTTCACGTGGGCGGCGCGGACGGCGCGGACGCTCTTCATCCTTGCCGAAGCGGTCATCACGGTCACGGCGCGAAAGCATTGCGGATTGGCCTTCTTCATGTTGCTCAACACGAATGGTCATATAACGCAGGATATCTTCGTTAATGCGCATCTGACGTTCAACTTCAGCAATTGCTGCTGCCGGTGCATCGATGTTCATCAGTGCATAATAAGCCTTACGATTCTTACGAATACGATAAGTCAGGGGACGCAAGCCCCAATTTTCGATACGCCCGACTTTTCCGCCATTTGCTTCGATAACACCCTTGTAGAGTTCTACAAGCTGGTCAACCTGCTGTGGCGCAATGTCCTGTCGGGCAAGGAACACATGTTCATAAAGAGCCATTGTTTTGCCTTTCTTCCATTAATCTATGCCAGCTTTGACGCAGAGCCTCTGCGACTTGTCTTTTCAGGGGAGTACCCCAAGAAGAAAGGACGCGTGACTTCGAGACATTCGAGAGCGGAGACACGGGAGGCCCGAAACAGTTATGCTTCTTACCGGAAATAAACCGGTCCTCCGTTCAACCCCCAGCCAAATGCTGACAACGAACGTGCGGTCATTACAGTCAATTTGTGAAAATAGCAAGCCAAGCCTGCAAAAAACCATTATTGCGTTCAAAAAGAGGCTTGATCATAGCAATGTATATTAAAGATGACATGCTTATGGAGCATTTTAGTATGAAAGCGAAGGTGAAGGCGGAATGGCTTTTTTAGCGCAGATTGACACGGTACTTTTTACTTTTTTGGCCGGAACAGCACAGACATGGACGATTCTCGTCTGGTTCGGCGTCTTCTGCGCAAAATTTCTTATCTATTTTATTCCGTTCCATTTGTTGATCTTATGGTTCATCGGTGGACTTGTTGAAAGGAAAGCCGCTGTTGCGGTTGTGTTGGCGGTGTTTTTAGGGTTGATTATCAGTCATGCCATTGGCGTATTATTTTTCCGTCCGCGTCCATTTGCGGCCGGTTTAGGTGCTGCTCTCATAGATCATAAGAACAATGCATCTTTTCCAAGCAATCACGCATTGATCTTTGCCGCATATGGTGTGACGCTCTATCTCTGCCGATATAAAAATGCCGCCATGGTAGCGCTGGCTCTGGGCGTGCTGACATGTTGGGCGCGCGTTTTCACCGGTGTTCATTATCCTTTCGATATCGTTGGTGGCGTTGTGATTGGCGCAATTATGAGCGCTGTCACTTTGCGGTTCATTTTGCCTTTGGTTCCCACGCTTTGCTATCATATCCCGCCATTGAGGGAGCAGAAGATGCGAGATATCCAGACGGATTAGGCGGCTTTTTCTTGACTTTATCATGATTGATGGGCCAAGAGCGGAGTGGCTATGTTTTTCAACCAAGGAGTAAACACGAATGGTTGCTGCATTTACTTTTCCCGGACAGGGAAGTCAGGCTGTCGGTATGGGCAGAGCTTTGGCGGAGCAATTTGTCGAAGCACGCGCCGTATTTGAAGAGGTTGACGATGCCCTTGGCGAAAAACTCTCGGCAGTTATGTTTGATGGGCCCGATGATGTGCTGACACTGACCGCAAATGCACAGCCTGCTTTAATGGCTGTTTCGATGGCCGTCATTCGAGTGCTTCAATCGCGAGGATTGAATATCAAGAGTAAGGTTGCTTATGTTGCCGGCCATTCGCTGGGTGAATATTCGGCGCTTTGTGCAGCCGGTACGTTCAGCCTCGCTGATACGGCCCGTTTATTGCGGACGCGCGGCAATGCGATGCAAGAGGCGGTTGCTGTGGGTGAGGGTGCAATGGCGGCGATTATCGGCCTCGACGAAGAGGCTGTTGAGGAAATTTGCAGTGCTGTCTTGGGGGATGGTTCCTGTCAGATCGCCAATGATAATGGTGGTGGGCAACTAGTTATTTCCGGCGAAACTAAAGCCGTGGAAGCCGCCGCTAGGCTGGCGTCAGAAAAAGGCGCGAAACGGGCTATCATGCTGCCGGTATCGGCACCGTTCCATTCAAGTCTGATGCAGCCTGCAGCAGACGCGATGAAAGACGCTTTGTTGGATGTCAATAAGTTTGCGCCAGTCGTGCCGCTTGTTCCTAATGTCACGGTTGCACCTGAAAGTGATCCGCAGAAAATCATTGAATTGCTTGTGCATCAAGTGACTGGAAGGGTCAGATGGCGTGAAACCGTAGAGTGGTTTGCCGGTAACGGTGTCGATACACTGTTTGAAATTGGTTCTGGTAAGGTTCTTACGGGGCTTGCCCGGCGTATCGATAAAGATATCGCGGGTATAACGGTCGGTAGCGGGGAAGAGATTGAGAATGCGCTGAAAGCGCTAGGTGTATAGGTCGAGGATTTCAAAATGTTTGAACTGAACGGGCGCAAAGCGCTGATTACGGGTGCAACAGGTGGTATTGGCGAGGCAATTGCGCGGGCGTTTCATGCGCAGGGTGCAATCGTCGGACTTCATGGGACTCGGGTTGAAAAGCTGCAGGAATTGGCAGATAGCCTTGGAGAAAACACTTTTGTCTTCCCGGCGAATCTTTCTGATCGTGCCGCGGTCAAAGAACTTGCAGAGCGCGCAGAAAAAGAGATGGATGGGGTTGATATCCTGGTGAATAATGCCGGCATTACCCGTGACGGTCTCTTTGTGCGCATGAGTGATGAGGATTGGGATGATGTGCTTGCTGTCAACCTTTCTTCTGTGTTTACTCTGACGCGAGAGCTGACCCATCCTATGATGCGCCGTCGTTTCGGCCGTATAATCAACATTTCCTCGATTGTTGGTGTTATTGGTAATCCCGGTCAGACGAATTATTGCGCGACCAAAGCAGGTGTCATCGGTTTTTCCAAATCTTTGGCCCAGGAAATTGCAAGCCGTAACGTTACGGTCAATTGTATTGCACCGGGCTTTATTGAGTCGGCGATGACAGACAAGTTGAATGACAAGCAAAAAGAAACAATCATGTCGGCAATCCCGATGAAGCGCATGGGGACAAGCGCTGATGTTGCGGCTGCTGCTGTCTATCTAGCCAGTGACGAGGCCGCGTTCGTGACGGGGCAGACAATGCACGTCAATGGCGGGATGGCGATGATTTAAGGCTGTTTGCCTCAAGAGCCTAAATTTCGAGACAATCAAAAGCTGCGATCTTGTGATTCAAGTCCGCAGTTTTTTTGCATTTTGAACGCTTTTTGACGTTTCAACTCCCATTCCGGCCCATATGATTATCGCTGATGAGCCGTTTTGACACCGTTTAATCGTTGAATACAGGCGAAATTCGGCTGAAAACTGAAGAAAGACGACTTATTTGCTAAATTATCTTTGCGTCTATGCGTTTGCCATGGTAATTGCCGCGCTTGAACCCGGTTACTTAAATCGGTTCGTCCCGCAGGGGATATCCACAGGATGCGTATGAAACCCTAAAAATGGTTGGGGGAAACGCATCTATTGCTTGATTAGATGAGCCCATGCCGCTAACCAAGGCAGGGAAACAACAAAAGTCGAGGATCCGACATGAGTGATACAGCAGACCGCGTCAAGAAAATCGTCGTAGAACATCTTGGTGTTGATGCAGACAAAGTAACCGAAGGCGCAAGCTTCATCGATGATCTGGGCGCTGATAGCCTTGACACCGTAGAGCTGGTTATGGCTTTTGAAGAAGAATTCGGTGTAGAAATTCCCGATGACGCTGCAGAAACAATCTTGACCGTTGGTGATGCGGTTAAGTTCATCGACAAGGCTTCTGCCTAAAACGATCTTGAAGACAGAAGCCTTACGGTTTTTGTCTTCAATTCTATCTCCGCCATTAGACGCTTTTTAAAGGCGTATGGTTATTGTTGACATTAAATTCAGGGTTGGAAGTATGAGGCGTGTTGTCATTACCGGTTTGGGGTTGGTTTCTCCGTTGGCCGGCAATGTAGAGCATAGCTGGAAACGGCTTCTCGAAGGGCGTAGCGGTGTCCGTCGCGTTACTGAATTTGAAGTTGACGATCTTCCTTGTCAGATTGCTGGCCGTATTCCTGTTGGTGACGGTAGTGATGGCACTTTTAATGCCGATCTACATATGGAGCCTAAGGAGCAGCGTAAGGTTGATCCTTTTATCGTCTACGCTATGGGTGCTGCAGACGAAGCACTTGATGACGCAGGCTGGCATCCCGAAAGCGATGAAGATCAGATACGTACTGGCGTTATGATCGGTTCGGGTATTGGTGGTGTCGAGGGTATTGTTGAAGCCGGTTATACGCTTCGCGATAAGGGTCCCCGACGTATTTCTCCGTTTTTTATTCCAGGTCGCTTGATCAATCTCGCATCCGGTTATGTGTCAATTAAGCACAAGCTGCGTGGCCCTAACCATTCGGTCGTTACAGCCTGTTCAACGGGTTCACACGCAATCGGTGATGCATCGCGACTGATCGCCTTGGGTGATGCCGATGTTATGATTGCGGGCGGAACAGAATCACCGGTGAATCGTATTTCACTGGCAGGTTTTGCTGCTTGCAAGGCATTATCAACAAACCGTAACAACGATCCTGAACATGCGTCGCGTCCTTATGATGTTGATCGTGACGGCTTTGTTATGGGTGAAGGTTCAGCTCTTGTTGTGCTTGAAGAATTAGAACACGCCAAGAAGCGCGGCGCAAAAATTTATGCGGAAGTGATCGGATATGGTTTGTCGGGCGACGCCTATCATATAACCGCGCCTACCGAAAGCGGTGAAGGTGCGCAGCGTTGTATGGAAGCGGCGATCAAACGTGCAAAAATATCGCCTTCTGATATTGACTATATCAACGCTCATGGCACTTCTACTATGGCAGATACTATAGAGCTTGCTGCTGTCGAGCGCGTTCTCGGTGCGCACGCAGCTGACGTTTCCATGTCCTCGACCAAGTCGTCAATCGGGCATTTGCTGGGTGCTGCGGGTGCGGCTGAAGCTATTTTCAGCGTTCTCGCAATTCGTGACAATATAGCGCCTGCGACACTTAATTTGGACAATCCTTCGGCTGAAACGAAGATTGATCTGGTTCCGCATAAGCCGCGTGAACGTAAAATCAATACAATTCTGTCAAACTCATTCGGGTTTGGTGGAACGAATGCTTCGCTGATTATGCGGCGTTTTTCGGAATAGTAAACATTCTTGTAGAGTCTCGCCTTTTTGCCTTATTCTGAAAATAAGACGATAAAAATGGCTTATGTCCACGAAGCAAGCAAGGTGTGCATTCATGTCTGACGATGAAAAGCATTTGACCTCAGAACCCCATGATCAGTCCTCGGGCCATTTTGAGAATGAAGTCACTGCTCCGTCAGAACAAAAAGCCAAGCGCTCGCGTATAGCACGCAATCCTCTAGTTATATTAGGCAATTTCTTTTTGATGCTGGTTGTTGTGGTCATACTGGCGGTTGGAATTCCAATTTACATCGGAAAGAACATGTTTGTCGGTGAAGGGCCGTCGACAGACGAGCAAACAGTTCTGATCCGTCCTGGTACCGGTATACGCGAAATCGCATCGATCCTTGAAAAACAGGGGCTGATCCGTTCATCTGATGTATTCGTATATGGTGTAGGCTATCACGACAAAGCCAAGATGTTGAAAGCGGGTGAATATGCAATTCCCGCCCATGCATCAATGCAACAGATTATGGACATTCTGGTGGGAGGTAAGTCGATTGAATATACCTTCACTGTACCCGAAGGATTGACTGTTCGTCAGGTATTCGATCGCTTGGCTGCTAATGAGGTTTTGACAGGAGATCTGCCGCAAGATCTTCCGCCGGAAGGCAGTTTGATGACCGATACCGTCAGCTTCATGCGTGGTACGACCCGTGCTCAGATTGTCAAAAGGTTGCGCGACGGGCAATCCAAGCTTATTGCCGATATTTGGGCAAAGCGGGCGGCCGATCTACCGCTCAAAAACATCAATGAATTCGTTACCTTGGCTTCCATTGTTGAAAAGGAAACAGGCATCGCATCCGAGCGACCGCAAGTGGCGGCGGTGTTCTACAATAGGCTAGCAAAAAACATGCGGCTACAGTCTGATCCGACTGTCATTTATGGTATTTTCGGCGGGGCTGGAAAACCATCTGATCGCCCGATTTATCGGTCCGATCTCGATCGTGAGACGCCTTATAACACGTATAAAATTAATGGGTTACCACCGACACCGATCGCCAACCCTGGTCGTGATGCGTTGGAAGCTGTTGCCAATCCACCGAAAAGTGACGCTCTCTACTTCGTAGCAGATGGTAGCGGTGGTCACGTGTTCTCCAAGACGTTGGATGAACATAACGCGAATGTGCGAAAATGGCGCGCTTTGGAAAAAAGCGAGTAATCGACCTCTAAACGACGCATTCTATCTATCTAATCTCTCATTCCTTCGTTCAGAACATTGCTGTGGGCGCTGTTTCAGCAGTCCCATGTGGCACGCTGTCTTTTTATTGCAGTCTGACAAACAGTCGTGTCGCGCTGCATCATTTTCTAACCCGGTCAATAACCATTATCCGGCGTTCCGTACTGTTATCCCAAAGTTTCCCATCGTTTATCGCTTGAAGAATTCGAAAGATGATTGATCGTCCCAGGCAATCCAACGATGTCCTTCGCTGTTTTAGACAACGCTATACCTCTGCATAATTTCCATTGAATAAGACAATAATTGTGATGAATGAAATATCTTGACGATATCCATTAGTCCAGTTTATTCTATTGGAAGGAATAAATATTTTAATGAACGGAACAAGTATCTTTTAGGGAGGAATGAAACGATGACGGCACAAGGTGATCAAGCTGAAAGTGGCCTGACAATGCAAGGTGGTGAAGCGGTAGCGCGAATGCTCAAAGCTTTCAACAGCGGGCCGATGTTAGGGATGGGGGGATTTCAGCTGCTGCCGATGTATGAAGCGGCACGCAAGATGGATATGCCGCATTATCTTATCAATGACGAGCGTGCAGCAGCATTTGCTGCTGACGCTTATGCCAAAGTGAGTGGTCGCGTGGGGTTGGCTGATGCCTCATTAGGACCTGGGGCAACAAATCTTGTTACAGGTTTAGGTGAGGCGTTAAATGCGGGAACGCCAATGGTATGCGTCATCGGCGACACCCACCGAGCGCATTCCTGGAAAAATATGACACAGGAAGTGCGGCAAATCGATATTTTGCGGCCGGTTTGCAAAGAACTCATTCGGGTTGAAATGATCGAGCGTATACCGGAGTTGATGTGCCGAGCTTTTTCCATCGCAACATCTGGCCGACCCGGCCCTGTGGTGGTTGATTTGCCAGAAGACATCATGCACGCAACTTACACGTTCCAGCCTGCGGATTTCTATGTTGATCCAGCGAATGAACAGGTTCCCGCATTGCGTTGTCGGCCTGAAAAGCGCGCAGTCGAGAAGGCGGCCGCTTTGCTTGCGCAGGCGAAGCGACCACTTATTCTGGCCGGTGGTGGCGTGCATATTTCGGGTGCGGCACAAGAATTAACGCGCTTTGCCAGTGCAACCAATATTCCTGTCGCGCATACTCTCACCGGAAAAGGCGCCATTGCCTGTACCCATCCCCTCAATGCCGGTTTATTTGGTCGCTATGATCGAATAGCCAACCGGCTGATCGAGGAGGCGGATGTATTATTTGTTGTCGGCTGTAAGCTGGGAGAGATCGCCACCAAGCGATATACATTGCCACTCAAGGGTACCCCCATCATCCATCTTGATACTGTAGCCGAGGAATTTGGGCGTACCACGCATGCCGATGTCAAGTTATGGGGTGATGCGCTGTGCGGTTTACAGGATGTCTACGAAGCGATGGGGGATGCCGCACGGTCATTACATGAAAGCCTGCAACCTTATGCAGATGATGTGGTCAATCGCATGGGCATTTGGCGCGAAGAGGTTGCAGAACGCTTATATTCAAGTGAACGCCCGATTAATATGGCGCGCTTGTTGACAGAGCTCAACAATATCCTGCCGGAAGATGCAATACTTGTCGCCGATGGCGGGTTTGCTGCGCATTGGGGAGGGTTACTCTATGATACCAAGCGTGCCGGCAGAGGCTTTTTACCCGATCGTGGATTTGCATCGATCGGCTATGGTCTACCTGGCGCTATCGGCGCAGCTCTGGCGGCACCTGAACGAACAGTTATGGCGCTCACCGGCGATAGTGGTTTTTGCATGGTGCTCGGAGATCTCGAGACCGCGAAACGCTTAAATTTGGACGTAACAATCATCGTCGTCAACAATGCGGCATCGGGATATGTCAAAGCTTTACAACATCTCGTCTATGGCAGCGGTCACTATCATTCATCGGATCTAAAAGAAGTCGATTTTGCTGCTGTTGCCAAATCATTTGGTTGTGCGGGCATACGTGTTGAAGACCCTGAAGAGATTCAGGATGCTTTGAAAAAAGCCATGTCCATAAAAGGGCCGGTTGTATTGGACGTCATTGTCACGCGTGATCCGGCAAAAATGCTCCCTGGTGTAGATAACCGCGCAGCGGTGATTAAAAAGGGTGATCGCATAGCCTGAGGCATGCAAACTGAGATATCGTCGAATAGCGAAACCGCTGTGCAGAAGGGGGAGGATGCCTTTTGTCGTGCGGCCACGGGGAGGTTTTTTATGAATGGTAATACACATGACACACGAAAGCGGATCATAGCGATCTTTTCAAGCGCTTCGGGTAATTTGGTTGAATGGTATGATTTCTATATCTACTCGTTCACAGCTTTATATTTTGCGTCATCTTTTTTTCCGGCTGGCGATACGACAACGCAATTGTTGAATGCCGCAGCTGTTTTTGCCGCCGGTTTTTTGATGCGACCGATTGGTGGCCTTCTTTTTGGCAAGATAGCCGATCGTGTAGGGCGTAAAAAGTCGATGCTCATCTCTGTCATGATGATGTGTTCTGGGTCTTTTATCATCGCAATATTGCCAACTTATGCGACAATCGGTGTGTTTGCGCCGATCCTTCTTCTATTAACACGGCTTATGCAGGGTTTATCTGTCGGCGGTGAATATGGAACAACGGCGACTTATATGAGCGAGGTCGCTATCTCTGGAAGACGAGGATTTCTTAGTTCTTTCTTGCACGTGACGCTGATTGGGGGGCAATTGACAGCAGTGCTGACACTTGTGGTACTGCAGACATTGCTCAGTGATCAACAATTGCATGATTGGGGCTGGCGCATTCCTTTTTTCATTGGCGGCGTATTGGCAATTGTTGCTCTTATTCTTCGCCGCAATCTTCACGAAACATCGACACAAGAAACAAGATCCACACGAGAAGCCGGCAGCCTTATCAAGCTCTGGAAACAACACAAACGGGCTATTTTATGTGTCTGCGGATTTTCGGCTGGTGGCTCCTTATTTTTCTACACATTTACAACCTATATGCAAAAATACCTTGTCAATACTGCTGGTTTTACCAAAGCAGACGCCTCCACAACTATGACCTGGGCTCTGCTCGGCTGCATGATCCTGCAGCCGATATTTGGATTTTTTTCTGATATCATAGGGCGTAAAAATGCCTTGCTGATTTGGAGTTTTCTTTCAATTTTTATCACGGTGCCGCTTTTGACGTTGATTGGTCGGGCAGAGACGTTGTTCATCGCTTTTGCGCTGATTATGCTCGGGCTTGCAACGGTGAGTATGTATAGTTCCATCAGCGGAATTGTTAAGGCAGAATTATTCCCACCCCAAGTACGGGCACTCGGTGTTGGCTTTCCTTATGCAGTTGCAAACGCACTCTTTGGCGGGACTGCCGAATACATCGCCTTATGGTTCAAATCGATAGGCATGGAATCCGGCTTCTTCTGGTATGTGGCATTTATGATGGTGGTTACGTTTGTTTCCGTCATGGCAATGCCGGACGCCCGCAAAAGTGGATATCTGCAAGGCGAGGGTATTCACTAAGCATGTGATTGCCCGTTGGAACAGGATGATATAGAAGCGGAAATATATGTAAAACCGCTTTAGAAAAGTCATGACTGTTTCATCAAATCAAAATCAGGGAATCGAGCGCACAGTTGCACTGCTCAACGTCGTTACCAATCATTCCAGCGATGGGGCGCGTTTGGCTGATATTGCCGAAGAAGCACAACTGTCGCGTTCTACAACACATAGGCTGTTGTCCGGTTTGATCTCGGTGGGCTTGGTTGAGCAAGATCCGGAGACACTCCGCTATAAGCCCGGTTTTATCCTTTATGCATTGGGAAAGAAAGCGTCTGCGCGATTTGGTTTGTTGCAAATTGCTGAAAGCAGCATGAAAAAGCTCGCTTTAGAAACTGGTGACACAGTTTATCTACAAATACGTTCAGGCGATGAGGCTGTCTGCATTGGCCGTCGCGAAGGCAACTATCCGATTAAAACGCTGACACTTTCGATTGGTGATAGAAGACTGCTTGGCATTGGCGCGGGCAGCCTGGCCCTGTTGGCAGCATTGCCCCGACAAGAGTGTGAGCGTATCCTAAAACGTCATGGCAACCGGCTTAACGGTTTTCCACAGGTGACAGCCGATGATATTGCGGACTTTGTGGAAGAAACCCGCGCGAAGAACTATGCATTCAATCCCGGTTTATTCATCGCAGGTATGGGCGCGGTCGGCATTGCCCTATCAGACAATCATGGTCAGCTACTAGGGTCATTGAGCATTGCAGCTATTGAAAGCCGTATGGCCGAAGAGCGCCGTCCTCTGCTTGTCGATCTCATGCGGCAAGAGGCGACCAAGATTGCCGATATAATTGGTGGTTAAAGAGTATAAGCGTTATTTTTATTTTATAGGAGTTTAACAACATTGCAGAGCATGACCGGATTTGCCAGGGCGAGTATCAATACAGAGCACGCTGATATTGTTTGGGAGGCCCGTTCCGTAAATGGCAAGAACCTTGATATAAGGTTACGTTCAACGATGGGGCTTGAAGCAATCGAAAGTGACTTGAAAAAAAGAGTCGCCGCTGTCTTCGCTCGCGGGTCGATTGGATTGTCATTGACGGTAACTTTCCAAAATGGAAATAATGGTCTGGTTGTTAACCGCGATTATCTGGAAAGCCTTATCTCGCTTGCCCGCGATCTTGAAGATAACTATGGATTGGCTAAACCCTCTATCGATGGGCTTCTCGCACTCAAAGGTGTGGTCGAACATAGCACGACAAGCAATGAAACGATAATGGACGATGTCTTGAAGCAGGCGGTTTTTCGCAGCTTTGATCAAGTCATTGAGGAACTTGCTTTGGCACGAAAAGCCGAGGGTGCCAATTTGCATGCCATATTGCTTTCACAGCTGGACGAAATTTCCGTACTTACCAGCAATGCACGAAATGATCCGTCCCGCTCGCTTGAGTCGGTGTGCGAGAGATTGAAGCAATCGGTTGAAGCTCTACTCGACGCCAATAGCACATTGGATCCACAGCGTCTGCATATGGAAGCTGTTCTTCTAGCAACGAAAGCCGACATTCAGGAAGAACTCGATCGGCTGGATGGGCACATCAAAGCCGCGAGAAGCCTTTTGGATGCAGGCGAGCCGGTCGGTCGCCGATTGGATTTCCTTGCACAGGAATTCAATCGCGAAGCCAATACGCTGTGCTCGAAAGCACATGCAAGCTCTCTTTCCACCACAGGTTTGGCGCTCAAGGCCGTTATTGACCAGTGGCGCGAGCAGATACAAAATATCGAATAACGATTTCTTTCGAAATCAAGATGATTTCATCTTTTTATAAGGACAATCGACTATGACCGATACAACAATGCGTGAGCAAAATTTGAAAAACGCTGGACGCAGGCGCGGCTTGCTTATGGTGTTATCATCACCATCAGGTGCCGGGAAATCTACGCTTTCGCGCCTTCTGCTCGAAGATGGAAATTTGGGTTTGTCGGTCAGTGTGACAACACGTCAACGCCGCCCAAGCGAGGTTGAAGGTATACATTATCATTTCATCACAAAAAAAGAGTTCGAGCGCAAACGTGACAACGATGAGTTGATAGAGTGGGCAGAAGTACACGGCAACTACTATGCAACCCTGCGTGAAACAGTTGAGACCGCTTTGGAAGCAGGACGTGATATGCTTTTTGATATCGACTATCAAGGAGCAGAGCAGCTGCAGGAGAAAATGCCCGACGATGTCGTCTCCATCTTCATTTTACCGCCTTCTATGAAAGAACTTAAAGCTCGCTTGAATAGACGTGCTGAGGATGCGCAGGATGTCATTCATTTGCGTTTGGAGAATGCACGCCGCGAAATCGAGCAATGGCGTTCTTATGATTATGTGTTGATCAATGAGGATTTGGAACAGTCATTTTCTTTGATCAAAGCAATCTACCTTGCCGAAGCCATCAAGCGCGAACGCTGCCTTTATCTGGATTCATTTGTTGATGGTCTGATAAGCGAAAAAATCGATTAACGTCTAGCGAATGCGAAAGGGGCTTGCTTTTATATCAAAAATATGAACATTGTTCATTTAAAGATGGAGCAAGATATGAAGAAGTCGCAACGCTGGACTGAGAAATGGTTTACTCTAGGCTTATGGCTGGTGGCCTTCATTTTTGCCGGTTTTCTTATCCAGCTTGGTGGTAGTCTGGTCGAGGATTTGCCTAAAGTTGAAAATGCAAAGTCGGTTGATGATTTCATTGATCAAAATGCTTTGTCCGCTTTGCAACTGAAGCAGCGTGCGGCGGAGAATACGCTTGCTGACGCGCGGACCAAAGCGCAGATCGCACAGGAAACGGCTGATCGATCTGCATTAATCTATCAATCGACGAAGGAACAGTTCACCAATTGGTTGGAAACACGTCGTACAACAGCACGCAGCAATCAGGACGATGAGCTGGTTGCCCAGACCAAGCAACTTAATAGTCTACAGCAGGCAGAGCTGGAAGCGCAGCAAAACAGGCAGTCAGCCGAAGAACAGCTGTCTCTTGCCCAGTCTACATATCGTCTAGAAATGTCGGATATTGACGACCGAACAGCAAAGATAAGGCAGGCCGCCTACGAACAATATGATTCTGCATCGCGCTGGTTGGAACTAAAGGTTTTTCTCTATCGGCTGGCTTTAACGATGCCGCTCTTGATCATAGCCGGTTGGCTCTTTGCTAAAAAACGCAAAAATGCCTATTGGCCCTTTGTCTGGGGCTTTGCAATCTTTGCTCTGTTTGCCTTTTTTGTCGAACTTGTTCCATACTTGCCAAGCTATGGCGGATATGTCCGTGCCATAACCGGTGTCATTCTCTCAGTCATTATTGGTATCAGCGCTATACGCGGCTTCCACCGCTATATCGAACGACAAAAACAGATTGAACAACAGCCTGAGCAGGAACGCCGTCTTGAGATAGAATATGATAAAGCCACGGCACAATTGGCAAAAAGCATCTGTCCGGGATGTGATAGGCAAGTTGATATGACTGGAGAACACGCTGATTATTGCCCCCATTGCGGTCTATGTCTGTTTAATCATTGCGACCACTGTAATGTTCGTAAAAGTAGTTTTTCGTTATTTTGCTACTCGTGTGGCGAAGCCGCCGCGCAGGAAAATACCAAAGCACATGGCTGATGCGAGATTTGATTAAACCAACACAGCCAACTAAAAGGGAATGGAAAAAACCAAGCGGAGCAGGAAAGCTGTTAGATGCGAACGGTTTAATGCATCAAAAAAACGGAATAACAATTACCGCTCAATTAAGTCTGCCAAACGAACAAATTCTTCGATACTAAGCGTTTCAGCGCGCCTTGTTCCTTCAATTTCGGCCTTTTGCAGAAGAGTCTCTCCGCCCAGAGGCTTCAGGCTTTGCCGCAGCATTTTTCTTCGTTGGCCAAATGCGGCTTTCGTCACGCGTTCCAAATTCTGCGCCGAACAGGGCAAGGGATGCTCCCGTGGGACGATATGTACCACTGAAGACGTCACCTTCGGGGGAGGTGTGAATGCCTGCGGCGGAACATCAAATGCTATCGTCGCTTGACTTCTCCACCCGGCCAAAACGCCCAGACGACCATAATGGTCGGATTGAGGTTTGGCAGTAATGCGTTCCGCAACTTCCCTTTGGAACATCAATGTCATCGACTGATAAAAGGGCGGCCATGATTGCGGCAACAGCCAATTGACAAGCAATTGTGTACCGACATTATACGGAAGATTGGCGACTATTCGGGGCTTTTCATCACCTGTTATAAGCGAAGCAAAGTCTTGATCAAGCGCATCGCCAAGTATCACGTTCAATTTTCCCGGATAGAGCGCAGCGATTTCATCCAAAGCAGGCAGACACCGTTCATCGCGTTCAATGGCTGTCACAATAGCGCCTTGCGCTAACAATGCCCGTGTAAGCCCGCCCGGTCCCGGACCCACTTCAATCACCGGTTTTCCAGCAAGATCGCCGGCTTGCCTTGCGATTTTAGACGTCAAGTTGAGATCAAAGAGAAAATTTTGTCCCAATGATTTTTTCGCTTGCAGGCCGTGTGTTTCTATCACTTGCCTGAGGGGAGGGAGGGTGTCGATGCTCATTGTGGTTGGCTGTTTTCTGCAAGCCTGTTCGCCAGTTTCAATGCAGCAATAAAGCTGTCAGGCGAGGCAATACCCCTATCGGCAATATCGAACGCGGTGCCATGATCGGGCGAGGTGCGAATAAAAGGAAGACCCAATGTCACATTGACTGTATCATCAAAGCCGATTGTCTTTACTGGTATCAATGCTTGGTCATGATACATGCACAAGGCAACATCATATGCTTTTCGCGCGCGCTCATGAAACATCGTATCGGCAGGCATAGGGCCAATAATATCCACACCTTTCTTACGCAAAATTTCAATGGCTGGTATGATAATGTTCTGTTCCTGTTCTCCCATAGAACCTGATTCACCAGCATGCGGGTTCAAACCTGCAACGGCAATACGCGGAGCAGCAAGTCCAAAGCGTGATTGCAGATCGGCAGCGGTAATCAAAGCTGTTTCTACAATAAGGTCAGTTGTCAGCACCCTTGAGACGTCTTCAAGCGGGATATGAACAGTAATAGGTATTGTGGATAATTCGGGGCCTGCCAGCATCATCACGGGTTGAACAGCTTTTCCGGTCAATCTTTCAGCCAATGCTGCTAGAAACTCTGTGTGCCCAGGAAACTTGAAACCCGCATCATAGAGCGTCTTTTTTGCTATCGGACAGGTGACGAGACCTTTGGAGTGCCCCTCGAGAGTGAGCTTCGCTCCGCGCTCTATCGCCTCAATAACACCCGCGGCATTGCCAACATGCGGTTGTCCTGCGCAGGCTTTCTGTCGGCTTTCCAGTGCAATGACAGGTAAAGCATTGGTGAAATCGAATTCTGGATTGTCTGACGATACGATTTGCAGTGGGACACTGAAATCTAAAAGCTTCGCACGTTCTCGTAAAACATCTGGATCAGCCAGAATGACAAAAGCCGGAACGTCCGCCGAATGCCGAAGTGACCAAGCTTTCAACGCGATTTCCGGCCCAATACCCGCCGGGTCGCCACTACTTACGGCAAGAGGCAACATTATGGATTTTGAATGCGGGCCTTATCCCGCAACTCCTTCACATATTTCGCGCTCAAGTCCTCAGCCTTTTTGTCTCCGGTCTTTTCATTGTCTTGAATAGAAAAGACCAATTGGGCTACTTTATCGTCAGAAACCTTTTTGATTTCACAAACGGCCAAAGCTTCCACTCCCCTTGGCGTTTCTTGGGGCGGCGTCATTTTTCCAGCCGGTGTCGCGCGTACCGCTTTATCCCATTCTTCAGGCAATTGCGGTTCCAGAATTCGGCCAAGATTGCGCACAGTCACATCAAGCATTTTGGTTGCTTGATTTTTAAGATTGTCACAGCCCGTAAAGTTAGCGCGGAAATTGTTCGCATCCTGTTTGCGTTTACCCAAAATCGTTGCACGACGGTTTGCAGGGACGACGAAAATAACCTGCTGGAGCGCATATTCATTGGTGGATGGTTTTACGCCACCATTTTTAATCATGCGCTGGACAGCTTCTTGTTCTGTAATCATGCCACCTTCAGCGCGATAACGTGCACTGACAAGCCGTCCCCATCCCATTTGCACGCGAATATAGGTTTTAAAGTGATCAGCAGTGACGCCCGCTTGTGCGAGCATCTGCGTCATTTGCGCAACTGTCATATGGTTACGTTCGGCAAAACCGGCAAAAGCATTGTTAACTTCATTGTCACTGACATCAATGTTGCGGCGTTTCATTTCAACGCGCTTCAACATCTCTTCAATCAGCTCTTCTTTGGCCAATGCATTGAGATTGCCATTGCGTCGTTGCAGTTTTAAAAATGCAGCGCGGCGCTGAATATCGTAGTTGGTGATCGCGTTACCATCAACGATTACAGCAACCGCCGTTTGAGCAGACGCACTGGGAGCAAAAGCTGCTTCGATGGATAATCCTGTTGCACCCAATGTTGCAGCAAGGACCAAAGCAAGAGCGCTATTTTTAAAGTTCTTCATCGTAATCAGCTTTCGCATTTTCCGCCTATTGGACAATATTAGACAGATTATAGACTTTTTATTACGTCAAAACAATGACAAGCCCTAAACGGGACCGGCCATCTGCCTGACGTCAATTGCATATCACATCGCTTGGCCTATATCGGCAATCGTTCTGAATGAAAGCATAAAGCCGAATTTATGAGACGGCTCATTCTCCCAAGGATTTCGCGTTTGCTGGTAACCGAGCATGAAGCCAAAGCATTCATCCAGATAATTTAACCCTGTGCCCGCTTTTACGAATGTGTCAGACACGAGATCGTAACTGGTATTGGCACTGATCGACCAGTAATCAGCAAATTTAAAGCCACCCTGTACCGAAACTTCCTGACGATCTTGTGCATAGCCGTAATCAGGCTGGCTCTGGATATAAGCATATTGCGTCGACGCCCAAACGCGCGACCAATTTTGGGATATTTCCATTTCACCACGACGGATGGCCCCGGTTTCTTCATCAAACCGACCGCGTGAAGCGATGGCAAAGCCACTTTCGTTGCTTGCACCAATCATCGCGACATAATCGGAACGTGCCGTTTCCAAGCCTGAATCCGAACCTACACTAACGAAGTCCTTGGCTTGATAAGAGTTTTTGCCACCGATCTGGAAAGATTGGCCAGCCAATGCATAGAGCGACCAGCCATTGTTGAAGTTACCTGAATAACGTAAACCGACATTGGCGCGACTGCCACCTTCTACACGGTCATAACCGGAGAATTTGTCGCGTTGGAACAGAGTTGTTGCGTCAAAAACAAAGCTTTGAGCATCTTCATTGGGTAGGCGTCCGGCATATTGTTCGTTATTACGAACAAACAGCTGAACCATTGGTTCCAAAATGTGTGTGGAATTGCCTGCCGTGAACAAAAGCGGATAACGCAATTCCAATCCGGCAGTCGCCATACCGCGGAAAGCATCCGATGCTATGTCGACATTGCTATAGCTACCGGTTGTTGTGTAACCGCCATAACTGCCATGGGCATCCGTCGCTATACCGTCACCACGCAGTGCAAGAATCGGTGTTAACACCAACCCGCCCTGTGTAATGAAGCTGCGCTTCCATTCTACATCCGTGGTTAAACGGAAACTGGTGCCGGCCATACCCGCAAGGCGAGCTGTATCAAGGGGATTACCCTGCCAGTCAGCAAATGCGAAGTCGGAACGATCGCGATAAATCGATTGCATATTGGCATGGAATGTAAATTCGCCGCCATAGACCGATTCATCTGGTATAAAGCTGTAATCTATGCGTGGAAGCACCCAAGGCTGCCTTGTGTAGCGCTCGCTTGGATTATCTTTCAGCATCGAATCTTGAACTTCGAAATGGTAGAAACGCATGTCGAAGTAATTTCTCCCAGCCAAACCGGTCAGGTAAATCTGTGAGCGGAAGACATCATTCTTATAGCCTTCCAAGTCATAGGTGCGGCTGAAGTTTCTGTCGGATTGCGCTAAGATATCCCAGCCATACTTCCAGCTGGAATTGATTTCAAAATCACCCTTTGTCGAAACCATATAACGATTGTCATTTTGACTATCGATGGAGTCGTGGTCGAAATCGCCGGGATTGACCTGATAGATATGTGCGAAACGGATATTGTAAGTACCCGTTTCCAAGCGATGCCGCCATTCACCCTCGGTCAATAAGCCTTGATTGGTAAAGCCAGTTGCTGAAAGGGTAAAGTCGTAATTCGGTGCCAAATTCCAGAAATAGGAATTGCGCACACCCAGCCCCATATCATTACTATAACTAAAACCTGGCGTCAGAACACCGGATTTACGTTTAACCGTCGGATCGGGCATTTCGAAGACGGGAAACCAAGCAACCGGAACACCGAAGATTTCAAAATGACTATCTTCGAAACGCATCGTTTTTGTTGCGCCATTCCAAATGATTTTCTTTGCTTTAACCTGCCATAAGACTTCACTGTCCGGCTTGTAATAACAAGGCTCACAGGCGGTATAAGCACCATTATTAAAGACAGTCATTTGTCCACCACTGCGCTCAGCGCTTTCGGCGGCAAATCTTGTATTATCGGCGGTTTCGGCGCGCAGCGAATTGACAAACCCTTCGCCGAGATCTTCTGTCATATCAATCTTGTCAGAATAAATCTTGCTACCGTCAGGTTGAACGATCTCAACATCACCTTCGGCCATAACACGGCCTGTCTGCTGGTTGTATGTTACTTTACGAGCAACGATTCGGTTGCCATCATATTCAATCTGCACATTGCCTTGTGCGGTAACAGTGTTAGCGTCGCGGTCGTATACCAATTCGTCTGCCGAAAGCAGCATACGAGCATTGGGATTGGTTTCATGGCTAGCGGATAAAACGCCTAATTCCTGCGCTGAAACAAAATCTATCAAGCCTAAACCAAACACACAGCCAAGCGCTGTACTAATGGTTAAAGCCTTCAGACTTTTCGCAATTGTCATTCCACTTTTCAACTGTCTCACCTAGCCATCCTCTTTATGCAACAAAAAGGAGATACCAAAAAATAACGCAATTACAACCGGTACCCATGCTGCAACAAACGGCGGGACATAGCCCGCCTTACCGAAGGCTTGAACAAGCACCGAAACGACATAAAGCACGAACCCGGCAATGATGCCACCCAGAATCAGCGTACCAGACTGTCCAAACCGTACAAATTTTAAAGAAACCGTCGCGGCGATCAGCGTCATTGCAATCAAAAGTGCAGGAAGTGCAATCAAAGATTGCAGCTGCATATCGAACGCATTGGCTGAATAACCGAATGATTTTGCTATTTCGATTTTTTGTGGAAGATCATAGAAAGGTATGGTGGCAGGGTCAGCCAACCGCTCTTCGACAAACTCGGGCCGCAAGTGGGTCTCAATCTTGAATTCTACAAAATTTTCAGGCTCTTGACCCGCTTTGTAGCGTGTGCCTTCCGATAGGTTCCAAGCGTTTTCTTCAAGCTTTGCAGAGGAGGTATTCAGCCAATCGTTGACCGTACCGTCATCATTATATCGCACGAAGGTTGCATCAATAAGCGTCAGCCCGCGATCGGCGACAGCTTTAGCACCTATGGTTGTAGTTCCCTGATCTGTACGTTGTGTTAACCATGGTATGCGATCACTGTCTGTGGATACCTGTGCATTGTCACCACGCCATTGCGTCATCAACTTTTCAGACTGGTTGGTGCCCCAGGCAGCCAAGGGATTGACAATGACAACACCGAAGAGGCCGAACAGAAATGCGCCAAAGCATGCTGGCATAAGAAACTGCCATGCGGATACTCCAATGGAGCGAGCAATCACCAGTTCGAGTTTGCGGTTAAGCGATATCAAAGTTGCCATAGCCGAAAACAACGCAACAAATGGAAAGAGTTGTTGCATGATAAATGGAATGCGCAATGCCGATATACTGAGTGCGCCCAATGCGGAATAACCGGGAAGCCCAGCAAGGCGCCCTGCATTTTCAGTGAAATCCATCAACAGAGCGAGAACGAAAATACCCAAAAGAAAATAAAGGGTTATCTTTATATATCGCATAAAGAAATAACGTCCGAGGGTCCAACCTATCATGACAGCCCCCCATCTGTTTGTTTGTTGCGACTGAACCTCGTTTTGATCGAATCAGCCACGCTGTGGATCTTGTCGCTCCATTTCGTAGGTAAGCCCATCTTACGATTTGTAATCAGCATGAAGAGAATGACTGCACTCACCCCAAGAGGCGTTATGTAAAGCAGGGGGATATAAGCAAGATCGCTGTCGGCGCGGTCGCCGAAGAAATAACCAAGCCAATAGACCAGAAGCGACAAGGAAATGGCTGAAAACGAGGCTGAAATGCGGGCTTGGCGGTGCGAGCGTGCGTCACCGGCGACCGCTAGAGCAATAAGGGCAAATACAAGCGGATAGAGCCATTCGGTAAAACGACGGTGAAGTTCGGCCGTGTATTGCAATGGGCGACGCTGATAATAGGTATCATTCACGTCGGGATTAAAGAGATAAGTCAAGGGACGGTCTTTAGGGAATATTGTTGGGGTACCGTCACTTGCAGTAAATTCGCCCAAATTGAACGTATAAGAACCGAATTTGATGATTGATACATCGCCGCTTTGATTGTTGCGTCTTTGCACTTCACCGTCATTCAAGATCAGAAAATCGCCCTTGCTGTTGCTTACAACGGCACCATTCACGGCATAATAGAACAAATCTGTCGATGGATCCCGTTGGTCGGCTATGAATAGACGACCAATGGTTCCATCATCATGTCGTTCACCGATTTCCATGTAAAGATTTGTCGTCAGCTCGCGAAAATTGCCTTCCTGAATAAATACGCTGATCAGGTCTGAATGCGCTGAAGCCATCATTTCACGCATTGTGAGACGCGCCTGCGGAGTAATAAAATTCGCGATGACAAATGATAGAAGCGATACGATAACCGCCAAGAATAAAACGGGCTTCCACACGGTGCTGCGCGGCGCGCCCGATGCGTTGATCACGACGAGCTCCGAATCCTGATTCATCGTCGAGAGAGTCTGGGCAACCGCAATAACCAATGCAAAAGGGATCACCAGTGGAATGGCGGAAGGAATGAAAAGCGATGAAAACTGCAGCACGGCGAGAAAGGTCTGGCCGCTGGTCGTCAGAAAATTTATCCGCGCGAGTACCTGTACAGTCCAGCTAATGCCAACTGATGCCACCAAAACGGCGCCAAACAGGATAAACACCCGTTTGAGGATGTATTGCTCGATAATGCGCATAGACGGAGTTCACACCCTCACAACCCGAATTTCAAAAACACACTTTGTGCAACCAGAACGCTACACGATAAAACCGATCTTAAATTCTCTCATTGTGGGTATCATTGCGAGCCTAACAAGAGACGAAAAAAAACAGTTAACAGAATCTTAATCAACACTTTCTTTTGCCACAAGTAGGATGAACCTTTCAAGCGCTTGGCGACATCTATTCATGAAAGTGATAAAAAAAGCACGGTCCGGCTTGAACAAGCGGAAAACCGGCGTCATTATAGATATATAATTGAAGCGGGCATGAAGTCTATCTGGTATATTCCCTCATGTCTTTTAAACAAAAACCTGAAGGCAGGAGCCTGACATGCCCAAATCCATCCAAATCAGTTATAGCACGATAGCTGCACCCAAGAAGGGGACGCTGATCGTTCTGGTCGATGACCAAGGAGGTATGGCTTTTGAAATTGAGAAGATTGTTGGAAAAGCGTTGATTGAGCGTATCCTTTCTGTCCGGGATTTCAAGGGAAAGAAATTTACCTGCGCAGATGCCGTATGCGACGGAAAAAAAGGGTTTGATCGCCTTCTCTTCGTTGGTATAGGCAACCGAGACGAATTACATGGTGATGATTGGCTGAAAATAGGTGGGGTTGCACGAGCAAAAGCGGCCCATGACTCCCATGTAACTGTTTGTTTGACGGCAGCTGGAGATCCATTGAAAGCCGCATCGATTGAAGATTTTCTCAATGGTTTTCGTCTTCGTGATTATACATTTGACCGTTATAAAACTGTCGCTAGCCGTGATCAGAAGAAGAAAAAGGGCCAGAAAATTGTTGTGCAGCTGGAAGAGCTTGAGCGGTTAGAAACAGCCATAACGCGCGCGGATGCATTAAGCGATGCGGTTGTTTTGGCCCGCGATCTCGTCAATGAGCCTGCGAATATATTGGGGCCTGAAGAATTTGCCGCGGCAGCGCAGAAATTGACGAATCTCGGCGTCAAAGTCGAAGTTTTGAATGAAAAAGACATGAAGAAACTTGGAATGGGTGCCTTGCTTGGCGTATCGCGCGGTTCAAGAAAACCGCCATTCCTTGTGGTCATGCATTGGCAGGGTAGTAAGGCCAAGTCAAAACCATTGGCGTTCGTGGGTAAAGGTGTGGTGTTTGACACCGGCGGTATTTCGCTCAAACCCGGTGCCGGTATGGAAGACATGAAGGGCGATATGGGCGGTGCAGCAGCTGTTACCGGCCTTATGATGGCGCTTGCTGCAAGAAAAGCTCCTGTCAATGTGGTCGGTGTTATCGGTCTGGTAGAAAATATGCCAGATGGCGATGCTCAGCGTCCGGGCGATATCGTAACCTCTATGTCGGGACAGACAATTGAAGTTATCAACACGGATGCTGAAGGCCGGTTGGTCCTGGCTGATGCGCTCTGGTACACAAAAGAAAAATATAAGCCGCAATTGATGATCAATCTTGCGACACTGACCGGTGCGATTATGGTTGCGCTTGGTACGGAGTATGCGGGGTTATTCAGCAATGATGACGAGCTGGCCGAAAAGCTCTATAGCGCCGGCACGAAAAGTGGTGAAAAGGTTTGGCGGATGCCGTTAAATGACGCTTACGATAAGATCGTCGATTCAAAATTTGCCGATATGCGCAACAGTTGCGGCCGCCATGCCGGGGCAATTACGGCAGCGCAGTTCTTGAAACGCTTTGTCGGCGAAACACCTTGGGCGCATCTTGATATTGCAGGGACAGCCATGGGCGCGCCGATGAACGAATATAATCAATCATGGGGGTCGGGCTACGGCGTGAGATTATTAGAGCGCTTCGTGACCGACTTCTACGAGGCTTAAAGTGGCTGAAATCCTTTTCTATCACTTGACCCAATCAACGCTCGATGATGCCTTGCCGGGATTGGTCGAGCGTTCGCTTGCGCGCGATTGGAAGGTAACGATACAATTTGTCAGCGAAGAACGACGCGATGCAATGGATGCCTATTTATGGGTCTATGCGGATGATTCTTTTATCGGACATGGCACCGAACGTGACCCCCACGCGCAGCTGCAGCCGGTTTATCTTACCACGGGATATGACAACCCCAACCAGTCACAAGTGCGATTTTTAGCGGAAGGGGCTATGTGTGAGGATGTGCGTCAATATGAACGTCTGGTGGTGATGTTTGACGGTCGTGACACAGAGTTGCTAGCGCAAACACGCGAGCAGTGGAAAGCGTATAAAGCGCAAGATCATGCTCTGACATATTGGCAGCAAACGGATGATCGCCGCTGGGAGAAAAAAGCCTGATGCGTCTTACTCCGTTCATTCTGGTCATCATTGGTATTTTGGGCTTAATCTATCCAGAGAAATTCATCGCTGAAGATTCAGGTGGCGGACGATGGATTTTCATCATCATAATCCTTTTGGGGGTTATAACGATGTGGCGGCATATTCAACGTATGAAGAATAAATGATGTTCGATCGTTTGCTGATTCTTGCATGGGCGATAGCTATCGCATTTCTCAGCGTATCCGCTTTGGGGACAACGCATCTTCTATCGACAACATTCATGGTGACCAACGTCGGACGGGCGGCAGACGTCTTATTTGTCGCAACGACTATTATAGTAGCCGGACTGCTGTGGTACTTCGTTCCTCAACCGTTGACGCCCATAAAAAAAGTGGCGGCCTCTCTGCCACCACTTTTTCTTTTACTCTATTTCATTTTTTCCTGATGTTAAAAAATCGAACATCAAGAAACATTTGAGTGAATGCGCATGATCATCATCCCGAGATTTCTTCATCGGTGAAACCGACAAAACAAATCAGTGATATGAAGGCCGAGAGCAACAGATAGTAACCGATATAGGCGGTTCCGAAGTTTTGCACCAAAGACTCGGCGATGTAAGGTGCGAAAGATGCGCCGACAATGCCTGCGAGATTGAAGGTCATTGAAGCACCACTATAACGGATCGCAGTGGGGAAGGGGCATGCCAGTGTCGCGCCGATTGGCCCATAAGTGAGGCCCATGAGACCAAGCCCGACGATTGACAGAGTGAAAACACCCCAAATTCCCGAATCCAGTAAGTAAGGCACGGCAAACGAGAAGATGCCAATGAAGATCGTAACCCAAATCATCAAAAGCCGGCGTCCGATACGGTCAGAAATCTTTCCTGCAAAAGGAATTAGGAGGCCGAAGAACACTGCGCCAAGCATTTGTACCTCAAGAGCTTTGTCAAATGGCAAATGCAGGTGGTTTGATGAATAGGAGAGAAGATAGGCACTGAAGAGATAGAACAGTACAAAGGTTGTCATACCGGCAAACGTGCCGAGGAACAATGCGCGCGGGAACTTCAAAAACACCTCGGCCATTGGTACCTTAACGCGTTCTTCCCGTTCGATTGCCTTTTTGAATTCAGGGGTTTCGCTGATAGACAAACGCACCCAGAGGCCAACGACGATCAAGATAAGTGATGCAATAAATGGAATACGCCAGCCCCATTCATAACGCTGGGTTTCAGACAGAAAATTCCACATCAGCCAGAAAGTCCCGGATGAGAGGATAAGCCCGATAGGCGCACCCAATTGTGGAAACATGGCGTACCAACCGCGTTTCTCAGGTGGTGCATTCTCCGTTGCCAGCAAAACTGCTCCGCCCCATTCTCCACCTAATCCCAATCCTTGGCCAAAACGGCAGAGCGTTAAAAGAAAAGGTGCCAGCCAGCCAATCGATTCATACGTTGGGAGAAAGCCGATCAAAACTGTCGATATTCCCATTGTCAGCAATGCAGCGACAAGAGTCGCCTTGCGTCCCACCTTATCGCCAAAGTGGCCGAAAATGATGGATCCAAGCGGTCTGGCGAAAAATGCGGCAGCAAAAACCGCAAACGAACTCAACAATGCAACAGCTGGGTCACCTTTAGGAAAAAACAAAGCTGGAAAAAGCAACGCGGCAGCTGTAGCAAAAACGTAGAAATCGAAGAATTCAATCGTCGTACCAATCAGACTTGCCAAGAGAACTTGTCCGACCGAATTTTTAGGTTGGGCACCTTGTGTTTTGGCATTGGGTGACATGAATGGAATGCCTCCTCCGGCTTTAGAGAAATGAAGTTACAAAAAACATCGGCCAGAGTTATAAAAATTTCTCATGCGTGTCGAGTCGGCTTTGAGGAAAAAGTGATTTCCAGCATAAAAACCTCATCTCTCAATATTCGAGATGAGGCCGCTGTCAGCTGTTTGAGGTTTAGGTGTCACAATGTTTAATGGCTTTCCCGTAGTACCTCGCTGCCGCGTTTGCCGATGAGAAAATCGAGATCAGCACCTGTATCGGCTTGCATGACGGTTCTGGCATAAAGCCCGGCATATCCGCTTTCTATCGGCTTTACCGGTGAAATCCAGACGGCTTTACGGCGCACTAATTCCTCATCGCTAATGTTCAGTGTAAGGGAACGCGCGGGCACGTCGAGACTGATGGTGTCACCGTTTTGAACAAGCGCCAACGTGCCGCCTTCTGCTGCCTCTGGCGCAGTGTTAAGGACCACAGTGCCGTAAGCTGTATCCGACATACGCGCATCTGAAATACGCACCATATCAGCTATGCTCATGTACTAGTTCAATGATTTGCTGGCATAATGTTTCTTAATTATTAACAGAGCGCTCATACGGATGATCCGTTTCTATTAAACGCTTAGAAATGTTCTATTTCCTTATAGAGCCCACCAAGCTCTATGAACACGCTCTTCTTATAAACAAAGTTATGTTGAATGCTATAAATAAAAAGCTACGGTTCCAACATATTGGAAATCAGGTACTTAAGTAAAAAAAAGCTTAGCTGCAATTTTCGTATCTTGTTATGGTTTATCAGGGGACTTTGTCCGTGAGGCTTTGGCTTAATCATAATTATCAAATATTGCCTCAACCAACTTGAGAGATATGAAAGGCGCGGTCATCCCCACGGAACAATCAAGAAAAGGGAAGATAAATGTCAACAATTCTGTTTAAAAATGCTCGACTGGTGGATGGTATTTCATCGGAGCGATCTGACCCAACAAACCTTCTTGTGGAAGATGGTAAAATAAAAGAGCATGGTAGCTCTGTCACCTTATCGGGCGTAGAAACCATTGATCTCAACAATAGAACGTTAATGCCAGGATTGATTGATGCACACGTGCATGTCATGGCATCAACACCAGATCTTAAAGCCAATAGCGAATTGCCTGATTCACTTGTTAGGTTCGGTCTCTTAAAATCATGTACGATATGATTCATCGAGGCTTTACCACAGTACGTGACGTTGGAGGTGCGACAGCAGGCCTTGTTCAGGGTTCTTTAGAAGCCATGACGCCAACCCCGCGACTTGTTATCAGCGGCAAGGCACTGTGCCAAACAGGGGGGCATACAGACTATCGTGGACGTTATGATGATGCACCAGTACGTCAGTATCACCTTCCACTAGGGGCTATGGGTCGTGTTGTTGATGGCGTTGATGCCATACGTAAAGCCGCCCGCGAAGAAATAAAAGGTGGTGCTGATTTCATTAAAATTATGGCAAACGGCGGGGTTTCGTCTCCAACAGATCCGATTCATTTTTTAGGTTTCTGCCGTGAAGAGCTGATTGCCGTTGTCGAAGAAGCAGAAAATGCAGGCACTTACGTCTCAGCGCATCTTTACACAGATAAAGCGATAAGGCGTGCCGTTGAATGCGGCGTTCACTCGCTTGAACACTGTAATATTATTGGTAAAGAAACAGCCATCTTGGCTAACCAAAAGGGGTGTATAGCAGTGCCCACACTGGTTACTTTCGAAAAACTGTTCAGCGAAGGTGCATCTATGGGCCTACCTGCAACATCTGTTGCCAAAGTTGATGATGTCCGCTTATCAGGCCTTCAGTCGCTAAAAATTATGCGCGAGGCTGGGTTGCCAATGGCTTACGGCACAGATCTTCTTGGCGGAATGCATGTTCACCAATCAGAAGAGTTTATCATTCGCACGCAGGTACTGCCTGCTCATGAAGTGATAGCATCTGCAACATCTGTGGCAGCAAAACTTTTACGCATGGAAGGCAAAATCGGCTGTTTAGAGTCGGGCGCTTATGCAGACCTCATTGTGGTTGATGGTGATCCGCTTGCTGATGTGAAGCTTCTGACCGGCCAAGGCCAACATATGCCGATTATCATGAAAGGCGGGCGTTTTGTGAAAAAAAACGGGTTCTGATTTGTAGTTTGCAAGACATTGCCGATCATAGGAATGAACGGCAATGTTCCACTTTTTCTATGATCTATTGAGTAATGGCTGCCGATTCAATAGATCAAGCAGGTCTTGTGTGGTTTTAACACGAAATTTTCTTAAGAGATTCAGCCGATAAACATCTATAGTGCGATAACTGATACCCAGTTTAATCGCGATTTCTTTGCTTGAGAGGCCATCGAAAAGAAGTCGTGCAACATCTTTTTCCCGATTAGTAAGCTCTTTAAATGTGGAGTGAATTCCATCGTCTTTCAAATCCTGAAATATCCAAATAACCCACTTATATGGATCGTCACGATGAAGTGATGTGCCTGAAACGCGGCACCAAAATGCCTTGCCGGTGTATTTTCGCAGCAGCTTGTCGTGTGTATAATGACCTTTTTGCGAAAGTATGGGGGCAACCGTTATTGCAACGGCACTAAAGTCTTCTTGAGAAGCATAAAACGCATCAAAAGATCTGTTTCTTAGATCAGTATCGCCACATTCCCAAAGCTCGGAAAATTGGTCATTATAGGCGTAAACACTACGATAGTTTAGTACAGCGCATGCAATAGGCAAACATTTGAAGACACTCTCAAATGAAACTTTGGGTGTATCAGTATCATAAATATTCTTTCCTCCCATATTCAGCCTCCTCATGATTACCTAGGTAAATGGCAAATGTGGACTCAATTCAATCTTATTTATACACATGATTGATTACCAAAAAGCATAATAATAAATATATGGGGAATATAATGGACACATTAAAACTAGCTTCGAAAAGAAGAAAAGCCATCATTGCTACGGTTATAGGAAATGGGCTAGAATGGTTTGATTTCACAGTTTATAGCTACTTCGCCATCATTCTGGCAACGGTATTTTTTCCAACCGGAAACTACCTGACATCGTTATTGTTAACGGTTGCGACCTTCGGTGTTGGTTTTATTATGCGTCCCATCGGTGGTATCATCTTGGGGATTTATGGTGATAAGGTCGGACGAAAAGCTGCACTGACAATTACAATTCTCATGATGGCCACAAGTACGCTTGTTATCGGCCTTACGCCTTCTTTTGAAACGATAGGATTTGCTGCACCTGTCATTATTGTTCTGGCAAGATTGGCGCAAGGCTTTTCTGCAGGGGGCGAAATGGGTAGCGCATCCGCATTCCTAACAGAAAATGCACCTGAAAACAGGCGTTCTTATTATGCGAGCTGGATTTTATCGAGCATAGGGTTTTCAGTCGTACTTGGGGCTGTTTCGGGAACACTCGTTACGCTTTTATTAGATGAAGAATCTTTGCAGAGTTGGGGTTGGCGTATTCCATTCATTCTCGGTTCGCTCATTGGTCCTATCGGTTATTATTTTCGTACACATCTAAATGAAAGCCCTGCTTTTGAAGCGCTGAAAGACAAGAAAGAAAAAACGCCTCTGCGCGATGTACTGTCTAATCATCTCCGTGAAACGACCGTCAGCCTGTTAATTGTAATTCTGTGGACCGTATCGTTTTACATATTGCTGTTTTATATGCCTACCTATGCTTCTGGAATTCTTGGTATGCCGAAACAAGACGGTTTTATTTCTGGGATTATGGGTGGACTTACGATGATGATCGCTGCACCCTTGGCCGGTCTGCTTGCTGATCGCATCGGTTCCCGTGTAGTTATGTTAATCGCTGCTATATTTATATTTCTGCTTGCATGGCCAATGTTCGCCTATATCAATGCATACCAAACACTGGCATCTCTGATTGTCTTCCAATGTGTATTCGGTATTCTTTCGGGCATATACACCGGACCTATCATTGGAGCATTCGCTCACCTTTTTCCAACACAGATCATGTCAACAGGTGTATCGGTCGCCTATAATTTCGCTGTAACAATATTCGGCGGGTTTGCTTCCTTAATAGTTACATGGTTTATCGCCTTTACCGGCAACAATATGTCGCCAGCTTTTTACGTCATGATTGGAGCGGGATTGAGTATAATAGGAGTTCCATATGCGCCCAAGCGTAATGGTTGAATTAAAGGAATTTAGGTCTTACGGAACACAAGAAAAGGATACAATAATAGTTCGCATTGAAATCATAAGCTACATCGTATTTCTTGTTATTCCAGATTAGGCATTTTAGTGTTCAAGATTTTCGGTTTTTTTTATTTGTTATTTGGTGGTTTTATTGAGGTGAGGCCAATGAGTGATTTATGTTATTGAGCGAAGAACAGATGAGGGGGTATCGTTCTGTTATTCGCTGCCTCATAAGAGGAGGGTGACAAGCCCGTTATCGGCGGCATTGGCTGTATCATCAAACATGGTCTGCAATAAAAAGATCCGCCGGTCGGCAAAAAGGTTCGCTTTGATTCTTTAGACCAGCTTCATAAGCCGCAGCAGGCTTGTGAATGTTTGACCGTATCTTCACCTGTGTCACGAGATAGGGCCAAAAGCGTCAACGCACCATTACTATCGCCCTAAACTTCAAGGCGCATCGTATAGGGCGAGCCTTTCAAGAAACGATTCTTACCGTCTCATCAAGTGCACGAATGATGATTTGAACTCGAAGTTGCAAAGGGTCCGTGATAAAGTTGGAAAGCCAATTTGCCTTCTGCTGACTGGAAAGCAAATGTATGACTGGAGAAGAACATGCTCTTTAACTAAATGCCGCAGGATAATATAGATTGGTTCCGGTCGGCTTTTCATAAAAGGAAGATCCAGAATTTCGTCCCGCCAGAAAGCGTATAGCTACCCATATGTTCGCCACCAAGCCTATCAGCTAGGTAATAGTGTCAAGAACCTGTTTTTCCAAGATGAAAGTTGACGATGCGTTGTTACTCGTTATGAAAGATGTGAGTACACCTCTTTCGGAGATATCTGCATCGGTGCGACTCTCGGTTCCCAACTTGATTAATGAGCCCTGAACCTCATCTGCATTCAGCCCATGGCAGCGTCATACTCATCACTGAGTTTGAGCCAGCGAGCTTCGGCATCATCTAGGCGTTTTGCCGCGTCAGCACGCTCTTTGGCCTTTTCAGCGACAATTTCGGGAGATTTTGCATAAAGCTCCCCATCCGCCAAAGCATCATCAAGCCGCGCTATCAACTTTTGCAGCCGTTCCATAAGCGCTTCCGTATCCGTGATCTGCTTGCGCAAGGGTGCAAGGTTGGCCCTTTTCTCAGCATTGGCTTTGCGCTGGTCATTTTTGGAACGCGACGCTGGTGCCTCCTTGACGGTTTTCACTTCTTTGGGTTTTGACAACCCAAGAACGTCCACACGATAATCATCCATATCACCGTCATATGGTTTCACACCACCGTCTTTAACCAACCACAGGCGATCCATTGTCGCCTCAATGAGGTGGCGATCATGCGCGATGAGGATAACTGCACCATTGAATTCATTCAAAGCATGCACCAACTCTTCACGACTATCAATATCGAGGTGGTTTGTCGGCTCATCGAGGATCAGCAGGTTGGGGCCGTCAAATGTTGCCAAGCCCATAAGTAAGCGTGCCTTTTCACCGCCGGATAATTCTTTAGCCTTGGTCATCATCTTTTCAGTTGCAAGGCCCATACGCGCTACAGCTGCTCTAATCTTCGCTTCCGGCTGACCGGGCATCAATCGACGAACATGCTCAATCGGATTTTCTTCCGGTCGTAAATCATCCAGCTGATGTTGGGCAAAAAAAGCAACCTTCAGATTAGGGGACAGTGTAATGCTGCCTTTTTCAGCAGGTAAACGCCCCGATAGCAATTTGGCAAGGGTGGACTTACCATTACCATTAGAGCCTAACAGTGCGATTCTGTCATCATTATCAATTCGAAGATCGAGATTGCGCAAGATTGGCTTGTCGGTTTCGTAACCCACATCAACCTTGGATAACGCGATGATAGGCGACGCAGCGATCTTTGTTGCCTGCGGAAAAGTAAAAGGCTGCACGTGCTCGTCTTTCCAGACAGCAACAGGCTTTAATTTTTCAAGCGCTTTCAAGCGTGATTGCGCTTGTCGCGCCTTTGTCGCTTTAGCGCGAAAACGGGCAACAAACGCTTCAATATGTTTGCGATGTGCTTCTTGTTTCGTCGCCTGCTTTTGTTGCAGCTCGATCGTCTCGGCGCGCTGGCGTTCAAACTGGTCGTAGTTGCCACGCCAGAATGTCAGCTTCTTATTTTCAAGATGCATGATTGATGTGGTTGCACTGTTGAGCAAATCACGATCATGGCTGATGATGATAACGGTGTGCGGATATTTGCGCACATATTCCACCAGCCATAAAGTGCCTTCAAGATCAAGATAGTTGGTTGGTTCGTCCAATAGGAGCAAATCGGGTTCGGCAAAAAGAACGGCAGCAAGCGCAACACGCATACGCCAGCCGCCGGAAAATGACGATGCTGGTCGGTTTTGCGCCGCAGCATCAAATCCAAGGCCGGACAAAATGCTGCCAGCGCGCGCTTCGGCGGAATGCGCATCAATATCCGTAAGCCGGGTATGGATTTCAGCAATACGCATCGGGTCTGTAGCTGTTTCCGCTTCGCTCATCAGTTGGGCGCGTTCCTTGTCGGCTTCAAGCACGATTTCAAGCAGCGATTGTTCCGTTGCCGGCGCTTCCTGGGCCACCTGACCGATACGGGTATCTTTCGGCATGCTGATGTCACCGGTCTCAGGCGCGAGATCGCCGGTAATTGCACGGAATAGGGTGGATTTGCCAGTACCATTATGGCCGACAAAGCCGGTTTTTGAACCTTCCGGCAGCATAACACTGGCGTGGTCGATCAGCAAACGTCCGGCCATGCGGATGGTGATATCATTTAAAATCAACATAATGTTTCAGGCTTTTGCATGGCTTGGATTGAAGTGCAAGAAAAATCGCTGCAAATAGCCGCGCGTCAAAAGGCTTTGACCGTCATATCGTCAATTCCTAGCCGATTTATCACGCAATAACAGTTTTGCCGCGTGTTTGTCATTGTTGATGAAGGGTTTTACTTGGCAAAAGTCTGTTATCCGTTTATAGAACCGGCAACTGAAATTCTCTCAACAAAAAGGTTAAGTCACATGGCTTTAGAACGTACTTTTTCGATGATTAAACCTGACGCTACCCGTCGCAATCTCACTGGCGCTATCACCAAGATGCTGGAAGATGCGGGTTTGCGCGTTGTCGCATCCAAGCGCGTTTGGATGAGCCTGCGCGAAGCTGAAGGTTTCTACGCTGTTCATAAAGAACGTCCTTTCTTTGGCGAATTGACCGAATTCATGTCTTCCGGCCCGACAATTGTTCAGGTTCTTGAAGGTGAAAACGCTATCGCTAAAAACCGCGAAGTTATGGGCGCAACAAATCCAGCTGATGCTGCCGAGGGTACGATCCGCAAGGTTCATGCACTTTCGATCGGTGAAAACTCCGTTCACGGTTCCGATGCTGTTGAAACAGCGAAAGAAGAGATCGCCTATTGGTTTTCCGGCACGGAAATCGTTGGCTGAAGCATCTTACAATGTCTTACAAAAAAGCCCGGTGTAACAACCGGGCTTTTTTGTATCTTGTCATGTCATATTTTTCAGAATTTCGAAACGTGCGCCGCTTCTGGTTCCGATCAAAGATCGGGGACTAGACGGGCAATATAATTGCCGTCGGCATCCTTTAGAAACAAGCGGCCAATATCGTCGAAAGTGTAGCTATTTGCCTTGCCCATCATTTCGACAAACCGGCTTTCCTGCTGTGATATTGCCTCCGCACAGGCCATGAATGTCATTGCCGGTGGGGCAAAATCAAGCGTTTGGTCTGCCTCGTTAATGGTCACGGAAGAAAAGTAACGGTTGCAGCCACCTGTCCCGCTTACGCGGTATTTTGGCGTGTCTTTATTATCTGCATTATCAGCCTTTTGATCGATCATGATTGTCATATGCGAAGAATCGATGATCCCTCCACCAAAGATATCTTCCACACGCCATTCTTGTCCGTTGATCACGGTCGGGACAGTTTGTTTTGTTGTAGTTGTTTGCGCAACCATGCCTAGATTGATAGCGTAGTTTGCTGTTTTGTCGGTAAGATCGACTGGCATTCT
Source organism: Bartonella sp. LJL80 (assembly GCF_054871565.1). Lineage (NCBI taxonomy): Bacteria > Pseudomonadati > Pseudomonadota > Alphaproteobacteria > Hyphomicrobiales > Bartonellaceae > Bartonella > Bartonella sp. LJL80. The sequence continues at coordinate 401,150 of NZ_JBTXLM010000002.1, forward strand.
TTCATCGCTGACAAACCAGAGGATGTCTCCCACAACAATCCGCGCTTGAAGGGCGTATTTCGATCCATTTTTAAGCTTGCTATTATCGACAGGCAAAGCGAATGCGATAGGGACTTGCCCCTTGGGTTGTATAGATGTTTCAGAGACAACCGGAAAAGGACCATCAGGATTTGATACGTCCACTAGCTGAACAATGAGATAGGCATGTTGGGGCAGGGCAATGCGCTGGCGATAAGAAACGCTGCCATGGATCGTAGACGTTTCCGCTGCACTTATTGCAGGGACAGACGTATTAATAACCATTGCCGGTATAGAAAGGACTGCCAGACTGGCTAGAGCAGCAGCACCGAGGGATAAAGCTGCTATGATGCGACGTTTCATATATGTATGTGACCTTTACTTAAGATGTTCAAGCGTCTGACTGACAGCAATTTTGACAATAAAATTTGCAGATTGCAACCTGACCATCAACGACTTTGCACAAAGCTATAGCGAAATTTCAGGAGAAATTAAGGCGGCGGCATTTGACAGTTCAGCACGAAAATAAGAGACTTGCTATGATCGGGAAATAAACCACATGCATATGTCTCATGCAAACAATCAATAGACCCAATCGCATTTGAAAGATTGGCTTCAGGGAAAAGCTTTCAAGATTCAACCCTTGTTAGGGGCGCGTTAGAGCAATTCCTGAAAAGTATGGAACGCCTATGCGAGAAAAATTATTCACAGGATCATTTCCTTTTTTCCCTTCGACCGGAATAGAGCTTCGGTAAAACAGAGAGATTTAGAACAGAATTACGAACCAACACAAAATGGATATCTCTAGAGCCAGCGTCTTTTCGTTTCGTCATCTTCGTCTTTCGCCATGACCCAATCGCTCGTTTCGCCATTGGCAAGATGTTCTTTTTTCCAAAAAGGTGCTTCGGTTTTCAGATAATCCATAATGAAGTCAGCGGCTTCGAAAGCTGCCCGTCGGTGTGATGAGGATGTGGCGACCAATACAATCTGCTCACCTGCCTTGATATAACCAAAGCGGTGAATGACCGTGATGCCGATAAGCGGCCACCGCTGTTTAGCCTGTTTTACGATAGCACTGATGTGTTTTTCGGCCATATCGGGATAATGCTCAATCTCGAGTGCCGAGAGCGTGCCATTCTCATCCCGACAAAAACCGGTAAAAGCGACGATTCCTCCAATAGCCTTATTACCGGCATGAAGCTTTTCAACCTCTGCTGACATGTCAAAGTCATCAGACTGAACGCGTACACTGAAAGTCATGGACATCAACCGCCTGTCATCGGGGGGAAGAGTGCGACTTCGCTTGCGCCGGCTAAAGCAATATCATGTTCGACATGTTCTTGATCAATAGCGACGCGAATGAGCTCCGGCGCTTCAAGGGCATAAGCGTAGTTGTCGCCCAAGCTTCGCAAAAATCTCAGCAAATCGGCAACTGTTACCACCGTATCAGGTATGGCAAGGTCTTCTTCATCACGACCAATGCGCTCTCGAACCCAGGCAAAATAACGTAACTTCATTTCTGATCTTTCAATTTATCACATGTTTCAGACCGGCTCGAAAATAATCCCATCCAGTCCAAAGCGTGAGGATAGCCGCGACCCAAAGCATAACCAGTCCGAATTCCATTGCATAAGGAATGACTTTATTGCCAGCCGGCCCCGCTAGAAGAAAAACGATGGCGACCATCTGTACGGTCGTTTTCCACTTCGCTAATCGGGAAACCGGAACGCTGACCTTAAGTTCCGCCAAATACTCTCTGAGGCCGGAAACAAGAATTTCACGACATAGGATGATAATGGCGGCCCATAGTGTCCAACCCGCTATGGTACTGTCAGCAGCGAGGAGAAGCAGACAAGCAGATACAAGGAGTTTATCGGCAATAGGATCCAACATGCGGCCGATATTGGAGGTTTGTTTCCAAATGCGCGCGAGATAGCCGTCAAAAAAATCGGTAACAGAAGCAACAACAAATATCGCGACGGCGGTCCAACGTGCAGGATCGGTCGATTGCAAACGTCCTTCAGCAAAAAAACACAACACAACAAGAGGAACAGCGACAATACGCGCATAGGTCAGGATGTTGGGCAGAGAAAAAGTATGTTTCTTCATAGAGCCGTTTTCTGTCCTCTAATACTTATCGGCCAATCTTGTATGGGACAACAAAATCAATCCGAATACCGATTTTTATATGCGCTGCTGAATAGATGAAACCGTTTAACACACAAACCATTCAACAAAATCACTTATATCTTTGATCTTATACATCTAACGGGCACAAAATGTGGAAACAAGCTTTATCTTTCGTTAAAATGATCGTGAATTTGCCGCGCCATTGCAGCCGATATACCATCGACCTTCATAAGATCTTCAACCGCCGCGCGCGACACGGCTTTGGCTGTACCGAAATGGCTAAGTAGCGCACGCTTGCGTGAAGGTCCGATGCCTTCCACTTCATCAAGTGGGTTCTTGATCATTTCTTTCTTGCGTTTCGCGCGATGGGTACCAATGGCAAAGCGGTGTGCTTCATCGCGTAACCGTTGCAAAAAATACAATACCGGATCGCGCGGTGGAAGCATGAACGGTTGACGTCCAGACATGAAGAAACGCTCACGTCCCGCCTCGCGGTCCACGCCTTTGGCGACACCAATTGCGGTGACAACCGTATCAACACCAAGCTCACGCAACATCTTGCGGACGACACCCATCTGGCCTTCACCGCCGTCAATCAGGATCACATCTGGCCAGGTTGGAAATGCATCTTCGTCCGTTCCTGTTTGTTGCGCGCTTTCATCAGGCAATCCATAATCCTTAAGAAGGCGTGAGAACCGGCGTGTTATCACTTCTTTCATCATGCCGAAATCGTCACCGGGAGTGATATCGGTAGAGCGGATGTTGAACTTGCGATACTGATTTTTGATGAAACCATCCGCACCCGCAACGATCATGCCGCCGACGGCATTCGTGCCCATAATGTGGGAGTTATCGTAAACCTCGATCCGGCGGGGAACTTTGGATAGTCCGAATGTCTCAGCCATACCTTCAAGCAATTTGTTTTGGGTTGAGGTTTCGGCCAAGCGCCTGCCCAAGGCTTCGCGCGCATTGGTATGAGCGTGGTCAACCAATGCTTTGCGTTCACCGCGCTGTGGTACGGTTATCGTCAACTTACGTTCTGCTTTAAGGCTCAAGGCTTGCGACAGAAGCTCTTGCTCTTCCACCGCTTCAGATAAGAGAATCAGCTTTGGTACAGGCTTGTCATCGTAGAATTGGGCAAGGAACGCTTCCAAAACTTCTGCGGCAGAGATCGACGGATCGGCTTTTGGGAAATAAGCGCGATTTCCCCAATTCTGGCCGGTCCTGAAAAAGAATACCTGAATGCAGGTCATTCCGCCTTGTTGCGCGATTGCAAAAACATCAGCCTCATCGACCGTTTGCGGATTGATACCCTGATGGCTTTGCACGTGTGATAACGCTGAAAGGCGATCGCGATAGATAGCAGCGCGCTCAAAATCCAGTTGCTCGGCCGCCGCATGCATGGCTTTTGCCATTTCATCCTGGATTGTCTGGCTCTTACCTGAAAGAAACGCCTTCGCCTCGTCAACCAGTTTCATATAATCGGCGTCGCTGATTTCATCGGTGCAGGGTGCTGAGCAACGTTTGATCTGATGCAGTAAGCACGGCCTCGTTCTGCTATCAAGGACAGAATCGGTGCAGGTACGCAGCAAGAAAGCGCGTTGCATCGCATTAATTGTCCGTGTAACGGCGCCGGCGGATGCAAAAGGGCCGAAATAATCGCCTTTACGCGAACGCGCGCCACGATGCTTAAACACCGCGGGTGCGCGGTGGTCACGCGTGATAATAATATAGGGAAAGCTTTTATCGTCCCGCAGAAGAACATTAAATCTTGGGCGCAACCTCTTGATAAGATTCGCTTCCAGCAATAACGCTTCAGTCTCCGTATTCGTTACAACAAATTCCATATGGCATGTTGCACGAATCATCCGCGCGATGCGGTTACTATGTCCTTGGCCGCGGGCATAGTTGGATACGCGCTTTTTCAGATTACGGGCTTTACCAACGTAGAGCACATTCGATTCTTCATCGAACATACGATAGACGCCGGGTTTATTCGGCAGATTTTTGACGAATTCCTGAATAAGGAGTGCGCCGCTCAGCTTTTTCTCATCATCAGGATAATTCGCGCTATCCCAAGTAATATCGGGTAGCGTTGGTGCGATATCCTCTTCCTCTTTGGGAAGGAAATTCTCATCATCGGCATTGCCGATATTCTTGTGTTCAGCGGTCATTTCTATTCAATCTGACCGGCAAGGTCTGGTGTTTGCCACATGAGATGCTGACCACCATCCAATGCGATCATCTGGCCTGTGACCGAAGTCTGTTGCCAAAAATAGCGCACAGTAGCCCCAAACTCTGTCAGTGATGGGCCGTGTTGCAACAAAACTGCTTGTGTCTGATCAAGAAAATCCTGATCGCTTTGTCTCGGGCTCTTCAATGATGGTCCAGGGCCTATAGCATTCACACGAATATGGGGTGCCAATGCTTGCGCAAGTGTTTGCGTCAATGTCCACAATGCAGATTTAGAGAGCGTATAGGATAAAAATTGTGGATTGGGCTTCCAAACTCTCTGGTCAATCATATTCACAATCAAGCCGTTGCCGTCTTTGGGAAGATAATTGTGCATCGCATCGGCAAGGATAGTAGGTGTACGAAGATGAAGTGCAAAATGGTCGTCCCAAACTTTCTCATTTAGAGAACCGATGTGATCATCAATGAACAGCGATGCATTATTGACGAGTAGCTCGACAGGCCCCATCTTTTGGACGACCGCGTCTGTCAGCCCTACGCCTTTCGTTTTTAAAAGATCGGCATGGAAGCAATGCGCTTCAGCCCCCAAACTTCTCAATTCGTCAACAAGTGCGTTGGCTTGATCACGTCCATTCAGGTAGTGGATAGCAAGATTAAAGCCGTTTGCAGCCAGATCTAGCGCGATCGCGGCACCAAGCCTTTTGGAACCTCCGGTAATAAGGGCAACAGGACGTTTTTGCTTCATTATGTTCATCGTATCCCGGGTTTGCTGTCTGACTTCGATTTTACATCCCCGTTAATGTGCTCTCCAGACGCGAAATTATACATTAAAGGTGTGCCCAGAAAATGGCCATCTCCGACGCTTAAATCAAGTGCCTCATATGAAAACAATCTTGCCAATGCCTGCTGTGTCTCTGATTTTTGCAAAGACTATGTCAGTCAAGATGAAACCACGAAAACTTTTTATGGCAATAGCGCCTGCAAATCTGCGTATTTCAGTATGAATAGATCACGCCAGTTTTTAAGCTGCGGGCGTTTTTCGTCCCATAAACCGGCAAATCGGAGCTCAGCGAAATTCAGGACAATAGCAAGTGTCAGATTGCCGGCATCGAGTTTGTCGAGCTGGGGAACATTTTCCTCAAAGTAGTCCAACATCCGCGTCGCTTTTCCCCATTGTTTATCCAACCATGGCTGATGCACCAATGCTTCAGGGCGGTAGCGTCTTTCATAGACATGGGCAACCAATACATCGCATAGACCATCAGCTGCGGCTTCCAGACGCTCCACCTTGATCCGTGCCAGCGGATCTTGCGGAAAAAGCTTGTTTCCGCCTAGATAATCCAGATAGCTCAGAATGACGGGACTATCAAAAAAGACATCTCCATCATCGGTAATAAGCGCCGGTATTTTTCCCAGAGGGTTAAATTTGGTGAGCTCTTCAGGATCGTGAAAGGTATCGACGGCTATTTCTTCAAGGTCAATATTCAGATAATAGGCGGCCAATCGCGCTTTCGCAACGAAAGGCGATGTAGCCGATCCCAAGAGACGCATTAACGAACTGCCCGGCAGTTACCGTCCTGAATGCGCCATTTGTCAAATCCTTCCACACAGAATTCAACATTGAAACCGCCTACACCGGTAAAACCCTGCCCGAATTCGACCATATACCAGACCGGATAGGTGCTGCCATCATTCATGACAGCCGTTGCACTGCAATACTGACGGTCTATATTCAGCTTGGTTGCCGCTGGCTCTTCACGCGTCATCACGATATTGCCCATATCCTTGATGCGGACGAGAGGTAAACCGGGGACATGACGGACTTCGTGATAGAATTTATAGCTCACACTGCTGAGCACGTGCTGGTGTCCGCAGACGCCGGCGCCTGAATAAGTAGGCTCGACGGATGTGACCATATCAGCGGCCTTGGCAATATTGCCCGCGCCTAAAAGACCGCAACAAACGACTGTTGCTGATAAAACGACGCGGAAATTTGCTTTAGAAAACGACGAAAATTGCATATTCATTCTATCCTGTCATTATGTAGCTTCAATGTGTTGCATTGTGTCTGTTCCGTCAAGATCAAACAGCTTCACCACGTACCCATTCCTGAATGAGCTGTGCATGTTTATCTTGCGCCAGCCGCTGGAGCAATAGGGGCTTTAATGCCTCAATCTCCTTTTGCAAAATATAGGGTGGATTAACCACAATCATACCGCTCCCATTGAGTCCCGGTTGGTCTGAAGACCGGCGGATGCGCAGTTCCAGCCTTAGGATCTTTGGGATTTCCGTATCATATAATGCGCTTAGATAATTTTCCAGCTCGGTATAATGTTTTACCGGATACCAAAATGCATAAGTCCCGCCCGGAAAACGCCGATAGGCTTTTATCAGCCCATCGGTCATTTTTTGAAATTCGCCCGCCTCTTCAAACGGGGGATCAATAACTACAAGCCCACGCTTTTCTTTGGGGGGAAGATGGGCGCCCAACGAAAGGTAACCGTTGAGATGTAAGACGCGGGTTTGATAATCACCTGCGAAATTTTTGGCTAATTGCTGATAGTCCTGTTCATGAAGTTCAATTGCGGTCAACCGATCTTGTCGACGCAACAACTGGCGAATAATCATAGGAGAACCGGGATAACGCTTCAGCGGATGACTGCGGGTATTCATTTCGTTGACAATATTCAACCACGGCGCCAGAAGCGGCTGTAAATCTGTCGGCACGGGTGTTTCCAAGAAACGACCTACGCCATCCCTCCATTCCCCGGTTTTCTGGGCTTGTTGAGAAGAAAGATCATAGATACCAATGCCTGCATGCGTATCGACCACACGGAACGCTTGGTCTTTGTGTTTGAGGTATTCAACGATGCGGCTGATGACGATATGCTTGAATACATCGGCAAAATTGCCAGCGTGATAGATATGGCGATAATTCATGAGCGCTGACTTAACATGTCTGGCATGGGTCAGCCAAGGCCCATTTTATGCGGCAGCACCACAGCGCGAGCACCCACAGATACACGGCTATAAAGGTCTATAATATCCTGATTGAGAAAACGGATACAACCCGATGAAACGCGTTTTCCGATTGACCACGGTTCCGTTGTACCATGTAGTCTGAAAAGCGTATCTTGACCGCCACGGTAAAGGTAAAGTGCACGCGCACCCAACGGATTGGTGGGGCCGCCTTTCATACCGCCCGTCAGATGACCGTAGCGCTGTGGTTGTTTCCGGATCATGTTGTCGGTTGGTCGCCAAGACGGCCACACAGCTTTGCGCCCAATGGTTGCTTCGCCCTGAAAATCGGTGGCAGATGTTTTGGCAACACCAACACCGTAACGGACAGCCCGACCTTGCGGCAAGACGAAATAGCAGAAAAAATTATTCGGATCGACAACGATAGTGCCGGGCTTATAAGGCATATTGAAGGCGACTTCCTGCCGCAGATAGTCTGGGTTGAAGCGGCTGATGTCGACAGCTTTTACAGGAACGCCATTGTCGATGCGGGCCGAATAATTTGCAACGGCCTGTGAATCGAGTGAGCGAGCCTGTGGCGACGATGGCGACTTGCGTAGGACAGTTCTTTTCGAAGCTTGTGGTTCAACATAAACGGTGCCGCCGTTGCTTTCCAAAGGTACCATTGATGGCACTGGATGACGAAAAGTACAGCCTGCCAGAAAAGTTGGTGCTGCGATCAAAAATGTTCGTCTGCTTATGGCCAAAATTATCGATTCCCGGCGTTGATCAAATGGTAGGTTTATGGTTTTTATGAATATGCATATAACCTTGCGCGAGGATTGCATCACGCTCTGTTCTAGCAAGATGGAGCACACAGTGCTTGATGCAAGTTTCTACGGATGTCGCTTTTATCACAAAGATGTGCGGTGTTTATACAACTGTTTGTGTCATTCTCTCAAATCAATCAACATAGTTGCGTAAACGCATCGCGCAGTGATCGCTATAAGGCGTAAAACGGGATAGACTTTGATGTCGGGTTTAATGGTCTTGGTGGTTTTGAGCGCCGCATTGATGCATGCAGGCTGGAGCATATTGGTTAAGCTCAATGGCCACGCAACGTTGAACACGACAGCATTCATGGCGGGATCAGCCTTTCTCGCATTGTTGGGATTGCCTTTTGTAGACTTTCCAACAATGGCAAGTATGCCTTTCATGCTTGTTTCGATCGCCATCCAGATCACTTACATGGCACTTGTTGGTATTATTTATCAAAGGGGTGATATCAGCCAGTCTTATCCGATCATGCGGGGTATGCCGCCATTATTCATTGCATTGGTAAGCGGCCCCCTTATTGGTGAAAGCCTAACGTGGCGGGGTTGGATTGGCATTCTACTGATATCGTTCGGCGTATGTGTGTTGGCTCTAGAGGCTTTGCGAAGGGCCGGCAGAATAGATGCGGCTGTTTTGCCTTTAACATTTGTCAATGCAGTCTTGGTGGCTTGTTATACCGTACTGGATGGCATAGGCATTCGAATTTCTGGTTCTCCTTCTGGCTATATATTATGGATATTCTTTCTTATTGGTGCACCGCGCGTGGCCTATGCATTATTGCAGCAAGAACGGCGCACTGTGTTTGTGACCTATATTACCCGATATTGGTGGCTCGGTATTCTAGGCGGCATGCTTTCTCTAGGCGCTTATGGCTTGGCATTATGGGCTATGACGTTTTTGCCTGTTGCCGTTGTAGCGGCATTGCGTGAAACATCCATACTTTTTGCAATTATCCTGTCTTTTGTTGTTCTTCGCGAAAAAATAGGATTGGCGCGTATGATTGCTGCTGTTTTTATCGTTTGCGGTGTAATTGCGGTGCGGCTGGCATGATCGGCCTTACGATGTTAAAAGAGTGTTTATAAGATATTCAGGATGCCATTTGCTGATGAACGATAAAACAATTGGTCATAGTGCATGCCCGCATGATTGCCCCTCAACCTGTGCCCTTGATGTCGAGATTTTGGCGCCCAATCGCATCGGGCGCGTACGCGGCTCGAAGGAAAACAGCTATACAGCTGGCGTTATCTGCGCAAAAGTTGCCCGCTATAGCGAAAGAATTCATCACCCTGAAAGGCTGTTAAGGCCATTGGTTCGTTCAGGGGCGAAAGGCGAGGGGAACTGGAAAGAAGCTTCATGGGATATCGCGCTCGACCTCATAGCTGAACGTTTCCAGAAAGCCGTAGCAAGCTATGGCTCCACAACGGTATGGCCGTATTATTTTGCCGGCACGATGGGGTTGGTACAGCGAGACTCCATCAATCGGCTTCGCCATGCGGGACGTTATTCCCATCAATTTTCCACTTTTTGTACCAATACAGCATTGACGGGTTACTACGCCGGCACAGGACGCATTGCGGGCGTCGATCCACGCGAGATGGCGAAATCCGATTGCATTGTTATATGGGGAACAAATGCGGCGAGCACGCAGGTCAACGTGATGACACATGCCGTCAAAGCGCGAAAGGAACGCGGTGCAAAAATCATAGCTGTCGACATTTATGAAAGTGCGACGGTCAAACAAGCAGATTTGGGATTGGTCTTGAAGCCCGGCACTGACGCAGCCCTTGCATGTGCTTTGATGCATGTATTTTTCCGCGATGGTTTCGCCGATTGGCCTTATTTGGAGCGCTATAGCGACGACCCCAAAGGGTTGCGAGATCATCTGCGTTTTAAAACACCGCAATGGGCTTCGGATATGACCGGTGTCCCGGTTGAAGATATCGAACTATTTGCAAAAATGGTGGGAACGACCAAACGCAGCTTTTTTCGTCTTGGATATGGTTTTACCCGCCAGCGCAACGGTGCCGTAGCTATGCATGCAGCATTGTCAGTGCCGACCGTGCTTGGCGCATGGCAATATGAAGGCGGCGGAGCGTTTTTGTCGAATGCGAGTATTTTCGCATTGAACAAAAACGAAATCGAAGGCCAGTCATTCGCTGATCCAACGATTCGCGCGCTTGACCAGTCGAAAATCGGACGAATTCTCGCACGTGACGAAGTCGAACTCTATGGCGGACCACCAGTAACGGCCTTGTTTATCCAGAATACAAATCCTGCCAATGTCGCGCCCGAACAGCGGCTCGTGCACGAAGGTCTTTCTCGCTTGGATGTGTTTACGGTCGTGCACGAGCAGTTTATGACCGATACCGCCAAACTTGCCGATGTTGTGCTGCCCGCGACAATGTTTCTCGAACATGATGATATCTATAGGGGAGGTGGTCAGCAACATATTCTGCTGGGCCCTAAACTGATCGAGCCTCCAGCCGGGCCGCAACCAAACCTGTATGTGATAAACCAATTGGCGAAACGTTTGGGACTGGATCATCATCCGGGCTTTGATAAGACAGCCATAGAACTGATCGATACAATGTTGCGGCTAAGCAAACGAGGCACATATAATGAATTGCGGGAAAAACGTTGGCTTGACGTACAACCAGACTTTGAGCGGGCGCATTTTATGAAGGGCTTTGCCTGGCCAGACCGAAAATTCCGTTTCAAGCCCCAATGGACAGGCGGCGTTTCACCCGACACCCCGCCAAAAACGATGGGTCATCTGGGGCCGTATCAATCAATGCCTGAATTTCCAGATCAGTGGGACGTTTTGGAAAATGTGGATGCGGAGCATCCTTTCCGGCTTGCAACGTCACCGGCACATAATTTCCTGAATTCTTCATTTTCAGAAACCGAAACGTCGATGCAAAAGGAACGGCGACCAGAACTGATGATGCATCCCGAAGATGCTGCGCAATATGGTGTAGACGATGGTGAGTTGGTGGAAATTGGCAATCAACGCGGAGAAGTTGTGCTTCATGCAAAAATATTTTCTGGCGTGAGGCGGGGCATTGTCATATCTGCCGGACTGTTTCCCAATAGCAGTTTCCTACGAGGCGAGGGCATCAACGTACTGACCGGCGCCGATTCACCGGCTCCAAACGGCGGTTTGGCTGTTCATGACATTAAAGTGTGGGTGAAAAAGCTGGACGTCATCCCTAAAGAAAACGTATTGGCTAATTAACGCTGTTGTTGAAATCGCATAGTGCAAGCAAAGGTAAGCGCAAAATGTCAAATTTGAAAGCCATGATCACCGGTGTGTCCGGACTCGTTTTAAAGCCAGAGGAAGAAGCTTTCATCACCGAGAATCAGCCTTGGGCCTACATATTGTTCGCACGCAATATCGGTACGGCAGAAGAGGTTCGTCATCTGACAGCGTCATTACGTTCTGCAAGCGGGAGGGACGATGTTTTTATTTTCATTGATCAGGAAGGCGGTCGGGTGCAGCGTTTGCGCGCGCCGCTGGCGCCGGACTATCCGCCTGCTGCCACTTTAGGAAACATCTATCATAACGATAAGGAAAAGGGTTTGCGGGCGGCATGGATTATGTCGCGTTTGCATGCGTTTGACCTGCGGCGCTTGGGTATCAACGCCGACTGCCTGCCATTGCTTGATGTACCGGTGGATGGAGCGCACGATGTTATCGGCGCACGCGCTTATGCCCACGATCCAGAAACGGTCAGTGCATTGGGACGGGCAGCTGCAGAAGGATTGCAAGCTGGCGGTGTTTTACCTGTTATGAAGCATATTCCCGGCCATGGGCGGGCGTTTTGTGATACCCATTTGGAGCTTGCCCATGTCGATGCGACGCTTGATACGTTGAAAAAACACGATTTTGTTCCGTTTAAGGCATTGTCGGACCTGCCTGTGGCGATGACAGCGCATGTTGTCTATGAAGCCATCGACAGCCAAAAACCCGCAACACTCTCACAAATCGTGGTCGAGAAGATCATCCGAAATGAAATAGGTTTTGACGGTCTTTTGATGACCGATGACCTTTCGATGAAAGCATTATCGGGCGATTTGGGTGCTTTGACGCAACAATCCTTTATAGCCGGATGTGATCTAGTTCTCCATTGCAATGGCCATATTGACGAAATGCGTGCTATAGCCGCCAAAACACCTGTTTTGAGCGGAAAGGCGTTGCAACGTGCGGACAATGCGTGCCAGACTATGCGCCAGCCTGACGATGCGGATGAAGTAGCATTGCGGGCCGAGTTTGATGCATTATTAGCTGTTGCTTAGTGGGTACTGAAAATTGGCACCGAATGCAAAAAGACAGATCAGTGGCCATGCGCAAAAGGCCATGGACACAATATGGACGCCTACCGATGATCATGGGGTAAGCGAGCCGACACTAGTGATCGACGTTCAAGGGTTTGAAGGTCCGATGGATCTCTTGCTGCATCTGGCGCGCAACCAAAAGGTCGATCTTTCAAGGATATCCATTGTTGCGCTGGTGCAGCAATATCTAGAGTTTGTCGAACAAGCGCGTTTGCTACGGTTGGAATTGGCTGCCGATTATCTGGTGATGGCGGCTTGGCTGGCCTATCTGAAATCTCGTTTGCTGGTGCCCAAGGCAGCCAGCGATGACGGAGAGAGCGGCGAGGAAATGGCCGAGCTCCTGCAGTTTCGATTGCAAAGACTGGAAGCCATGCGTGAAGCCGCAGGGCGTTTAGTCAATCGCAACCGCTTAGGCCGAGACATATTCAAGCGTGCCGACCCGGAAATGGTAATTGTGGAAAAAAAGCATCTTTATGATGCTTCTCTTTACGACTTGCTGACGGCTTATGCCGGATTACGTCAAAGACAGGCGGTAAGTCATGTAGAAGTTGGTAAGCGCACGGTCTGGTCTCTAAAGTCGGCCCGTCAGCTGCTGCATCGTCTTTTGGGGGTTGCTGTTGATTGGAAAGCGCTGGATGAATTCCTGTTTGCTTATATTCCCACCGCTGCCGAACGCCGCACGGCATTAGCAAGTGCGTTTGCCGCCAGCTTGGAAATGGTTAGGGAAGGGCAGATGGAAATCCGTCAACAAGGGGCGTTCTCGCCGATCTATCTACGAGCTCTCCCTTCGACCACGACGGTGCCAGACAATGGTTGAATCCAATAATGGCGAGCTAAATTTCACACCCCAGCTGGTGCGTATGGCTGAGGCCATGGTTTTCGCGTCAAGCCAGCCTGTCACCCGCCGCGCATTGGAAGAACGTCTGCCGGCTGGCAGCAATATTGATGCAATCATGCAAGTTCTGGCCGAAGATTATCAAAATCGCGGTGTTCACCTCGTTAAAGTGGGCGACGCCTATGCGTTTCGCACCGCGCCGGATTTGGCATTCTTATTAAATCGCGAAGAAGAGAGCCCGCGGCGTTTATCGCGTGCGGCTTTGGAGGTTCTGGCGATTGTCGCCTATCATCAGCCTGTCACGCGTGCGGAACTTGAAGATATAAGAGGCGTTGAAACATCAAAAGGTACGCTGGATGTTTTAATGGAAGCAGGATGGGTAAAAATTCGCGGACGTCGTCGTACACCGGGTAGACCGGTGACTTACGGAACGACGAATGATTTTCTTGATCACTTCAGTCTTCCCGACATCAGTGACCTTCCCGGTATGGAAGAATTAAAAGGCGCTGGCCTTCTATCGTCAAGACTTCCGGTTAATTTCAGAATGCCAGCACCTTCGGCCGATCCTGATGCGCTTACCGATGATGAGGAGCCGCTTGAGGATATCGATTTGGAACAACTGGGGCTTCTTACCCCGCTTGATGCCGAAGAAAATACGTAATTACACATGGTTGTGTTTGAAAGACTTGTAAAAAGTGACTATGAATAGAACCAGACGACAGTTCTAGATTTTAAGAGAGTTTATAATGGGAAATATTTTTTCACCAACACATCTCATCGTTATTCTGCTGATCATCCTTGTGCTTTTCGGACGTGGCAAGATATCTGAATTCATGGGCGACTTTGCCAAAGGTATCAAAAGCTTTAAAAAGGGAATGAAAGATGAAGACGAGACGGAAGAAGAAACCGTCGAAACACCGCCTGCGATGAAGACGATTGATGTGCAGCCTGAACCTGCGCCCGCACCCGTTAAGCGTAGAGCAGCGCCGCAAAAAACCGCATCGGCGAAGACATCAACCTCTGCCCGTACAACGAAAGCAAAAACAACAAAAACGCCAGCACGTAAAACGACAAAGTCCAAGTCGTGAAATGTAGTTTGATGGTAATGAAACAAAGCCGGGTTTGAATGAATGTTCGGAATTGACGGACCTGAATTCGTAGTCATTCTGATTGTGCTGATTGTGGTGGTCGGCCCGAAGGATCTGCCTAAAATGTTGAAGGCATTTGGGAAGGCAACCTCGCGTATGCGTGCAACTGCAAACGAATTCCGTCGGCAGTTTGATGATGCGATGCGCGAAGCCGAGCTTGATGATCTTCAAAAGACGATCTCTGATGTAACCGATCTCGATCCGCGCAATAAATTGACAAAAATGTTCGATCCTATCCGTGATGTTGCGAAGGATGTTAAAGCAAGTATCGATGTTAGCAATACATTGAAACAAAAGGACGACACAGAGCGAAACGCATCAGAAGACAGCGGCTTGGATCATGGCGTTGAGCGACGAGTGGAGGCTATGGAAGCCGAAACCGCGCAACCGTTGGAAAAGCCCGACGATAAAAAGAAAAAGCTTCCGGCGCCGCGGAAGCGAACCGCGCGGATCAATGAGGCGGACTCGGCATTGCCTGCTGAAACCGGTGTCTCTTCGAAATCCAAGTCACAAACCAAAGCTGTATCAGCATCGAATGGCAAGACCGGTAAAACTGCGACAAAAGCAACGCCCCGCGTTGCTCAGCAAGCTACGCCCAAAAAAAATAGGAAAATACAGTCGTGAGTGTGGAAGAAGACGAAGTTGAAGCCAGTGCCGCGCCCCTTCTGGACCATCTGATTGAGCTGCGTCAGCGTATTATTGCTGGCCTCGTGGCTTTTTTTATTGCTTTCATTATTTGTTTTCTGGTCAAAGACTACATCCTCAATATGCTGCTTTGGCCTTATCAGTGGGCGATGAAAATATCTGGTGGTGATCCTGAAAATATTCGATTGCAGTCAACGCAGGTTTGGGAAACCTTCCTCACCAAGATGAAGCTTGCAGCTTTCGGTGCTGTCATTCTATCATTTCCTTATTTGGCATTTCAGCTCTACAGCTTTATAGCGCCCGGCCTTTATAAGAATGAGCGCATGGCGTTTCTGCCGTTCTTGGTAGGTGCACCAATCCTGTTTTTGTTGGGCGGCGCTTTCGTTTACGGTGTTATGGCGCCCATGATGCTATGGTTCAGCCTTTCACAGCAACTGTTGCCGGATTCACATCTCAAGGTTGAATTTATAGCGCGTATTTCTGATTATCTGAGTTTTATGACGTCTTTTATCCTGATTTTTGGATTGATCTTCCAGTTGCCACTTGTCACAAGTTTGCTGACAAAAGTTGGTTTGCTGACATCGGATATGTTGGTGTCGAAACGCAAATGGGCGATTTTGATCGCGATTATTATTGCAGCAATGGTCACGCCATCCGATTTTTTCACAATGTTCGGTGTCGCATTGCCTACAATCCTTCTCTATGAAGTATCAATTCTCGTCTCGCGCTGGATAGAAAAGAAACAGGCCAAAGAACGTGATAAGGCTTCCTGATGAAGGTTTTGTCAGCTAAGAACAATCAGAATTGATAATGAAGTTTCAAACAGGAATATCCTATGCTTGATATCAAATGGATACGTGAAAATCCGCAATTGCTTGATGAGGCCTTGGCAAAAAGAAGTGCCGAACCGCAGGCTGATAAGTTGCTTGCGCTCGACTTGGAGCGTCGCAATCATGTGTCCAAGGTGCAGGATGCGCAGGAAAGACGCAATGCCGCATCCAAGGAGATCGGTCAGGCGATGGCGTCTGGCAATCAGGAACGTGCAGAAGCGTTAAAAGGCGAGGTTGCAGACCTTAAGACTTTTCTTCTTTCCGCAGAAGCTGAGGAAAAGAGCCTGACACTTGCCTTGGAAGACGCCTTGTCACGTATACCCAATATACCCTTGGATGATGTCCCTATTGGCAAAGACGAAAATGATAATATCGAAATACGCAAGTTCAGCGAGCCGCGTGTTTTCGACTTTGTTCCAAAAGAGCATTTCGATATTGGTGAGGGGCTGGGCCAGATGGACTTCGAACGGGCAAGCCGCCTGTCGGGGGCAAGGTTTACCGTTCTTTCAGGAGGTCTCGCCCGACTTGAACGTGCACTTGGTCAATTCATGCTGGATCTGCACATTGGCGAACATGGTTATCGCGAAGTTTCTGTGCCCATCCTCGTGCGCGATAATGCCGTTTATGGTACGGCACAATTGCCCAAGTTCGCTGAAGATCTTTTCCAAACAACAGACGGACGCTGGCTAATCCCCACGGCAGAAGTACCTTTGACAAATTTGGTCAGTGGCGAGATTTTGGATATTGCGGAGTTACCTTTACGTTTCGCGTCTCTTACCCCATGCTTCCGTTCTGAAGCGGGCTCAGCAGGGCGCGACACCCGCGGTATGCTTCGCCAGCACCAGTTCTGGAAAGTTGAAATGGTGTCGATAACGGATGCGGATAGTTCCCTTCAAGAACTTGAACGGATGACTGATTGCGCCGAGGATGTGTTAAAGCGGTTGGAACTGCCCTTTAGGACTATCGTGCTATGTACGGGGGACATGGGTTTCGGTTCGCGCAAAACCTACGATATAGAAGTATGGCTACCTGGTCAGGATACCTATCGGGAGATTTCGAGCTGTTCTGTCTGTGGCGATTTCCAAGGGCGGCGTATGAATGCACGCTATCGCAAGGATGGCGAAAAAACACCGCGCTTTGTGCACACATTGAATGGTTCGGGAACTGCCGTCGGTCGTTGTCTGATAGCTGTTCTGGAAAACTACCAGCAAGCAGATGGCTCGGTCGTCATACCGGATGTTCTGCGTCCTTATATGGGTGGTTTGGAACGTATAGAGGCTTGAAATCACAATAAGGAGCAACCGATGCGTATATTGTTGACGAATGATGACGGGACACATGCAGAGGGTTTGGCTGTTCTTGAGCGTATCGCACGCCAGCTTTCCGATGATGTTTGGGTTGTTGCACCGGAAACCGATCAAAGTGGTCTGGCGCATTCTTTAACCCTATCCGATCCATTGCGCTTACGTTCTATTGATGAGCGGCATTTTGCATTGCGTGGCACTCCTACGGACTGCATTATTATGGGGGTACGGCATATTTTGCCTGAACCACCGGACCTGATTTTGTCCGGCGTCAATGCCGGGGGCAATCTTGCCGATGACGTAACCTATTCAGGTACGGTGGCCGGTGCGATGGAAGGAACCTTGTTGGGCATCCGATCCATTGCTTTGTCACAGGAGTATAAAACGCTTAATGGTCGCCGCGATATTCCGTGGGGCACAGCTGAAATGTGCGCACCGGCAATCTTGCGTAAGCTTATCAAAGCCCCGGTGCCTGAAGGTGTGTTGTTGAACTTGAACTTTCCAGCCTGCGCGCCAACGGAAGTGTCGGATGTGCGTGTAACGGTGCAAGGTAAGCTTGCGCACGATATCCGTATTGACGAGCGCTCAGATGGACGCGGCTTTCCGTATTATTGGATGCATTTTGGCCGCGGTTCGGCCGATGCCGCTGAAGATACGGATTTGCGTGCAGTCCGCGATAATGCGATCTCTATAACGCCATTGCAACTCGATCTGACCGCTTATCGGTCACGCGATATGCTGGTAAAAGCTTTGGCTGAAGAGTAAAAATGACGCAAGCTGTACCATTGTCAGAACGAGAGGAACTTGCAAGTCTCGTCCTTAGAATGCGGGGAAGGGGACTGGATAATGTGCGGCTTTTTTCAGCGCTTGAACGCACATCACGTCGGCAATTTCTCTCGGCGCCCTATATAGAAACCGCATATGACAATGCAGTCGTTCCGATTGAATGCGGCGAGTATATTGAAAGGCTGGAAGAACAGCTTTTTATTATGTCAGCCCTTTCATTGGAAAAGAAGCATCGTTTGTTGGAAATTGGCACAGGCTCAGGCTTTACCGCAGCCGTTATGTCACGGCTCGCCGGTCGGGTGACAACGGTTGAACGCTATAAGACCTTGTGTGATCTTGCCCGTCAAAGATTTCATGCCTTGGAGATCGACAACATCGTTCTAAGGCAAATGGACGGCAGTCGGGTGATTTCCGGGGCAGGGCCATTTGATCGGATTGTGATATGGCCATCGACAGACCAGGAGCCGCAGGCATTCCTGGATCTATTGGCTGGTAACGGTATTCTCATTCAGGCGATTGGCCCGGCAGATGATGTTCAAATGGTCGTTCGCTATACAAAAACCGGAAGCCGTTTCGAGCGCGCTGATATGTTCAAAGTGCGTTATCAACCTTTCATTGAAGGTGTGGCTGCTGCGCTTTAACGCCCCCGCTTCCGTTGCCATCCATCTTTCTCACGTCATCTTCGGAAGCCAATAAAGCGTGTAGCGAAAAGTGCGTATCGGTTTTCGCGCTTTAATACGCGATAATATGGATAGTTAATGTATGTCGTGTAAATGCAATAAACCGATACATGCAATAGGTCTCGCTGTGTTAAAAAACGCATCGCTCGAGCTTTTCTGCCGATGTCGGCACCTGCTGTTTTCCGGCTGAGATACAGCATTCTCGTTTTTTTTAAATGATGGTTAAAAAAAATAACATAAAAAAAACGGATTTTAACTGTCGGGTAACATTAACGCTATTTAATGGCCGCAGTTGAGTATCGGGTAAATGGGCAGAAACCATGTGTTTGAAAGTAATGAGTAAAGCTTCTCGCCGCTATCTACAGGGTGCGGCAGTTTTGGTTGTAGCGGGATTGGTGACGGGATGTAGTTCCGGTACCCAGCGCTTTACCGACAGTTTCTATACGGGTGCAACGCCAAACCAGCAGCAAGCCATCAATAAGCAGCCTGTTTATCAGCAGATGCCGCAGACAACTGGTTCGATCCAGAGTAGCGAGCTGCCGCCGGCCGCGTCGCAGCCCACCTATGGCGCTGCATCGCAACAGTCAACGCAGGTTGCTTCTGCCGGTCAAACTATGGGAACGCCACCGCAAAATCTCGGGACGATGCCAGCCAATTCTGCCACATCGACTGCAAAAAGCGGCTCCTACATTGTTCAAAGCGGTGATACGCTTTTCAGCGTATCGCGTAAAACCGGTGCCAGTGTTGATTCGCTAAAATCTGCAAACGGTTTGAGTAATGGTGCAATCCGCGTGGGGCAGTCACTTATTGTTCCAGGTGGGCATGGCAATGCCTCGCCAGCCTCGCAGAACTCAACGGTTGTAGCATCTGCTGCGACATCAAGCAGCCAGACATTGAATGCGCCGAAAACAACGACATCTGTTCAACCGGCAGCGCAAAATGTAGCTCCTGCCAAGACCGTAGAAGCTGAACCTGCGAAAACAGTGGCCGAACCTGCCGTTGCCAAGGGCGGCGATACAACAATCCAGCAGGCCGAGCAGGTTGCCGTTGTTGCCCCTCAGGCTACCGGTATTTCCAAAATGCGCTGGCCTGCTCAAGGACGCATTCTTTCAAGCTACGGCCAGAAGGAAGGAACAAGTACCAATGACGGTATCGACATTATGGTTCCGGAAGGCTCATCGGTAAAAGCTGCAGAAAATGGCGTCGTTATTTATGCGGGTGATGGGTTGAAAGAGTTCGGCAACACGGTACTCATTCGTCATGAAGACAATATCGTAACGGTCTACGGGCATAACAGCAAAATTCTGGTCCAACGTGGTCAGAAAGTTCGCCGTGGCGATGAAATCGCGAAATCCGGTATGTCTGGAAATGCATCAACACCGCGTGTACACTTTGAAGTTCGTAAGAATTCATCACCCGTCAATCCGGTGAAGTATCTCGAGAACTAAACGTTTAAAGCGGCTGAAAGGCTGCTACAGCCGAGCCACGATGATCTGATAACGATAGAAAAAGCCCGAACTTTTCGTTCGGGCTTTTTGCCGTTAGGTGAGTGGCTTCCCAAGTCGCCCCGCCAACTCTTGAATAAATTGCCAGGCGACGCGGCCTGATCGATTGCCGCGTGTTGTAGCCCATTCCAAAGCATCGCGGCGGATTGTTTCAGGCGAATCTACCAAACCGTAATGACGAACATAGCCATTGATCATTTCGAGATATTCATCTTGGCTGCATTTATGAAAGCCCAACCAAAGTCCGAACCGATCTGAAAGAGAAACTTTTTCTTCAATGGCTTCCGACGGATTAACCGCCGTAGAACGTTCATTGTCGATCATGTCGCGCGGCATTAAGTGACGGCGGTTTGACGTGGCGTAGAAAAGCACATTATCGGGACGTCCTTCAACACCACCGTCAAGTGCAGCTTTGAGCGATTTATATGATGTATCATCATGATCAAACGAAAGATCATCACAAAAAAGGATGAATCGATAGTCCGTTTTCTTTAATTCACCCATCAGGATTGGGAGGGAATCGATGTCCTCACGATGGATTTCAATGAGTTTAAGGGGAAAACCTTCACGACTCTCGGCGTTAACCGCGGCTTGAGCGGACTTGACCAAGGATGATTTGCCCATCCCGCGCGCGCCCCAAAGGAGAACATTATTTGCCGGAAGACCATTTGCAAAGCGCCGTGTATTGTCGAGAAGCGTGTCGCGAACGGTTTCGACGCCTTTGATCAGTTCTATATCAATACGATTTACCTTGGTGACCGGTTGAAGGAACAGTTTGTCTGGGTCCCATACAAAACAGTCGGCGCGGTCCAAGTCCAAAGGTGCCGGCTCAGGTGGAGCCATACGACTTAAAACGGCTATAAGTTGATCCATTTTCTGGATGAGAATTTCATTTTCGCTCATTTTAATTTTCCGACAGATGAAAAAGGTTCTGGTTAACATATATACTGAACAGACAAAATCTCTCGCAAGCGAAGTTTTGCCGGTTGCGTTCCGGCTGGCAAGGCTTTAATGCCAATATAGAAATCACGACCGCGTGATGCGGTTACCCGAATGTCTTGCAAAAGTTATGCCGGCCGGCAACCTTTTGCTCGACAATATAATCTGAACGGGCGTTGTAAGCCCGTGTCCTTACCGACGAGGAGACATCAATGTTTATTACCAACGCTTACGCACAGGCAGCAGGCGCTTCGGGTGAAATGTCGTCACTGATGACATTTGCGCCTTTCGTTTTAATTTTCGTTATTATGTATTTCTTGATTATCCGCCCACAGCGCGGCCAAATGAAGAAGCGGCAGGAAATGCTAAATGCTGTTCGTCGTGGGGATACTGTTGTCACAGGCGGCGGTATTGTTGGTAAAGTCACCAAGGTCAATGACGAAAACGGTGAAGTTGAAGTCGAAATTGCCGAAAATACACGTATACGCGTTCTGCGTTCGACCTTGGCCGACGTCCGTGTAAAGGGCGAGCCTGTTGCAGAAACAAAGCCAAAAGCTGTTGCCAAAAGCAAGCCGGCTAAAAAAGCAGCTCCGAAGGCCGACAACAAGGACGAAACACCTGAAGCATAATCATGCCTTCAACAGGTACTTTGAAGTCTGTTAGACTTTTGCTAGAAAAGGTTCCCGCTATGCGGGAACCTTTGATTCTTTAATCAGGTCCGCATGATGTGATAAAGCGGACGTGAAATGCAGAGTTTTGCTATTTTGCGCAGCAATTTCTATGCTAAAAGATTAGGGTTATTTGCAACCATGATGACTTTGTTCGGCAGAAACAAGGTTTGACGCGTTTTAGGAGCCTGTCATGCTCTATTTTCCCCGCTGGAAACGGCTCCTGATCTGGCTTGTAATATTGCTGGGATTTGTTGTGGCATTGCCCAACATGCTGCCCCAAACAGTCTTATCAAAGCTTCCACAATGGTATGCAACGCTCCATCTGCCTATGGGGATCGATTTACAGGGCGGCTCTCGCCTCGTTGTGCAATTGCCCAGTGATGCTATCGATAAGCGCGAGGAAACCATAAATGTCATGCAGCGCAGGCTCGATGTTGGCGCGGCTGATTTCGCCGACTACACTATCAGCAAGCAGGGACATGACAAGATACGGATTGAAGTTCCCGGATTATTCGATGTTCAATTGCTCAAAGACATTGTTAGTGTCACTGCGCGTCTTTCGCTTTATGAGGAAGATAGTTCGGTATCAGCCAACGATGTGATAACGGGCAAGGTTGCCTTACCAGCGGGATCGATTATTGGCTATTCCATGGATGACCCGCCGACCGGCTATCTTATGAAGCAAACACCATTTTTGACCAATGCCGAGGTTGCCGGTGCATATGCTGAAAAGCAGGCAAATAATCGCTCTATGCTCACGGTGGCATTGGATAGTGACGGCCAAAAGAAACTGTCGGATTTCACCCATAATAGCCCGCAAAAACGTTTGATTATCGTGTTTGATAACGAAGTTCTGGCTGCTTTGCGGTTTCCTGTTCCGATCAATGACGGCTATATCCGCGTCGGCCCGTTGCCGGACGATGTCGCACAAAACCTGCAAACCGTGCTGGCAACCGGCCCCTTGCCAGCGGATCTGACCTTCATTGAAGAGCGTACGATCGGCGGAGACCTTGGCACGGATTATGCCAAAGCCGGTATTTACGCGGCCTTTGGCGCGTTAATCGTGGTCGCGTTGTTTATGATCCTGTCATACGGTCTTTTGGGACTTGCAGCCGATATTGCCCTTGCGGGAAATCTCTGCATTCTGGTTGCCGTACTCAGTCTTATCGGAACACCTTTGACGCTTGCCGGGTTTGCGGGACTGGTGCTTATAATTGGCGTGTCCGTTGATGCCAACATTCTCATCTATGAGCGCATACGCGAGGCAAGACGGCAAAACTATTCAGTAACGCAAGCAATTGAAGCGGGGTTCTCCGGTGCTCTCAGCACCATTTTGGATGCGAATGTTACAACCCTGATTGCAGCCGTTGTTCTGTTTATGCTCGGTGTTGGCCCGATACATGGTTTCGCGTTAACTGTCACGATCGGCATTTTGACGTCATTGTTCACGACATTCACCTTTACACGCATGATGATCAGTTGGTGGATTAGAACGTTCCGACCGCGTGAAATACCGCAACGCATCATCCGGCTTATCCCCCAAAATACCAGTATCCAATTCATGAAACTGGGAAAAGTGACTTTAGGTTTTTCACTCGTTCTCATCTTGGCGACGGCTGGATTATTCTGGACGGCTGGCATCAATTACGGCATCGATTTTACCGGTGGTTCACTAGCGGTTCTCGAAGCGAAAAAAGGTCAGGCAGATCTCTATGATGTTGCCGATCGGGTCATGGACCTGAATATTGGCGGAGTGGTCGTATCACCCTCGAAAAAGCCTTCTGAAGCGCTTTTGACGATAGCGAGCCAGGGAAATGGCGAAGATGCCGAACAAACAGTTGCGGTAAAGCTTCGCGGGGAGTTCGACCATGATTATACGTTGCAGCGTATGGATGTCGTTGGCCCTACGGTGTCAAACGAGCTTAGCCGTGCAAGCGCATTGGCAATTATAGTATCACTGCTGGCAATCTTCGGTTATGTCTGGCTGCGGTTCCGGTGGCAGTTTGCCCTTGGTGCTGTGTTGACAACTGTCCACGATATTATCATTCTTGTCGGGGTATTCTTGCTGTTCCAATGGCAGTTCAACCTTTGGAGTATCGCAGCATTACTGGCAATTATCGGCTATTCATTGAATGATACGATCGTCGTTTATGACCGCATCCGTTTTCTTCTGAAACGCAAGGGCGGCATTGCCATGACTTCAATGGTGGATATTGCGATAAACCGTACCCTTTCACGGACAATTTTGACATCGCTTGCAACTTTGGTCGCTCATATACCATTATATTATTTTGGCGGTGCAGACATGAAGGATTTCGCTTCCGTTCTGCTGTTAGGTATCGTGATTGGAACCTATTCCTCGATATTTATAGCCGGCCCGCTATTGGTCCTATTGGGTGTGAAGCCGTCAACCAATATTGGACAGGAATAAAGGTGCATCATGTTTGACGCGATACAAATAAGAGAAGCGCATTTTCCCGGCCGTGCGCCCATTGATGCCTATGGTAATTGGGGTTTTCGCTTTGCCGATATGTCGCATCGTGGCTCAATTGTATGCGTTCCTTCCGGCATATACGGCATCGAGATGCCAAACCCTGTGCCATCAATGGCTGATATCAGTAGGGTTCTAGAGGAATCGGCAAATATCGAGGTCTTTTTAATCGGCACAGGTGTTGATCTCCTGAGGCTGCCTGAAGAACTGAAAGCAGCATTGCGCGACAAGCAGATATCAAGCGATACAATGAGCACGGGTGCAGCGGTTCGTACATTTAATGTGCTGTTGGCAGAAGATCGTGCCGTCGCAGCATTGCTTTATGCTGTCGAATGAATACGCCAGATTCATACTGTGTCGAGTTTTTGCGCAAAAACGACCGTGAAAGGTATCTTTCGGTATTGTTTGCGCCGCAGCAGAAGCGAAACGGGCTTGCTGCGCTCTATGCATTCAACGTTGAAATAGCCCGTATCCGAGAAACCGTCAGGGAACCTCTGGTTGGTGAGATACGGTTGCGATGGTGGCGCGACGCCATTTCTGGTGATCAAACGCAGGACGGTGAGGGCCATCCTGTATTGCATGCACTTTTGCAAGTGATTAACCAGTATAACCTACCAAAAGCCGCTTTCTTACGTTACTGCGATGCACGTATTTTCGATCTTTATAACGATCCTATGCCCGATACGCATGCGCTAGAGGCATATTGTGGGGAAACGGCAAGTGCGATCCTGCAATTGGCTTGCCAGATACTTGATCAAGATGCGGCACACCATGCCGTCGATGCATCTGGCCATGGCGGTGTTACACAAGCGATAACAGGTTTGCTGCGCCTTCTCCCCTTCACGCAAATGCGTGGGCAAATGTATCTGCCCGCAGATATTATCCGTGCAGTGGGCGCAAACCCGCAAGATCTCTCCTCAAGTCAGGGCAATGGAGAAGAAAAGGCAAGAGTTGTTACGGCAGTCACGGCACTTGCGCAGGAACATTACGCGATTTTCCGGTTAAATTATGCGGAGCTTCCTAAAAGCCTTAAAACGGCTTATCTGCCGTTGGCAATCATTCCCGCCATACTGAAAAGAATGGAGAAGGTTGGAGCCGAAGCGTTTATCGAGTCGATCCATTTATCGCCATTACAGCAATTGTGGTTGGTAACGAAGGCAGCCGTCAGTGGAAAAATGCCGAAGGGTTCATAACCCAGCATCGTCGGGAATAAACACCTTGCACATGTCACCTTCGGCCATCGCAGCGCTATTTTCATCTTGGATGATCAAACAATCAGCGTTGGCCAAAAATTTTATAAGCGAAGAATCCTGACTTTTTACCGGGGTAGCCAGCCACTTTCCCTCGGGATTTCGCGCAAGAGTGGCGCGCATGAAATGGCGGCGCGGGCCGTTTGCAGGAAGCGATGACGTAAGCAATGCCGTTTCAATACGGTGCGCATGGTGGCGGCCGGACATTTTTTCCAAGATAGGCACCAAGAACAGATGGGCGCATACGAGGCTCGATACCGGATTACCGGGAAGTCCTAAAACCAGCATCTTGTCTTGACCGGGAAGCGTGCCAAACATGAGGGGTTTCCCCGGACGCATGGCGATTTTCCAAAAATCCAAATCCATGCCCTGATCTTTCAAGACTGTCTGGACGAGATCATATTCTCCAACCGAAACACCACCGCTTGTCAGCAGAAGATCGGCTTTGGCCTGCTTTGCTTTGTCTATTGCGATACGGATTGAATCCTTATCGTCACGTGCTATTCCAAGATCAATGACGTCGCAATCATGGTTACGCGCAATTTGCGCAAGGCCAAACGAATTGGAGCAGATAATCTGGTCTTGTTCCATCGGGTGTCCGGGAAGGACCAACTCATCGCCTGTTGCTAAGATCGCGATACGTGGACGCCGAACAACGCTGATCGATGCGTGACCGCTCGATGCACATAGCGCGAGAGCTGCGGGTGAAAGAAGCTTTCCTTGTTTTAAAACCACGTCATTCGTTTTAAAATCGCCACCGGCGGGGCGAATATTATCATCAGGGCAAACTGCTTTTTGGAGCGTTATTGAACCGTCCGCGTTCTTCTCGATGTTTTCCTGTATGATAATTGTATCGGCATCATCAGGAACAGGCGCACCAGTGAAGATACGTACGGTTTCCCCTTCGCCAAGAGCACCATTGAAGCGCCGGCCCGCAGCCGCTTCCCCTATAACTTTAAAAGTCTTTGTCCCTCTATTATAATCGGCAAAACGCAATGCGTAACCATCCATCGCAGATGATCGGAATGGCGGTTGGGTCAATTGGGCGCTTATATCCTGCGCCAAAACCTGCCTTCTGCCAATATGGCTCAAGCTTTGATGATGGCTTTCAAGCACGTTCGTTGCGGATAGAAGACGACCCAAAGCATCATCGATATTAAGCAGTGCCATAGCGCTATCCTCTTTTCCACACTCCGGATTTTCCGCCGTGTTTCTCTTCTAAACAAATATCTGAAATAATCATTGTTTTATCAAGCGCTTTTGCCATGTCATAGAGGGTAAGACACGCAACGGACACCGCGGTCAAAGCTTCCATCTCGACGCCAGTCTTGCCGTTAAGGCTGGCTGTTGCCGTCACACGATAACCGGGAAGGGTCTTATCAGCAACAATATCAATAGAGACTTTTGTCAATTGCAGAGGATGACAAAGGGGAATGAGATCAGAAGTTTTTTTTGCTGCCATGATGCCGGCTATTCGGGCACTGGCCAAAACGTCGCCTTTTGGTGCATGGCCATTCTCGATAGCCTCAAGCGTTTTCTCGGACATGGTGATGCGCCCGCTTGCAACCGCGGTGCGCAAGGTTTCAACCTTACCACCGACATCGACCATATGCGCTTCGCCTTTGTCGTCGAGATGCGTCAGTTTCTCAGGCATTCGGCAGACCCAATAACGTCTTTGTTGCCGCAGCAACATCGTTTTGCCGCATCAGACTTTCACCTATCAGGAAGGAACGGATGTTGCTTTTTTGCAAACGCATAAGATCATCATGCGAGAATATGCCGCTTTCCCCCACAAGCAGACGATCGTCCGGCACCATATGCGCCAGCCGCTCGGCATTGGCCAAGTCAACATGGAAATCACGGAGATTGCGATTGTTGACGCCTATCAATGGCGACTTCAACTTCAAAGCCCGTTCCATTTCTTCTTCGTCATGTGTTTCTATAAGCACGTCCATTCCAAGCTCAAACGCGGTGTCCTCCAGCTCCAATGCAAGCGCGTCATCGACGGCTGCAAGAATAATCAGGATGCAATCCGCCCCCCAGGCACGCGCTTCATAGACTTGATAGCTATCAAACAGAAAGTCCTTGCGTAAAACAGGCAGCGTACATGCTTTTCTCGCTTGACGAAGAAATTCTGGCGCCCCTTGAAAGGAAGGCGTGTCTGTCAACACTGAAAGACAGGCAGCACCCCCCTTTTCATAAGCCCGGGCCAATGCAGGCGGATCAAAATCCGGTCGGATCAACCCCTTTGATGGACTGGCTTTTTTTATTTCTGCTATCAGCCCGAACGCACCGCTTTGCTCTTTATTCTGCAAAGCGCGATAGAATCCGCGCGGCCTATCGGCATCTTTTGCAATCGCTATGATATCGTCCAATGGCAATGCTATTTTTGCGGAAGCGATCTCGTCGCGTTTATAAACTTCTATCTTCTTAAGGATATCACTCATCGTCACGCACCCGGATTGTTCGAAACACGAACAAGTTGTTCAAGCTTTGCCTTGGCTTTTCCCTGATCAATACTATCGGCCGCTATCTCGACCCCCTGTTTCAAGGTTTCGGCCTTTCCCGCAATGATGAAAGCTGCTGCAGCATTTAACAAGACGATATCCCGATAGGCGCCTTTTTTTCCGTCGAGAACAGCCCGCAAGGCATCGGCATTATGCTGTGGATCGCCACCTCTCAGTGCATCCATCGTAACACGCTCCAGTCCGGCTTCTTCGGGCGTGACGATAAAGGTTGTCATTTCGCCATTTTTCAACGCGGCTACCTGGGTTTCTCCGGCCGTTGTCAATTCGTCCATACCGCTGCCGTGAACGACCCAGAGCGATTTTGAACCCAAACCTTGAAGCACCTTCGCAATTGGTTCCACCCATTCTGGTGAAAACACGCCGATCAGCTGATTGGTGACACCGGCGGGATTGGATAGCGGGCCGAGTATGTTGAAGATCGTTCTGGTGCCAAGCTCTACACGGGCCGGCCCGACATGGCGCATGGCTGAATGATGGGTAGGGGCGAACATAAAACCCAAACCCACTTCGCGGATACAACGACCAATAACCTCCGGCGTAGCATCTATATTGACACCGAGAGCAGCCAGCGCATCGGCAGCACCTGACTTTGAAGACAGCGCTCTGTTGCCGTGCTTGCCAACCGGGACACCTGCGCCTGAAACGACAAATGCCGTAGCCGTGGAGACATTATAGGAACCGGATTGATCCCCCCCTGTACCGACAATATCGACGGCACCATCGACCGAAGCGACGGGCAGCATCTTTTTGCGCATGGAAGCAACCGCTCCCGATATTTCATCAATCGTTTCGCCACGCACCCTAAGCGCCATGAGGAAACCACCAATCTGGGCGGGCGTCGCTTGCCCCGACATCATGATGGTGAAAGCCTGTTCAGCCTCGTCCCGCGTCAATGGTGTACCCGTTGCCGCCTTGTTGATGAAGGGTTTCAGGTCGCTCATCACATCCTCACTGCAGATTATTCAATATCTGGTTGTAGTTGTTTGTATTGACTTTGACAGGGTGTTCATCGCTAGCAATCTGCAACATTTCCAGCCGAAGATCTTCTGCTATTGACATGTCGATATTTTTGCGAGCCTCCGGCGCCAATGACTGGGCACTGGTGCTAAGCGGTTCAACGGATTCTGTCACTGTATAGAGTATACGGTTGTCCGCAAGCGCGCCTTTTGCCATGCCATTATGGCCTTTGGGGCCGGCAAAAACAGCATTGACACCGTCTGTCCCTAACACTTCCGCAGAAGAGCCACGCTGTAGGCCACGGGCGGTCTGCTTTTGCAGATTCAATGTTTCAGCCAATTCATCGATTGTCTTGCCAGAATCGAGTTCTTTGGCGAGTTCGGTGGCTTTTTCATCAAGTCGGCGCTGGATTTCTTCAGCTTTCCAACCGTTTATGGCGGTTTGACGAACCTCATCAAGTGTTCTGTCGCGTGCAGGTGTTATCATGGCGACGCGATACCAGAGATATCCGCCACCCTGCAGCGCTATGGGGTCCATGTCAGCACCTTCGGTTGACTGGAAAATGGCATCCAGTAAAATCGGCTGCTGCGGCAGGTCGGTGAGCGTCTGGCCTTCCGGTGTTTCTGCTTTTTCATCGACTGTTATATCTTGAAGCCGCAATTTATATTGTTGCGAAAGCTCCTGTAGCGAAACGCCCTCAAAACGCGCATTTTCAATGGCGTCGTGGTTTTCACGCATTGCTTTTGCAGCATTCGTTTGCGCCAAGGTTTGTCTGATGCCGCTTTCAGCCTCGGCAAACGGAATGGGAGCCGAAGGCGTTACATCGACAACGCGGAAGATGACAGGCCCCTGTAAATCATTGATAACGGCGCTCACACTGCCTTTGGCAAGCGTGAATACATCCGATGCAATCGTGGACGGAAATTCGGTCTTCGCTGAAGGCCCTTTGGTTATCTTTTCAAGCGTTTGGTTTTGCGATTTTACAAGGTCATCGAATGACATTCCGTCAGAAAGCTTTTTAGCAGCGCTATCAGCTTCTGAACGTGTGTTAAAGCGGAGTTCCTGAATGGTGCGCTTTTCTGGAGCAATGAAACGCGAAGCGTTTTGATTGTAATAGGCTTGAGCTTCATCTGCGGATATATCTTGCGGCTTCGCAAGTTCTTCCGCTGTCATTTGCATCAGTGTTACTTTACGATATTCCGGCGCGCGAAATTCGTTTTTGTGAGCGTCAAACCACTTGTCCAATGTGGCTTGATCAGGATCACCAATGGCATCCAATTCCTTCGGTGTGATCACCAGATAGTCGGCGGTACGGGTTTCTCCCTGATAGGTTAAAAGCGCAGAATAGAAAACATCTGGTGCTTTCATGCCGCCAACTGCACCGAAGACGAGCTGGTCGCGTTTTTCCTTGGTCGCATAATAGGCAACGAGATCGGCCTCACTCACTCGTAACTGTTGCAGGTAATTCAAAAATAAATTGCGGTTGAAGCCACCTTGTTGATGAAAGAAGCTATCTGCACCAATTGCCCGTGCTATACCATCTTTTGAAACGCCTATCTTCATCAAACGTGCTTGCTCATCAAACAGCACATCTTGCTGCAATTGATTCAAGACAAACTGAGGGATGCCGTATTGCTGCGCTTCGCCGGGGGTCAGCATGCGACCCAGATTGGATGCAACCGATACACGCATGGTTTGGTCTCCCAAAGCCAGACGATAGGTGTCGACCTTGATTTTAGACTTTCCCGAGATCAAAAGGTCGTTGCCGGTGCTTTCGCGCAACTCCGGTACGCCCCACAAAAGTGCAAAGCAGAGGAGAAGGATTCCGAGAAAGACTTTGGCAATCCAAGAGTTGACGGCGTTACGTATGGTATCAAGCATCGGTTGGTTCCGTTTTGAATTGGCTTCATAAAAGCAAAAAGCTCTGATAGGATTTGCAACAAAGGCGCACAAGATGCAAGGTTAAAGACTTGCTTTGGCTGTGCGATTTGGTAGTTAAAGTCGTAAAAATGCTTTTATGACCGTTATTGAGGTGAAATGATGACCCCGAATGTTCGACCGTTGGTCGCTGGAAACTGGAAAATGAATGGTACTGGCGAATCTCTGACGGAATTGCGTGCAATTGCCGCCGGTGTCAGCTCGGATCTCGGCCTGTTGTTTGAAGCTTTGATATGCGTGCCTGCTACGCTCTTGTCGCGCGCGGCAGATACGCTGGATGGCGAAAAGTTATTATTGGGTGGGCAGGATTGCCATATTGCCGATAGTGGCGCCCATACAGGCGACATTTCCGCACCAATGTTGAAAGAAGCCGGAGCAAGCCATGTCATTGTCGGTCATTCGGAGCGCCGTACAGACCATCATGAAAGCGATGATGTTGTTTGTGAAAAAGCACAAGCAGCATGGCGCGCCGGGCTGGTTGCCATAATCTGCGTTGGCGAAACACTCGCACAGCGTGAAGGCGGGCTTACTCTCGACATTGTCGGTCAACAACTTGCCGGCTCGCTACCTGCTGGCGCAACAGCACAGAACACAGTCGTTGCTTATGAACCTGTTTGGGCAATCGGTACCGGAAAAACACCGACCGTTGATGATGTGGCCGAAGTGCACGCTTTTATCCGTCGACAGCTTGTAGAGCGTTTTGACAGCGCAGGGCAGGAAATGCGTCTGCTCTATGGTGGTTCGGTAAAACCATCCAATGCTGTTGAACTGTTGGGTGTTAACAATGTCGATGGTGCGCTGGTTGGCGGGGCGAGTTTGAAAGCAACGGACTTTTTGGCTATTTGCGATGCATATCGGAAATTATAAGGAAAGATTTTCCGGTTGCCTCTTGGATTATGTGTTATTTGCGTGTAAACAGCCGCGAACATTAAAGTTAGAGCAGAGCATATGCAGACAGTATTGATTGTCATCCATCTTCTAATCGTTATCGCCCTTGTCGGTGTCGTCCTGATCCAGAGGTCAGAGGGCGGCGGTCTTGGTATTGGCGGTGGTTCGGGCTTCATGACAGCACGCGGAACCAAAAATGCGCTGACGCGTCTGACAGCAATTCTTGCGATCTGCTTCTTTGCTACATCTATCATTCTCGTCGTTGTGGATAGCGTTTCAAATCCAGCTTCTGACATTCTCAATCGTATTCCTACGACCGAAGGTCAGGCTCCTGCAACGGGGCAGGCACCAGCTGATGGCGCACAACCTTCTATTCTGGAACAGTTGGGCGGCAAGCCGGAAACCGAAGGCGATACCCAGTCTCAACCGCAAAGCCAGCAGGCTCCCTCTGTACCAGCACAGGAAAATCCGGTGCCTCAGCAGCCTGAAAACCCCGTTCCGGGAAATTGATGACATTAGTTTTCATCGTATGGTGAGACTTTAAGGGCGGTTTTCCGCCCTTTTTGTTTGGTTTGGGCATGCGCCGACTTTATTGCAGAATAATAAAGTGTTGCAGTGCTGCCATAGATGGTCAACATCTTTTGTTGACGAGACTGGAAGTCATTGAGAAGCGTATTAATTCAGCGTATGTGATGACCATAAGTTTCCAACAAGACGCACTTTAACCATTCGTCGCGGGATTGAGATGAGATGATCCATCGTTTATTGATTGCCGGTCTTTCCGGTGTGTTTATTGTATCCGCGGGCGCAGCTGTTGCTGCTCCAAAAGATAATCCGCAGGTAGCGGCTGCCGGCGCTGGCGGGCGTGTTCAGATCCCTGCCGTAAAAAGCTATAACGTTCCTGAAAAATACCGCCCACAAACGGTTTCTTTTTCTGGTTACAAGCCGGGAACTATCGTTATAGATCCAAAGAACTATTTTCTTTATTTGATCGAAACACCGACGACAGCTCGTCGCTATGGAATTGCTGTCGGTAAAATCGGCCTGCAATTTAAAGGGACTGCCAATATTCGTTTCAAGCGTGAGTGGCCCCGTTGGATACCAACCAAGGATATGGTGAAGCGCAGCCCGGAACATTATTCGAAATTTGCAAATGGCATGGATGGCGGTCCGGGAAATCCGCTCGGAGCGCGCGCGCTTTATCTTTGGCAAGGCAATAAAGACACCTATATCCGTATACACGGCACTGTGCAGCCTTGGACAATCGGTTCATCTGCCTCTAACGGTTGTTTCCGCATGATCAATGACGATGTGCTGGATCTCTATGATCGTGTTGATTTGGGAACTGAAGTTGTCGTTCTGTAAGTCCTAATGTTTGTCCGAATGGAAAGCCCCGCCTGATTGCGGGGCTTTTTTTATTGGCGATAAAACAGAGACTTAGCGCGATTTGGTGAATCGTTTTTTCAATAACTTGAATCAATGCATGAGCGCTCGTGGTGAGTGACCGTTTCAAAGGCTTGTGGACTTTTATATTTTTTGCGCCAAAATTTCATTTTTTACTGGAAGAATCATATTGGAGCGCTTATCACCATAAGCCCATGGCACGATATGTTTTCATTACTGGTGGCGTGGTTTCTTCCCTTGGAAAAGGCATAGCCGCAGCAGCTTTAGCTGCCTTATTACAGGCTCGCGGGTATCGCGTACGTATCCGCAAGCTAGACCCTTATCTTAATGTTGATCCGGGCACGATGTCGCCCTATCAGCACGGCGAAGTTTTTGTCACAGACGATGGCGCCGAGACAGATCTTGATCTTGGTCACTATGAACGTTTTACCGGACGTTCCGCCAACAAGCAGGACAATATTACAACTGGCCGTATTTACCGCAACATTATTGAGCGTGAACGCCGTGGAGACTATCTCGGCGCGACTGTTCAGGTTATTCCGCACGTAACGGATGAAATCAAAAACTTTATTACCGAAGGTAATGAAGATTATGATTTTGTCTTGTGTGAAATTGGCGGCACCGTCGGCGACATTGAAGCAATGCCTTTCCTTGAGGCTATTAGACAACTGCATAATGAACTCCCAAGACAAAGCGCGGTTTATGTCCATTTGACATTAATGCCGTATATACCGGCTGCAGGTGAACTTAAAACCAAACCAACACAGCATTCGGTCAAAGAACTTCAGTCGGTTGGTATTGCCCCCGATATTTTACTTGTTCGCTCCGACCGTCCGATTCCTGAATCGGAAAGGCGCAAATTATCACTGTTTTGTAACGTCCGTCCTACCGCGGTTATTCAGGCACTGGACGTCAAGGCAATCTACGATGTTCCCATTGCCTACCATCGTGAAGGGCTCGATTCGGAAGTGCTCGCTGCTTTTGGCATTGATCCGGCACCGAAGCCGAAGATGGAACGCTGGGAAGAAATTACACGCCGTATACATAATCCCGAAGGTGAGGTTACCATTGCGATTGTTGGCAAATATACGGGATTGAAAGACGCTTATAAATCTCTGATAGAAGCTTTGACGCATGGCGGCCTTGCCAATAAGGTCAAGGTCAATCTTGAATGGATCGAATCCGAACTTTTCGAAAAAGAGGATCCAACGCCCTATCTCGAAAAAGTTCATGGTATTCTTGTTCCGGGTGCATTCGGTGAGCGTGGGGCGGAAGGCAAGATCCAAGCAATCCGTTTTGCCCGCGAACGTAAAGTGCCGTTCTTCGGTATCTGTTTCGGTATGCAAATGGCGTGTGTCGAAGCGGCGCGTAACCTTTGCGGTATTGAAAATGCGTCGTCGACGGAATTCGGTCCAACGAAGGAACCTGTTGTCGGTCTTATGACAGAATGGCTAAAGGGGAATGCGTTGGAAAAACGTGCAGCCTCCGGTGATCTGGGCGGAACAATGCGGCTTGGCGCTTATGAAGCTATGCTGGGTGAGGGCAGTCATATAGCCAA
Organism: Bartonella sp. LJL80; assembly: GCF_054871565.1. Taxonomy (NCBI): domain Bacteria; kingdom Pseudomonadati; phylum Pseudomonadota; class Alphaproteobacteria; order Hyphomicrobiales; family Bartonellaceae; genus Bartonella; species Bartonella sp. LJL80. Next base: position 435,975 of record NZ_JBTXLM010000002.1, read on the forward strand.
GATTTATGGAAAATCGGATATATTCGAACGCCATCGGCACCGCTATGAAGTTAATGTGGATTATAAGCAAAGACTTGAGGACTGTGGTCTGGTCTTTGCCGGAATGTCACCGGATGGAATTTTACCAGAAACGGTGGAATATCGCGACCATCCTTGGTTTATCGGTGTACAGTACCATCCGGAATTGAAATCGAGGCCTTTTGAACCTCATCCTCTGTTCGCCTCATTTATTGAGGCGGCGATGGAACAAAGTAGACTGGTGTAGTTTTTGAAACGATTTGTCGACCATTTTGTCTTGCCAGTGGCCTCATTAGAGGCTGCGGCAGGCAATCTGTCGCGTTTAGGCTTCACCGTGGCTGCCGAGGGGCGACATCCATTCGGAACAGCAAACCGCTGTGTTTTTCTATCACGCGACACATACCTAGAATTTCTAGCGGTGGATGATGACAACAACTACCTAAAAGCGATTGAAGCGCGAAACCAATTCATCGTAAGAGACCGTTACTGGCGGCAGAAAAACGGTGATAATGGCTTTTCTGCTATGGTTTTCAAGACGGATGATGCAGATCAAGATCATCTGGAATTTCTAGATGCCGGCATCTCTGCTGGTGACATGCTGGAATTCGAACGTCCCTTCCGATTGCCGGATGGTGATGTGCAAAGAGCCGCTTTTCGCTTGGCTTTCGCAGTGGAATCCAAAGATAGTGATGTGTTTTTCTTTTGCTGCCAACGCATTGGCAGTCAGATGGGTGGAAAGTCAGCTTTGGAGCAGCATCAAAACGGTGCCAATCGTTTGTTGACCGTTTATATGTCCGCCGAGAAACCGGATCGTTATCGCGAAGTTTTAGATAAGATTTTCCGCTCTTCTCCATCTTTGATTGAGCCTGATTTGATTTGTTACCAACTTCCAAATGCCGAAGTCAGATTACTATCAAACCAGGCGATGTTTGATTTCTGCGGCGTCGAAACAGCTGGAAATTCTAAGTTGTCGTTTCGTGGTTTAGGTTTTGGGGTGTCGTGTTTGACGAAACCAGCATCATATTTCCTGCATAATAATGTTGCACATAAGAAAGAACGTGAACGTTTGATTGTCGTGCCGGAAGATAAGCAGAGCCCCTTTTACGTATTTGAGGAATGAAATGACCACAGCAAACAGCTCCATCACTGTCGGGAATGTTACGTTCAGCAATAAGGCTCCGTTGTCGTTGATTGCGGGCCCTTGCCAAATGGAAAGTCGCGATCATGCTTTTGATATGGCCGGCGGTATTAAGGAAATTACCGATCGACTGGGCATCGGACTGGTCTATAAATCAAGCTATGATAAAGCCAATCGTACATCGTTGAATGGCAAACGCGGAATTGGCCTTGAGAAGGCAATGGACGTTTTTGCCGACTTGAAAAGCCAATTCGGTTTTCCCGTTCTGACTGACGTACACACGGAAGACCAATGCGCTGCCGTCGCACCCGTAGTGGATGTATTGCAAATACCGGCATTTTTGTGCCGGCAAACCGATCTTTTGATTGCAGCTGCTAAAACCGGACGGGTTATTAATGTAAAAAAGGGTCAGTTTTTGGCGCCTTGGGACATGAAAAACGTTCTGGCCAAGGTCACCGAGAGTGGAAATGCCAATGTCATGGCATGCGAACGCGGTGTCTCGTTTGGCTATAACACCTTAGTTTCCGATATGCGGGCGTTGCCAATCATGGCATCATTCGGTTCGCCGGTCATATTTGATGCAACCCATTCTGTGCAGCAGCCGGGCGGGCAGGGTGGTTCTTCAGGTGGTCAACGGGAATTTGTTGAAACTCTGGCGCGCGCGGCTGTTGCCGTTGGTGTTGCCGGTGTATTCATTGAAACCCATCAGGATCCAGACCACGCGCCCTCCGACGGGCCCAACATGGTAAAGTTGAGTGATCTGTCAAGTCTGCTTGAGACTTTGATGGCCTTTGATAAACTGGCAAAGCAACTGTAATCAATTTCATACATGTCGGGGAATATTCCCGACATGTATTTGGTTAAAGCATAAGACTAATCAAACAAACCCAATCGGGAAGGAAACGATAGATGACTGCAATTGTGGATATTGTTGGCCGTGAAGTTCTGGATAGCCGTGGCAATCCGACTGTCGAAGTTGATGTCGTGTTGGAAGATGGCGCATTTGGCCGCGCGATCGTTCCTTCCGGTGCGTCCACAGGCGCGCATGAGGCGGTAGAGCTTCGTGATGGTGGAACACGCTATCAAGGTAAGGGTGTCGAAAAAGCTGTTGCAGCTGTTAACGGTGAGATCCTGGAAGAGCTCGGCGGACGCGATGCTGAAGACCAGATTGCCGTGGATCAGGCGATGATCGCATTGGATGGCACGCCGAACAAGGCTCGCCTCGGTGCCAACGCTATTCTGGGTGTATCATTAGCTGTCGCGAAAGCGGCTGCGGAATCGGCCGGGTTGCCACTCTACCGCTATGTTGGAGGCACGCAAGCCCATCTTCTGCCAACTCCAATGATGAACATTATTAATGGCGGCGTCCATGCCGACAACCCGATCGACTTTCAGGAATTTATGATTGTACCGGTTGGTGCGCCAACCTTGAAAGAGGCCGTCCGTTACGGGGCAGAAGTTTTTCATACACTCAAGAAACGCCTGAAAGACGCTGGTCTTAATACCAATGTGGGCGATGAAGGTGGTTTCGCACCGGATTTGAAGAGTGCCGAAAATGCACTGGATTTCATTATGGAGTCTATCGAGGCTGCTGGATATAAGCCCGGTGAACAGATTGCCATTGGTCTCGATTGCGCATCAACCGAGTTCTTCAAAAACGGCGCCTATGTCTACGAGGGCGAGGGCAAAACCCGCAATGCATTGCAGCAAGCCGAGTATTTGGCGAAATTGATTTCTTCTTACCCCATTATCACGATTGAAGATGGTATGGCAGAAGATGATTGGGAAGGCTGGAAAGTTCTTACCGATCTCGTCGGCAATAAGTGTCAATTGGTTGGTGATGATCTATTTGTGACGAATTCTGCCCGTTTGCGCGACGGTATTAAAATGGGTGTGGCCAACTCAATTCTGGTTAAAGTCAATCAGATTGGCTCCCTTAGTGAAACATTGGATGCCGTTGAAACAGCCCACAAGGCAGGTTATACTGCTGTTATGTCTCACCGTTCGGGTGAAACAGAGGATTCAACGATTGCGGATCTGGCTGTTGCCACCAATTGCGGACAGATCAAGACGGGTTCTTTGGCTCGGTCTGACCGGTTGGCTAAGTACAATCAATTGATTCGTATTGAAGAAGAGCTTGGACCGCAGGCACGTTACGCTGGCGCATCGGCATTTCGTATCTAAGTTCTCTGAATAGTGAAATTAAAAAAAAGCGGGCTTCTGCCCGCTTTTTTATTTCATTCCATGTTTTTTATACCGTACATATTCGCTCCCACACTATTTTATTATGTATGGAAATTTGGTTTCTCCTCATGTTGAAGAGTTCTTGCTATGCGTACTTTGGAAAAATATCTTGAAAAACCAAATGAAACACATGTTCATATTGCGATTGCCATAGACCGGTTTTATAAACCTCTATCTTTATTTCATTAGGAGAATTTATATGAGGGGATCTATTCTTAGTTACAATCAGAATAGAGGGCTGATCTCGGGACAAGACGGCAATCGTTACGAGTTTGTGCGCATGGATTGGGCGGGCCAAGGTGAGCCAGCTGCGGGCGCTGAAGTCGACTTTATTGGCGAAGGAAATCTGGCCAAGAACGTCTTTCCACTACAGGTAGGATCGAAACATTCCAAGATTGTTCTTGCAATTGTTTGCTGGTTCTTTGGTGTATTAGGTGTTCATCGTTTTATGGTCGGAAAAATCGGTACGGGTATATTGATGCTCGTTTTGACATTGACGGTTATTGGCATTTTTATCACGGCCATTTGGGCTCTGATCGATTTTATCGTTATTCTCATGGGTAACTTTACCGATAAAGACGGCAATAAAATCGATAGTGAACGGATCTAACATTACCCGTTTCGGGTTTGTGTTACTTTCGAATTTGTAGATGGATGGTTTCGCGCTCTGCGAGCCATCCATTTTTTTGCGATATGTTTTGCGCAATAAAGATCTGGAGCTTGGCAGACCGGGAAACGAGATTTGGCAATATGGAACTATTCGATCGGCTAAACGCGCTTATGTCGATGCGATGAGAGGTCGATTGGTTAGATTATTCCAGTCGGGTGCTATTGCTCTCAGGGAAGCTGTTGAAATAAACAAAAAAAGTGCGCCCTTTTTTGATGGCGGTAATCGGACGTTAATCAAAATTGTGCATGACTGAGCCGAGTCGTTCAGGAAGCGAGAATATGTGGACCAAGCAAAAACGTAGATCAATTAAAGGGCGATTTGTTTTGCCATTGATGACGATTGGTGTCTTGGGATATTTCGGCTATCATATCTATCATGGTGAATATGGGCTTTACTCGCGTGTAAAGGTTGAGCAGCATATTGATAGTTTGAACGCTGAGTTGACAAAGCTTGAGACGGAACGGCTCGGAATAGAAAAGAAAGTCGCATTGTTGAAAGACGGCCATATAGAACGCGATATGCTCGACGAATATGCGAGGAAAAATTTGAACCTTTCTAAGCCGAACGAGTTGGTTATTTTGACCTCTCCGGGTGATCTTTCGAATTAACCAAAATCGAGTTAATTAAGAAAATCAATTTAAATACAATCGATTAAAAGAAATTCACAGCGTTTTTATAGTGCTTGTATCTTTCGCTCGGACAGCGTATTTTTAAACAACCATTATAGGGAGTTTGATATGGCAGCACGGGCTAAAAAAACTTCTGCGAAAAAAACGCAGATTGCATTATCCAACACCGCCAAAACGCCGAAGCCGGCAGATTTCACCAAGGAAGAAGAGCTGGACGCATATCGCGAAATGCTCTTGATCCGTCGCTTTGAAGAAAAAGCGGGTCAGCTGTATGGTATGGGCTTTATCGGTGGGTTTTGTCACCTTTACATCGGGCAGGAAGCTGTCGTCACAGGTACGTTGAAGGCTGCCAAGGAAGGCGACCAGATTATCACATCTTATCGTGATCATGGACATATGCTGGCTGCAGGCATGAGCCCTCGTGGTGTCATGGCAGAATTGACCGGGCGTCAAGGCGGCTTTTCCAAGGGTAAAGGCGGCTCCATGCATATGTTCTCAAAGGAAAAGAACTTTTACGGCGGTCATGGTATTGTGGGCGCGCAGGTGCCAATTGGTACAGGTTTGGCGTTTTCCAATCAATATTTAGGTAAAGACAATGTCACTCTGGTCTATTTCGGTGATGGTGCAGCCAATCAGGGGCAGGTCTATGAAAGCTTCAATATGGCATCGCTTTGGAAGCTTCCTGTGATCTATGTCATTGAAAATAATCAGTATGCGATGGGGACAGCCGTTTCGCGTGCGTCGGCTGAAACTGACTTCTCACGTCGTGGTCTTTCCTTTGAAATTCCGGGGCTTGTAGTTGATGGTATGGATGTTCGTGCTGTCAAATCTGCTTCGGATGAAGCAATTGCCTGGGCGCGTGCGGGCAAAGGCCCGATCATTCTTGACATGCAAACCTATCGCTATCGCGGACATTCGATGTCCGATCCGGCCAAATATCGCACGAAAGAAGAAGTGCAGAAGGTTCGTGCTGAACATGATCCTATCGATCAGGTAAAAAACCGGTTGATCGATAAAGGATGGGCGAGCGAAGATTCGTTGAAGGATATCGATAAGCAGGTTCGTTCAATTGTTGCTGATGCGGCCGATTTTGCACAAACTGATCCGGAGCCGGATGTTTCCGAGCTCTATACCGATATTCTAGTTTAAAGCGAGGAAAGCGACTATGTCTATTGATATTTTGATGCCGGCGCTTTCTCCAACGATGGAAGAAGGTAAACTCTCGAAATGGTTGAAAAAAGAGGGTGATACAGTAACCTCCGGTGATATTATTGCCGAGATTGAAACCGATAAGGCTACAATGGAAGTTGAGGCTGTTGATGAAGGTACAATAGGAAAGATCCTGGTGCCTGAAGGTGCTGAAGGTGTGAAGGTTAATACACCGATCGCGGTTTTGCTTGAAGAAGGTGAAACGGCAGATGACATCGGAAAAGCGGTTAATCCATCCAAAACCTCGGCGGAACAAGAATCTGCGCAAAAGCCTGCGCCAGAGTCTGCTGCTCCGGCAGTGGCTGCGCCCGCACCGGCGATTGTCGCATCTGATCCTGATATTCCTGCCGGTACGGAAATGGTCATGATGACAGTACGCGATGCGCTTAATCAGGCAATGGCTGAAGAGATGCGTCGTGACGAAACAGTCTTTTTGATGGGTGAAGAAGTTGCTCAATATCAGGGCGCTTATAAAGTCAGTCAGGGATTGTTGGAAGAGTTTGGCGCACGTCGCGTTGTCGATACGCCGATAACCGAACATGGTTTTGCCGGTCTTGGTGTCGGTGCTGCCTTTGGTGGTTTGCGGCCGATTGTTGAGTTCATGACCTTCAACTTTGCTATGCAGGCAATTGACCAGATTATCAATTCAGCTGCCAAGACACGGTATATGTCGGGCGGCCAAATGTCTGCGCCGATGGTTTTCCGCGGCCCCAATGGTGCTGCGGCACGCGTGGGGGCGCAGCATTCACAGTGTTATGCGTCTTGGTATAGCCATATTCCAGGTTTGAAGGTTGTTATGCCTTATACTGCGGCTGATGCCAAAGGTCTTTTAAAGGCCGCTATCCGCGACAATAATCCGGTTATATTCCTTGAAAATGAGCTGCTTTACGGCCATCAGTTTGAAGTTCCAAAACTTGATGACTTCGTTTTGCCGATTGGCAAGGCGCGGATCCATAAAGCCGGCAATGATGTGACGATGGTTGCTTATGGTATGGGCATGAATTACGCTGTCCAAGCACTTCCGGAATTGGAAAAGCTCGGTATTGACGCAGAGTTGATTGACCTTCGGACTATCCGTCCCATGGATTTGCCGACGATTATAGAATCGGTCAAGAAAACCGGCCGCTTGGTTACCGTTGAAGAAGGCTATCCGCAGTCATCGGTTGGTACAGAGATTGCAACGCGCGTCATGCAACAGGCTTTCGACTATCTCGATGCACCTGTGGTGACCATTGCAGGTAAAGATGTTCCGATGCCTTATGCGGCAAATCTTGAAAAATTGGCCTTGCCGAGTGTGGCCGAAGTGGTCGATGCAGTGAAATCTGTGACCTATAAGGCTTAGAGGAGAGTGCACCATGCCGATTAAGATTACCATGCCAGCGCTGTCTCCCACGATGGAAGAGGGCAATCTGGCAAAGTGGAATGTCAAAGAAGGCGATAAAGTCGCTTCAGGTGATGTAATCTGCGAAATCGAGACTGATAAAGCCACGATGGAAGTGGAAGCTGTGGACGAGGGAACAATCGCGAAAATTGTTGTTCCCGCTGGTACGCAGGGTGTCAAAGTTAATGCGCTTATTGCGGTCCTGGCTGAAGAAGGAGAGGATCTCGCGGAAGCAGCAAAAGCTGCCGATAGCACTGCAACGTCATCGCCGACTCAGGTTGCTGCCGCGCCGGCGCCAACGGATGCCGCTCCCAAAGCGGTTGTTTCAGCTGTTGCCGCAGCACCGGCCCAAAAAGGTGAGCGAATTTTCGCATCGCCTCTGGCACGCCGGTTGGCTACGCAAGCTGGATTGGATCTGTCGGGTATTGCAGGCAGCGGCCCGCATGGACGTATCATCAAACGCGATGTCGACAAGGCTGTTGCAGGCGGTGGCGCAAAGCCTGCTGCGTCTTCGGCTCAGGCACCAGTATTGGCCACCGGTGCATCGGATGAACAGACGCTTAAGCTGTTCAAAGATAATGAATATGAGCTTGTCCCGCACGACGGGATGCGCAAGACAATTGCCAAGCGACTGGTTGAATCCAAGCAGACAGTACCGCATTTCTACGTCACCGTAGATTGCGAGCTTGATGCATTGTTGAAATTGCGCGCTGAGCTGAACGCAGCAGCACCGGTAACCAAAACCGAGAACGGTGAAAAGCCGGCATACAAGCTTTCGGTCAATGATCTGGTTATCAAAGCGACAGCGCTGGCTTTGAAAGCTATCCCCGATGCCAATGTCTCGTGGTTGGATAGCGGCATGATCCGGCATAAGTTCGCGGATGTCGGCGTTGCAGTTTCGATACCAAATGGGCTGATAACCCCGATCATACGCCACGCTGATGAAAAGTCACTTTCCACCATTTCAAACGAAATGAAGGATTTGGCCAAGCGTGCGCGGGAGCGTAAGTTGAAACCTGAGGAATATCAGGGCGGCACCACAGCAGTATCCAATATGGGTATGTATGGGGTTAAAGACTTTGCTGCTATCATAAACCCACCGCATGCAACTATTTTCGCAATCGGTGCCGGCGAACAGCGGGCAGTTGTCAAAAATGGCGCGCTTGCCATTGCGACAGTGATGTCGGTGACCTTATCTACCGACCATAGAGCGGTGGATGGTGCTCTGGCTGCGGAACTTGCTCAAGCTTTCAAAAAGCTCATTGAAAATCCGCTTGGCATGTTGGTGTAGTTATGGGCAAGACAGTCCTTGCATTTGGTGACTCCCTTACGTGGGGCCTTCATCCGTCAGGACTGTCACGCCATGCACCATCGCATCGTTGGCCTTGCGTGTTGAAAACACACTTGCCGGTGGGAATAGACGTTATCGAAGAAGGCTTGTGCGGGCGCACGACCGTATTTGATGATATGACAGTCGCTGAAGAGCGTAATGGTGCGAGAGTCTTACCGACAATTTTGGGGTCGCATCAACCTGTTGACCTCATCATTATCATGCTTGGAACAAACGACTTGAAATCGTTTATTGCGGGTTCTGCTGTCGCAGCCAGCTTCGGGATGAGACGTTTGGTACAAATCGTGCGTTCGCATCCCTATATGTTTGATATCGTCGCGCCGGATATTCTGCTTGTCGCTCCGCCGCATTTGGTGGAAAGCGGTAATCCTTACAGTTCGGCACGGTTCAATGGTGCGTTGGGGGAAGCAAAAAAACTATCCATGTTATATTCCGATCTTGCCGATGAGCTGGAATGCGCATTTTTTGACGCTGCATCTGTTGCCGTCGCTTCACCGTTGGATGGCGTGCATTTGGATGAAAATAACACAAAAGCAATTGGCAAAGGACTTGCGCCGCTGGTGAGTATGATACTGGGCCTTTAGTGCGGTTCCTGAATGATGTGAAACATTTTCGGATAATACACCGCGTTAGTTCAATAAGTGAGAGCGATTGAGACAGTAAAGTCAAACCAAAATCACTCTGAATATATCTTTCCTATGGAGGGAAAATTGGCGAATTCTTACGACATTATTGTTATCGGTTCAGGTCCGGGTGGATATGTTACCGCAATTCGTGCCGCACAACTTGGATTTAAGACGGCCATTGTAGAGCGTGAACATCTCGGTGGCATCTGCCTCAATTGGGGATGTATCCCGACCAAAGCCTTGTTGAGATCGGCTGAAATTAAACATTTCAGCGAACATGCCAAAGACTACGGTCTAAAGTTGAATGGCTCCATTGAGGCTGATGTCAAAGACGTTGTGCAACGGTCGCGGGGCGTGTCAGCACGATTAAATGCCGGTGTTGGCTTTTTGATGAAGAAAAACAAGATCGACGTGATCTGGGGCGAAGCGAAGCTTACAAAAGGCGCAAAAGGCGGGCAACCGGCCGAGCTCATGGTTGGGAAGATGGCCAAGCCGGTTATGCAGCCGCAAAATCCAGTACCGAAAGGAATTCTGGGTGAGGGCACTTACACCGCGAAACATATCATCGTCGCAACGGGTGCCAGGCCGCGCGCGCTTCCCGGTATTGAACCGGATGGAAAATTGATCTGGACCTATTTTGAAGCCATGGTTCCGCAGACAATGCCAAAATCTCTTGTGGTTATGGGGTCAGGCGCGATCGGCATCGAATTTGCATCATTTTATCGCGATATGGGTGCCGATGTTACTGTGGTCGAGATGATGCCGCAGATTATGCCGGTGGAAGATATTGAAATATCAACCTTTGCCCGCAAACAACTCGAGAAAAAAGGTATCCGTATTCTGACTGAAGCAAAAGTGTCCAAAGTTGAAAAAACGGCGGACACGGTGACAGCGCATGTCGATATCAAGGGTAAAACAGAAACGATAACCGCAGACAGGCTGATTTCTGCGGTTGGTGTCCAAGGCAATATCGAAAATATCGGTCTTGAAGCGTTGGGAGTAAAAACCGATCGCGGATGCATCGTCATCGATGAATGGAGCCGTACGAATATTGAAGGCGTTTATGCCATCGGAGACGTGGCGGGTCCGCCGATGCTTGCCCATAAGGCAGAGGAAGAGGGCGTGATCTGCGTCGAGCGTATTGCTGGTCTGAAAACGGTTCATCCTCTTGATAAAGGTAAAATACCGGGCTGTACTTACTGTACGCCGCAGGTAGCTTCTGTCGGTTTGACAGAAGCTAAAGCCAAAGCTGTAGGCTATGATATCCGTGTTGGGCGCTATTCGTTTTCAGCCAATGGCAAGGCCATCGCGCTAGGCGAGGATCAGGGATTGGTCAAAACGATCTTTGACAAAAAGACAGGGCAGCTATTAGGTGCCCATATGGTCGGTGCAGAAGTCACGGAACTCATTCAAGGTTTCGTTATCGCCATGAATTTGGAAACGACGGAAGAAGAGCTGATGCATACCGTATTTCCGCATCCGACCCTTTCTGAAATGATGAAAGAGAGTGTGCTTGATGCTTATGGTCAGGTTTTGAATGCCTGATCGCAATAAGGTGGCAATTGCATTAAAGCGTCGTTTGCCCCATATGGTGAAGGTTAGCGAATTCGAGGTCTTAAATGGTTACGGTTGTTGATTTAGTAGCAAACAGGCGTGTGCGCCATCCGGAAAAGGCACACCGTCCGGATTCAGAAGTTTTGAAGAAACCGGACTGGATTCGCGTGAAGGCGCCGACATCGCGCACCTATGCGGAAACCCGTGACATTGTACGAACCAATAAATTGGTGACTGTCTGTGAAGAGGCAGGCTGTCCCAATGTCGGTGAGTGCTGGAATCAGCGTCATGCAAGTTTCATGATTTTGGGTGAGATCTGCACACGCGCTTGTGCATTTTGCAATGTTTCTACCGGTATTCCACTGCCGCTTGATAAGGATGAACCGGAACGGGTCGCGGATGCCGTTGCGCAAATGGGCCTTAAACATGTCGTGATAACCTCGGTGGACCGCGATGATATGCCTGATGGCGGCGCACAGCATTTTGCCGATGTGATTCATGCTATTCGCCGCAAGTCACCCACAACCACGATCGAGATTTTGACACCCGATTTCCGTCATAAGGATGGGGCGCTTGAAATTGTTGTTGCAGCCAAGCCCGATGTATTCAACCATAACCTTGAGACGGTGCCGTCAAAATATTTGAAAGTTCGTCCAGGGGCGCGTTATTTCCATTCAATACGTCTGCTGCAACGGGTCAAAGAGCTCGATCCAACAATCTTTACCAAGTCCGGTATCATGGTCGGTTTTGGTGAAGAGCGGAATGAAATTTTGCAATTGATGGATGATCTGCGCACCGCAGACGTCGATTTCATGACGATTGGCCAATACCTACAACCGACCCGCAAACACCATCCAGTTATCCGGTTTGTTCCGCCAGAAGAGTTTGAATCCTTTGCCAAGATCGGCAAGACAAAGGGCTTCCTTCATATGGCATCGAGCCCATTGACACGCTCATCTCACCATGCGGGTGACGATTTTGAAGCGTTGCAAAAAGCGCGTGCCGCAAAGTTGGCAAAAAACGGATAAAAGAATGCCAACTTTCACGACACATAGGCCGGTAAAACATACACCCACTGAAATGTTTGATCTTGTTTCGAACGTGGAGCGCTATCCAGAGTTTCTGCCAATGTGCGAAGCTCTCATTGTTCGCTCGCGGAAAGATCGCGACAATAAAACGCTTCTGGTTGCCGATATGACTGTTGGCTATAAGATGATACGTGAAACCTTCACGACACAGGTTTTTCTCAATCCGGCAGAACATGTCATCGACGTCAAATATATCGACGGCCCTTTCCGCTATCTCGAAAACCGTTGGATGTTTCATCCGGTTGATGGCGATGAATCTTGCGATATCGAATTTTTTATCGATTATGAATTTAAAAGCCGTATGTTGGGCATGTTGATGGGATCAATGTTCGATATTGCTTTCAGGAAATTCTCTGAAGCTTTCGAAAAGCGAGCCGATGAAATTTATGGCGAAAAACCTTAAAATCACCAGATAAATAGCGCAAATTTGCATTGTCTGATATTGATGTGATTTCTATTCACAAAGCAGATCCAGGGCGCGTTCAACGGTTTTCAGTCTGATAACGTCGCGCTCAAGATTTCCGAATTGTGCCGCATGGTGTCTTGTGTCGTAGTTGGTTCGGGCAACAGCCATATGGACAAGACCAACAGGTTTTTCTTCCGTTCCGCCCCCTGGGCCTGCAACACCGGTTACGGATATAGCAATATCTGCCGATGAATGGCGAAGACCGCCTTCTGCCATAGCGATAGCGACTTCTTTAGAAACCGCGCCATAGGTTGCGATGAGTGATGGTGGCACTCCAACCAAAAGGCTTTTCGCTTCGTTGGAATAGGTAATGAAACCGCAATCCACCACATCGGACGAGCCGGCAATATCGGTCAAGCTCGCAATAATGAGGCCGCCCGTGCACGACTCAATGGTCGTTAAGCGCAGATTTTCGCGTCTGCAAAACTCTAAAACCTTTTTTGCTTTCAGAGCACTGATCAATGTCATAGCGGAACCTCACCCGGATAGACTACATTGGCTGTCGCAATTGCTGCTATACCCTCTTTACGCCCCACAAACCCCATTTTTTCATTGGTAGTCGCTTTAATAGAGATACGATCAGCTGAAACTCCCAACATTTCCATCAATTTTTCGGTCATAGCTTGACGGTGCGGACCAATCTTCGGTGCCTCTGCAATCAAAGTGATGTCGGCATTGATGATGCGACCGCCAGCCTGACGCACAATGCTTACGGCATGACGTACAAAAATATCGGATGATGCACCTTTCCACTGCGGGTCGGAAGGCGGGAAATGCGTGCCAATGTCACCCGCACCACGGGTGGCAAGCAAAGCATCGGTCAAGGCATGCAAGGCTACATCCGCATCGGAATGGCCGTTCAGCTTCCTGTCATATTCAATATCAACACCGCAAAGTGTGACATGGTCACCCGGCTCAAAAGAATGGACATCGTATCCATTCCCTGTTCGAATGTCAGGAAATTCACAAGCTGTATTGGAAGCCATGTCGGTCTCTTTCGTGATGCGGGCGGTTGCGGTTATGATGTCATCGGGCCAGGTGATCTTCAAGTTTGCCGGATCACCCTCAACGATATGAACGGGAATATCGGCCCATTCGGCGAGTGCGGAATCATCGGTAAAAGATGCAAATCCATGCTGATGCGCGTTTTCGTGGGCTTGCAGAATGGCCAAGAAGGGGAAAGCCTGCGGCGTTTGTGCGCCATAGAGATTACTCCGCGCCACAGTTTCGACCACAGTTCCTGCGGCATCACACCGTTTCAGTGTATCTGTAACGGCAATGGCAGGCAAAACGCCTCTTATAGGCGTTAAGTTGCCTTTTATTCGATGCAGCAAGTCGAGGCTGACAAAAGGGCGGGCGCCGTCATGAATAAATACGTGATCAGGGCCATCAACGGCCAAAGCACGAAGCCCGAATAAAGTGGATATTTGTCGGGTGGGGCCACCTTCAACGATGGTGACATGCTGCTTTAGCACACCAAGCGCTTGGTCACATAGATGATGATCATCTGGATGGATCACAACAAGGATCTTGGAAAACAACCCGCAATCGATGAAGTTACGTAATGTATGGGCGAGAACAGCTGCATTTCCGAGAAGACGATACTGTTTAGGGCCATTTTGCGGCGCCCCCACACGTTCACCGCGGCCGGCTGCCAATATGATTGCTGCAATGGAAATAATCGGATCTCCTGATAAAAGATTTATCAGCTTGCCATTTTGCAGCTTTCTTCAGCATCATCAATACCCAATTGACGACGGAAATTCGGCCGCTGTAAATCAGCAATCGATGTTGCAGAAAGAACCTCGAAAAATGCCCTCAATGCTTTTCCAAGTGTAGCATTAAGCCCGCAAGCATTGACCAAAGGGCATTCAATGGCATCGTTTTCAAAACACTCAGCCATTGCAAAATTGTCTTCGGTTACCTTGACAACGTCTGCGACCGAGATGTCTTCAGCCGGTTTTGCGAGTTTTACACCACCGTTGCGGCCACGAACTGTCTGCATCAAGCCAGCTTCAACCAGCGGATGAAGAATTTTAAACAAAAACAATTCTGATACCGAATACGCCTTAGCGATTTCAGGGACGCGGCTTAGTTCTCCAGAATTGGCTGCACAATACATCAACATCCGAATGGCATAATTGGTCTGTTTGGTAAGCCGCATAACCGTCCCTTTCTATTAAATCAATTTCTTAAGTCCGTAGTTTAGAACTATTCTGAAAAATGTGAAGTCTTTTCTTTACCTTTTTTAGAAGGTTTTATTATGGCACGTTTGTAGATGCTGCAAATGGAGCATTTGCACGCATAGAAATGGTATAGAATCGCACATTATCCATTCAAAATATGGACGAAAATAACAGCTGCGGGAATGCGACATATGAGGCATTTCATCGTTTGTGCGCATACGATTCGCTGTTTTGAACTTGGATCGAGTGAGTTTGTCGCTCAAAAAGTGCATTTTTTTCCGCAAAAGCCTGCGAAATCGGCGCGTTTACAGTTTCTGTTGCATTTTCGCCACAAAGCGTTGCATGATCACAACAAAAGCTTCAACCTGCAGAGTGAAAAAGACAAAAGTGGCCGAGCAAACCCGTAAACTCCTGTCGACTGGAACCACACGAAATATGCGCGTGGTGTTTGGCATTCTCATCATTGTCATGGCACTGCTGACGGCATTGATTTCGTTTACCATTTTGCTTGGTTTTACGCCGGTTGTTCCCAATACGTTTGTGACGTTAGTGCTCATCTGCGTCAACAGTGTTTGGGTTTTGGGGCTGATAGCGGTCACATGTTATGAAATGGTGCCGATCATTCGTGCCTGGCGTGCAGGAAAAGCCGCATCGCGGCTGCATGTGCGGATTATTTCGCTCTTTGCAATTGTTGCGACCTTGCCCGCAGTGGTGGTTGCCATCGTGGCCGGCGTTACGCTCAATCAGGGATTGGATCGATGGTTTGATACCACGACAAGGCAGATTGTCGCCTCTTCCATTGATCTTGCCAATGGTTATGCCGACGAAACATTGCAAAATCTGAAAAATTCATCCTATGCTATGGCATTGGCGTTGGATAACCGGCGGCTGCTCGCACTCAATCCGACGGAATACCGCTTGCAATTAACACGTCACGCTGCCGGACGCGATTTGCGCGGTGCTTTCTTGTTAAGCCCCAATGGCACAATTTTCCTTTCGAGCAATCTTGGAGGTGAGGATAAGCTGCCGATCCCGCCAGCCAATCTCATTGTGCAGGCGACATCCGGTAGTCCTTTTACGTTCCAACCGGGACAACATGACTATTTCGGAATAATTCTGAAGTTGAATGATATTCCCAATACATTTCTTTATCTTGTACGCGATGTTGATCAGCGTGTTCTATCTGCTTTGCGATTAACCGAGGCCAATACGGCGCGCTATCGTGATCTCAACGAAAATCGTGTGCCAACCCAGATCGCCTTTGCTGTTCTTTATCTCTGCCTTTTCCTCAGTCTGCTTTTATCTGCAATATGGACTGGGATAGCCGTGGCAGATCGTCTTGTCCGCCCCATCAGGCTTTTGATCGGTGCGGCGGATGACGTGGCTTCCGGCAATATGGATGTCATCGTGCCGGTTCGCGCCAAGGATGGTGATGTTGGCCAACTTTCAAAAACATTCAACTATATGGTGAGCGAGCTGAAAAGCCAGCGCAACGAGCTCATTGCCGTGCGCGATCAGATTGATGAACGGCGTCGTTTTTCCGAAGCCGTACTGGCGGGTGTTACGGCAGGGGTTGCCGGTATTGATGAAAATGGCGATGTCACGGTTATCAACCGTTCGGTCGAAACAATGTTTGGTATCGATGCGGAAGAGGTCGTTGGTAAAAGTCTGTTGTCGCTGAGTTCCGACATAGGGCAGGTTTTTGAGATTGCAAAATCGACAGGGCGCAGGAATCATCGTGAGCAAGTCACCTTTTCGCATGATGGCCGAACACGCGTTTATAACGTGCAGATCACCATGGAAGAAGATGACGGTCAGGGGCAATCATGGGTTTTGACTATTGATGATATCACCGACCTTGTCGAGGCGCAGCGGTCTTCCGCCTGGGCTGATGTGGCTAGAAGGATTGCGCATGAGATCAAAAATCCGCTGACGCCAATCCAGCTTTCCGCTGAACGGATACGTCGCCGTTATGGCAAGGTAATTGTTGAAGATCGTGAAGTTTTCGATCAATGCACTGATACGATTATCCGACAAGTAGGTGATATCGGACGTATGGTGGATGAATTCTCGTCTTTTGCACGTATGCCAAAACCAGAAATGCGGAAATTGGATATGCGCGAACCGCTGCGCGAAGCCTGTTTTTTGGTTGAGGTCTCGCGCCATGATATAAAGTTCGAGCGTGACCTCGGTGATGAAGCACTTATGGGCGAGTTCGATAGCCGGCTTATTGGGCAGGCATTCGGCAATGTTATCAAGAATGCCAGCGAGGCGATCGATGCAGTGTCTGCCGAGGAAAAGCTTGCAGGCCATATTCTTGTTCACGCCTATCGTGAGGGTGAGAACATTATTGCTGATATTATCGATAATGGAAAAGGGTTGCCTAAGGAACAGCGACAAAAATTGCTTGAACCTTATATGACGACTCGTGAGAAAGGTACCGGTTTGGGCTTGGCGATTGTAAAAAAGATCGTTGAAGACCATGGCGGGCATATGGAATTGCATGATGCGCCGGAAAGCTATTATGGCGGCCGGGGTGCGATGATCCGCATGGTTTTCCCAGCGGTCGGGGTTAATGGTTCAGATGCTGTTAAGGTAGCTGGCGAAAACAGGACGGGTGAATAAAATGGCTTCGGATATTTTAATCGTCGATGATGAAGCGGATATACGCGAACTGGTGGGCGGAATTTTGGATGATGAGGGGCATGAGACGCGCCTTGCTGCAAATTCCGACGAAGCTTTGGCGCAGATAGGCAATCGTGTTCCCAGGCTGATTTTTCTTGATATATGGTTGCAGGGTAGTCGCCTGGATGGTCTGGCGCTTTTGGATGAGATCAAAAGCCGTTATCCTGGTTTGCCGGTTGTGATGATCTCCGGTCATGGCAATATCGAAACCGCCGTATCAGCGATTAAACGCGGCGCTTATGATTTTATTGAAAAACCTTTCAAAGCCGATCGTCTGATTTTGGTTGCCGAACGGGCATTGGAAAATTCCAAACTGAAGCGCGAAGTGTCCGAACTGCGCAAACGCTCGAGTGACACCCCCGAATTGCTGGGCAAATCTCTGGTCATGAATCATCTGCGGCAAACCATCGAAAAGGTTGCCCCTACCAATAGCCGAATTATGATCACCGGCCCGTCTGGCTCGGGCAAAGAAATGACAGCGCGGGCCATTCACGCTTTGTCGGCGCGCGCAAACGGCCCCTTTGTGACGATCAATGCCGCAGCAATTACGCCGGAACGCATGGAGATAGAGCTGTTTGGCACAGAGATGGATGGTGGTGAGCGCAAAGTTGGTGCCCTTGAAGAAGCGCATGGCGGTATCCTCTATCTTGATGAAGTTGCCGATATGCCGCGCGAAACGCAAAATAAGATTTTGCGTGTGTTGACCGACCAAACATTTGAGCGTGTAGGGGGCAGCAAGCGCGTCAAGGTGGACGTCCGCGTGATCTCCTCGACAGCGCAAAATCTTGAAGGTTTGATTGCGGAAGGTCGCTTCCGTGAAGATCTGTTCCATCGCTTGGCAGTGGTACCGATTTCCGTACCCCCATTGTCCAGCCACCGCGAGGATATACCGGAACTGATCAGATTTTTCGTCCAGCAGATAGCACAACAGGCAGGTATCAAGCCGCGCGAGATCGGGGATGATGCCATGGCGGTTTTGCAAGCGCATAGCTGGCCGGGTAACGTGCGCCAACTGCGCAACAATGTTGAAAGATTGCTCATTCTTGCGCGCGGTGAAGATGGTGACGGGCCGATTACCGCCGAATTATTACCGGCCGAAGTTGGTGATACGCTGCCACGTGCGCCGACGGATTCTGATCAGCACATCATGGCTCTACCGTTACGCGAGGCGCGAGAACTCTTCGAAAAAGAATATCTGATTGCGCAGATAAACCGTTTTGGAGGTAACATCTCGCGCACGGCGGAATTTGTCGGCATGGAACGTTCGGCGCTCCATAGAAAATTGAAGTCGCTTGGAGTATCTTGAGTTATGCGTGTCATTATCTGCGGCGCCGGTCAGGTTGGCTACGGAATTGCAGAACGCCTTGCAAGCGAACAGCATGATGTAACGGTGATCGATATTGAACCGAAGCTGATTGAGAAGGTTCGTGATACGTTGGACGTGCGCGGGCTTGTCGGTCATGGTTCGCAACCGGATATTTTGCGGGCGGCAGGCGCCGACGAGGCAGATATGCTGGTTGCCGTAACATTGTTTGATGAAGTCAATATGGTTGCTTGCCAGGTTGCACATTCGCTGTTTAACGTGCCGACAAAAATTGCGCGTATACGCGACCAATCCTACCTCGATCCGCGCTATCAAAATCTGTTTGCGCGGGAGAGCCTGCCCATTGATGTGGTCATTTCGCCCGAAGTCGAAGTTGGTGAAATGGTGTTGCGGCGTATAGCGCTACCAGGTGCCCTCGATGTTCTTTATTTCGGCGATGATGATATCGTTGCACTTGCGCTTGAATGTATGGAAGATTGCCCGGTCATTGATACGCCGCTTAGGCAGTTGAGCGATCTCTTTCCCGATCTTCAAACGACCGTCACAGCTGTAAAACGTGGCAGCAAACTGTTCATTGCCCATGCAGACACCGAGTTGCAGGTCGGAGATATAGCTTATCTTATCGCGGCCCGCGGTCAGGTGCGTCGTGCCCTTGGTTTATTTGGTCATGAAGAACAGGAAGCCAACCGGATTATCATTGCCGGCGGTGGGCATATCGGCCTTTACGTGGCAAAGGCGATGGAAAAGCGCCATCATAAAACGCGGCTGCGGATCATCGAGGCGGACAGGGATCGCGCTTTGGCCATAACCGACCAACTCGACCGCACAACCGTGCTCAACGGCAGTGCTTTGGACTCTGCTATTTTACAGGAAGCCGGTGTAGATCAGGCAGATTTGATTGTGACACTGACCAATCAGGATCAGGTTAATGTACTAAGTGCCATTATGGCAAAAAGGCTTGGCTGTAAGGCCAATATGGTATTGATCAACAATACCGCCTATCAGGAATTTACACGTGCTGTTGGTATTGATGCGCATCTCAATCCGCGCAGCGTTACGGTATCGAAGGTTTTGCAACAGATGCGGCGTGGCCGCATACGCTCGGTTTATTCGGTTTCAAACGGTGAAGCCGAGATTATAGAAGCAGAGGCTATGCAGACCTCACCGCTCGTTGGTAAGCCCTTGTCAGAGCTTAAACTGCCAGAGGGATTACGCATCGGCGCAATTTACCGCAACAAAATCATTATGCGTCCTTTGGCGGATACGCGCATCATGTCGGGAGATCGGGTTGTGATTTTTGCTTTGGCTGATACAGTGCGCGATGTAGAACAGCTATTTAGGGTTAGTCTGGAATATTTTTAGGACGCGGGAATAATGGATATATGCACATTCTGGTATGGTGACCGATTGCGTCCAATTGATTGGCTGTGTCTTTCCTCCATGGTGCAAACAGGGCAGCGGGTTAAGCTTTATAGCCATGGGCCTATTGTAAATGTACCCGAAGGCGTGGAACTCGTAGAGGCGGAACCGATCATGCCTCTTTCGACGCTCTATCGGCTCGACCCGAAATTTCCAGATTACAAACCTAACCGGACAATAGTCCAGTTTTCCGATTTTTTTCGCGTTATGCTGATGAAGCATCAGGCGGGCGTTTGGCTTGACACTGATGTTTATCTGGTCAAACAGTTTCATCCGCAGGAGGGGGATGTTTGGCTCGCACGCGAAAACGTAGAACGAGTAGGGGTCTCAGCCCTTTATTTGCCGCCGGATAACCCGATAATTGCTGAATTCGAGGCTTATCTTTCAGGGGGTGAAATGGTGCCCAATTGGCTGGGGTTCCGGCGCCGCGTTTGGTTGCCGCTTCGTCTGCGAATGAAAAAAATACCGGTTTTACCCGGACGCCTTGGGATCACGGTTTTCGGCAATGACGGTATATCGCGATTGGCCAAACGCTATGGTTTCTTCAATCAGGCCAAAGAAAAAGAAAGCTTCTACTATTGGACAGGACGGGACGCAGAACGCATATTCGATCCGGCATATGGCCTCGAGCCCCTGAATGATCCGCGTTTTATCGGGTTCCATATTCACAAAAAGGCTAAAACAACCCTGCCACCGCAGCAAGGCAGTTTTTTTGATTGGGCGGTGAAACGCATTCCGGGGTTCATGGAGCAGGCTTAGTGGGGAATAAACATCAAGATTTGCATTCCTCTCTCATGCGGCTTGATTGTTTTTTGCGTCGCCACGACAGCGCAACGCTTGCGCTTCAAAAGCTATGCGAGGGAAGGACCCTGACCATCTCAAGGCTCAATCAGCTTGATAGACCCATTCCCGAAGTCTTTTCGAGCTATCGGGGGCGAGCACAAAACGCTGTGGCAAAATACCGTCATGTCGCGATCAAAGACAGTGAAACGACGCTTTCCCTAGCGCATAACTGGTATTTTCCTTCGATTCTGTCATCAGACATGAATGAGCAGCTTTCGGAGACGGATAAGCCGTTTGGATTGGTGTGTGCGGCGCTTGCTTTCAAGCGTGTCTCGCTGAGATCGACCCTGTTTTGGCATAATCTGAATGAAATACGCGACAATGGTGATGTCATACTCCGTCATTGTGCTGTCTTGACGCTAGCCGACGGGGCACCTATTTCTTTTGTGGAAGAAAACTACTTGATTGATATTTTCAGCTACACCAATACCGATAAATTGAATGTGGGTTGCGAAAGCAATTGTTGATATTCTATTGATAGGTTTGCCTTGAGGCCGGAAACGGCGATTCGTATAACAATGGAAGTGCAAAATGAGTGATCCGATCCAAACGGCCCTAAGTCTTGTTCCGATGGTTGTTGAACAGACCAATCGCGGTGAGCGGGCTTATGATATTTTTTCCCGCCTTCTCAAGGAAAGAATTATCTTCATAAACGGCCCTGTTGAAGACAATATGGCGATGCTGGTTTGCGCGCAATTGTTGTTTCTTGAAGCCGAAAATCCCAAAAAGGAAATTAGTCTCTATATCAATTCACCCGGTGGCGTTGTCACATCGGGAATGGCGATCTACGATACGATGCAATTCATTCGTCCGGCCGTTTCAACGCTTTGCATGGGGCAGGCAGCATCCATGGGGTCTCTTCTTTTGACAGCCGGTGCCAAAGGCCACCGTTTTGCTTTGCCGAATGCGCGCATCATGGTGCATCAGCCTTCTGGCGGCTTCCAAGGGCAGGCGTCCGATATCGAAAGACATGCGCAGGACATCATCAAGATGAAGCGTCGGTTGAACGAGATTTACGTGCAGCATACCGGTCAGGAATATGAGACGATCGAAAACACACTTGATCGCGATCATTTCATGACAGCTGAAGAATCAAAAGCGTTCGGTTTGATTGACGATGTTGTGCAATATCGTGCCGAAGCGGAAGAAGATAAGAAAGATTGATGTAACCTTGAGGAATGCGGCTGTTGCAAGCGGTTTTTAGCCGTCCTGAAAATGGCCGTTTTTTCTCTGTATAGAAGTTTATAAACGAATATATGCATATTGCATGTGAGAAAAGTGGCTGAAAAACGTGTTGCCGCTTGGCTTTTATGTATGTTTCCTGAGGCAAGGGGCTTGAAAAACCTGACTGAAGGGGCAAGATATTCCGTGCATTCGGGCGAAAGGAAATTGAAATGAGCAAAATTGGAAATAGCGGGGGCGATTCTAAGAATACGCTTTATTGCTCATTCTGTGGCAAAAGCCAGCATGAAGTGCGCAAGCTTATCGCTGGGCCGACCGTGTTCATCTGTGATGAATGTGTCGAGCTATGTATGGATATCATTCGCGAAGAAAATAAATCATCCGGTGTCAAAGCCCGTGACGGCGTGCCGACTCCACAGGAGATTATGGCTGTTCTTGACGATTATGTCATCGGTCAGTCTCATGCCAAGCGTGTCTTATCGGTTGCAGTTCATAACCATTACAAGCGATTGGCTCATCAGTCCAAGAGCAATGACATCGAGCTGTCAAAGTCTAACATCCTTCTTGTAGGGCCGACCGGTTGCGGAAAAACCTATTTGGCGCAAACCTTGGCGCGGATCATCGATGTTCCTTTTACAATGGCAGACGCCACGACGTTGACTGAAGCCGGCTATGTTGGTGAAGATGTAGAAAATATCATTCTTAAACTTCTGCAATCGGCAGATTATAACGTTGAACGTGCGCAGCGCGGCATCGTCTATATCGATGAGGTTGATAAAATCTCACGCAAGTCTGATAATCCATCCATCACCCGTGATGTTTCCGGTGAAGGTGTTCAGCAGGCTTTGTTGAAAATCATGGAAGGTACTGTTGCATCGGTGCCGCCTCAGGGCGGGCGTAAACATCCGCAGCAAGAATTCCTGCAGGTTGATACGACAAATATTCTGTTTATCTGTGGTGGCGCATTTGCGGGCTTGGAACGTATTATTTCTGCACGCGGTGAAAAAACATCAATCGGCTTCGGTGCAACCGTTAAGGCTGTCGATGACCGTCGTGTTGGTGAGATATTCCACGATTTGGAACCAGAAGATCTTTTGAAGTTTGGTTTGATTCCGGAGTTCGTCGGTCGTTTGCCCGTCATCGCTACTTTGGAAGACCTTGATGTTGATGCTTTGGTGCAGATCCTGTCTCAGCCGAAAAATGCATTGGTCAAACAATATCAGCGACTGTTCGAGATGGAAAACGTTGAATTGACCTTCCATGAAGATGCGTTGCGCGCTATCGCTAATAAGGCGATTGAGCGCAAAACTGGTGCGCGCGGTCTTCGTTCGATTATGGAGAAGATCCTTTTGGACACCATGTTTGAACTTCCGACGCTTGAGGGCGTGCAGGAAGTGGTGATTTCAGCCGATGTTGTTGAAGGCAAAGCGCGTCCACTGTATATTTATTCCGAGCGTGACAGCGAAAAAGAAAACGCTTCTGCTTGATGAAGCTTAGCAGGCGGCCTTTCGGGGCCGTCTCTTCCGCTTTCGCGGGAAGTGGTCATACAAGCTCTTGATTTATTTGCCCGGTGTAACCACTTAATCCTTCTGTGCGCGACCATTCGCTTTCACAAGGGATGGCCAGCGTGGCAAACGAGCCTCAGGCTCCAGAAAGGAAATACTATGCAATATGGTTTAGAGAAGACAGTGGGCGACTCTAACGGGCTTTATGCCGTTTTGCCCCTTCGCGATATTGTTGTCTTCCCGCATATGATTGTGCCCTTGTTTGTTGGCCGCGAAAAGTCTATTCGCGCGCTTGAAGAAGCAATGGGCCAGGATAAGCAGATTTTGCTGGCTACCCAGAAAAATGCTTCAGAGGATGATCCAAAGTCAGAAGATATTTATGACATTGGAACCCTCGCCAATGTGCTGCAATTGTTGAAACTGCCAGACGGTACCGTCAAGGTTCTCGTCGAGGGCGCAAAACGCGCCAAAATCAGCAAGTTCACTGATAATGACGAATATCATCAGGCTTATGCTGCAGCTCTTGATGAACCAGAGGACGATAAGGTTGAAGTGGAAGCCTTGTCGCGTTCGGTTATTGCTGACTTTGAAAATTATGTAAAACTGAACAAAAAGATTTCTCCGGAAGTTGTCGGTGCCGTCAGTCAGATCGACGAGCCGTCAAAACTTGCCGATACTGTTGCTTCGCATTTAGCAATCAAACTCTCTGAAAAGCAGGAAATGTTGGGTCTGCTTTCAGTTCGGGAGCGTTTGGAAAAAGCGCTGTCTTTCATGGAAGGCGAAATTTCGGTCTTGCAGGTCGAAAAGCGTATCCGCTCACGCGTGAAGCGTCAGATGGAGAAAACCCAGCGCGAATACTATCTCAACGAGCAGATGAAGGCCATCCAGAAAGAATTGGGCGATGGCGAAGATGGTCGTGACGAGTTGTCCGAATTGGAAGAGCGTATCAAAAAGACTAAGCTCTCGAAGGAAGCTCGTGAAAAAGCTGACGCCGAGATGAAGAAGTTGCGCAACATGTCGCCTATGTCAGCTGAAGCGACGGTAGTACGCAATTATCTTGATTGGTTGTTGTCGATTCCTTGGGGCAAAAAATCCAAGATCAAGAATGATCTGGGATTTGCCGAAAAGGTTATGGATGACGAACATTTTGGCTTGGATAAAGTCAAGGAACGCATCGTTGAATACCTTGCTGTGCAAAGCCGCGCCTCCAAGATAAAAGGCCCGATTATCTGCCTCGTTGGCCCTCCCGGTGTTGGTAAAACATCGTTGGCGCGCTCTATCGCCAAGGCAACCGGTCGCGAATATGTCCGTATGTCACTTGGTGGTGTGCGCGATGAGGCCGAGATCCGTGGTCATCGTCGTACCTATATTGGTTCCATGCCGGGCAAGATCGTTCAGTCGATGAAGAAAGCCAAGAAAAACAACCCTCTTTTCCTTCTCGATGAGATTGACAAGATGGGGCAGGATTTCCGCGGTGATCCGTCTTCTGCATTGCTAGAGGTGCTTGATCCGGAACAGAACAGCACGTTTATGGATCACTATCTGGAAGTCGAATATGATCTTTCAGATGTCATGTTCGTGACCACAGCCAATACTTTGAATATTCCCGGTCCTTTGATGGATCGTATGGAAATCATCCGTATCGCTGGTTACACAGAAGATGAAAAGATGGAGATCGTAAAACGTCATCTATTGCCAAAGGCCTTGAAAGAGCATTCTTTGGCGAAGAAGGAGTTCACTGTCTCCGATGGTGCTATCCGTTCGATTATACAATATTATACACGCGAGGCCGGTGTGCGTAGTCTTGAACGTGAGTTGATGAAGCTTGCGCGTAAAGCTGTGACGGAAATTATTAAAACCGGTAAAAAAACCGTCAAAGTCGATGAAAACAACATTGATGATTTCCTTGGTGTGAAGCGCTATCGGTATGGTCAGGTTGAAGGCGAAGATCAGGTTGGTGTCGTTACCGGTCTGGCTTGGACAGAAGTTGGCGGCGAGCTGTTGACCATTGAAGGTCTTGTCATGCCGGGTAAAGGCAAAATGACCGTGACAGGTAATCTCCGCGATGTGATGAAAGAGTCTATCTCTGCAGCGGCATCCTACGTCCGTTCGCGTGCAGTCGATTTTGGCATCGAGCCTCCATTGTTCGAAAAGCGTGATATCCACGTTCACGTTCCTGAAGGCGCGACACCAAAAGACGGACCATCTGCCGGTATCGCGATGGTTACGGCTATTGTCTCGGTGCTGACAGGCATTCCCGTTCATAAGGACATCGCCATGACAGGCGAGATTACCTTGCGCGGTCGCGTATTGCCGATTGGAGGCCTGAAGGAAAAGCTTCTTGCAGCGCTTCGTGGTGGGATAAAAAAGGTGCTGATACCAGAAGAAAACGCCAAGGACTTGGTTGATATTCCTGACAATGTAAAAAACAATATGGAAATCATTCCGGTTAGCCATGCAAGTGAGGTTCTCGAACATGCACTTGTCCGTCGTCCAGAGGCGATCGAATGGGTTGAGCCAGTGACACCTGTTGGAAAAACCGCAACGTCCGACGATGATGGGCTTGCGTCTATCGCTCACTGATTCACTGGGTTTCCAGCCACAATTGATAGAAAAAAGGCAGCAAAAGCTGCCTTTTTTCATTTTCGTTTGTAGCAGTTACAAAAAAAAGTTGAATTTCCCGTGAATAACTATGTTTTTCCCCGAAAAACCGGCCTTTTTAAGTATTTTATGGCTTCTGTTTGCCACACTTTTCAATAAACTCGCAACCAACCGGTTAAGTTGTGTTGTCCGGTAACACAGAGAAAGGAAATATCCAATGAACAAGAACGAATTGGTCGGCTCCGTAGCCGAAAAAGCTGGCATCTCCAAGACACAGGCAGCCGCTGCTGTTGATGCGTTCATCGCTTCTGTAACAGACGCTTTGAAAGACGGCGGCGACGTTCGCCTTCCAGGCTTCGGTTCTTTCGAAGTTTCTCATCGTGCAGCTACAAAAGGCCGCAATCCTTCAACCGGCGCTGAAATCAATATTCCGGCACGTAATGTACCGAAATTCTCGGCTGGTAAAGGCCTGAAGGAAGCTGTAAACAGCAAATAATATTTGAGCTCAACTCAAAGAAAAGCCCGGTTTGTGCCGGGCTTTTTATTATCCTTATTTTACCCCTAGCAGTGGTTTTAAAGCGTCGAGGAATTCGTCCAATTCTTTAATATTGCGAGAATGATTATGCTTGGAAAACCATTTGCGTTTTTGGAACACACCACTTTCGCCGATGCCGTCGATTAATACGAGTTCTGCTTCACCATCGCGCCAAGTCAGCAGAATATTGTCGAATTTAAGGTCGTGATAGATGAAGTTTGTATCCCGCGCCCATTCAATGAACTCAATGATCTGAGTTTTGTACAAAGGCATTTCGCTGTGATAAGCGCCGATAGGTTTGGCGTAACCGCCATGTTGATCTCTCTCTGCCTTAACGACCAATCCCCATCCAATGTCTGTGGCTATCAAGCCGGTAATTTGCACGAGGTGCTTTTCACGTGTACTCGTATGGGGAAAATGACGAATATATTCGGCAATCTCTTTGGTGTTGTTTGTATTGATATTGAGCGACTTTCGCCATTGGCGAAAGCGGGAATAATGCGATATTTTTTCTTGCCATGCTGCCTTGGGAATCTTTATGAGAAGATCAGGATTTTCAGGATGGGGAAAGACTGCCCGTGTTGTCCCTTCAAATAGCGGTTGTCTGTCTGATAGCTTAAGAATGACGTCCAATTTTATCCTCCCCCTTCATACGCAAATCTTGAGTTCAATGATTTTTAATCATGAAAGACATTCCGCGACCAGTTCAGGTGTTAATGCACTGTAATGGCTGATAACTTTCGTCGGATTGAATGTTTGTACCGGTTGATCGGTATAGCCGAAATCGACAGCAATGACGGGGATATCCGCACCTTGTGCTGCCAGAATATCTGCGCGGCTATCACCTACCATGACGGCTCTTGCAAGATCTCCACACGCAAGCTCTATCGTGGATAGAATATGTCTTGAATCAGGCTTGCGATAAGCGAATGTATCTCCGCCCGTGATGGCACTGAAGCGATAAGATTCTTCCAAACCGTTCAAAAGATGACGGGCCAGATTTTCATATTTGTTTGTGCATACGGCAAGCTTATAGCCAGCATGGGCAAGTGCATCGAGGCACGTATCGACACCGGCGAAAAAACGCGTTTTTCCCGGCATATTCATTTCGTAATGTCGTAGAAAATCAGCAAGCAATTTATCGATAAGCTGGTTTTCCGGCTCAACGTTTTGGAATAACAAGGCCCGCTCGATCATGATGCGACCGCCCATTCCAACGAGGCGGCGTATATCCTGAGGATCATATGCTGTAAGCCCTTCTTCGGTCAGGCAATAATTCAAACTATCCAGTAGGTCAGGTGCCGAATCAACAAGGGTTCCATCAAGGTCGAAAACGACGATAGGGGCGTTTGTCATCTTATTTTTCCTCTTTCAGCCAGTTTTGGAAGTGCACCAATGCCCGGGCGGTCATTGCCTGTTTTTTTGCATTTGTCTTTTCCTTGCCTCGCAGACGCTTACCTTCTGGTTTTGCCACTTCGATGGGCGGGAAAAGACCGAAATTAATATTCATCGGTTGAAAAGACCGCTTTCCCGTCTCTTCAGCCATGAGATGTCCACCGGTTATGTGGTTGAGCAGGGCGCCAAAAGCGGTCGTCAGCGGTGGGATGCGCGGTTCCGTTCCTCTGTGTTCAGAAGATGCAAAAAGCCCGGCAAGCAGGCCGATGGCAGCCGATTCGACATAGCCTTCGCAACCTGTAATCTGGCCGGCAAAACGTAAACGCGGTAAATTTTTCAATCGCAGTGTTGCATCAAGCACGACAGGAGAATTGAGATAGGTATTGCGGTGAAGACCGCCAAGTCGCGCAAATTCCGCATTTTCCAATCCGGGTATCATTCGGAATATGCGGGTTTGCTCGCCATATTTCAGCTTTGTTTGAAAGCCGACCATGTTGTAAAGCGTGCCAAGGGCATTATCCTGCCGCAACTGTACAACACCATAGGCCTTGATGTCGGGCTGATGCGCATTGGTAAGCCCCATTGGCTTCATCGGGCCGTGCCGCAAGGTTTCGACACCGCGTTCGGCCATGACTTCTATCGGTAAACAGCCGTCGAAATACGGTGTGCTTTCAAATTCGCGAAACTCAGTCTTTTCACCATCGATAAGTGCCTGAATGAAAGCTTCATATTGCTCTTTATTGAGCGGGCAATTGATGTAGTCCTTGCCCGTTCCACCTGGGCCAACCTTGTCATAGCGCGACTGGTGCCAGCAAATATCCATATTGATACTGTCGGTGTGGATGATAGGGGCGATGGCATCAAAGAATGACAGCGCATCGGTGCCGCTCGCTTGCTGTATGGCGGTGGCAAGGCTTGGAGATGTAAGTGGGCCGGTTGCAACAATGACGCTACCCCACTCTTCGGGCGGAAGATCTTGCAATTCGCCACGCTCTATTGAAATAAGCGGGTGGTTTTCCAATCTATGCGTTACGGCTTGCGCAAATCCATCTCGGTCGACGGCAAGAGCGCTTCCCGCGGGCACTTGATGGGCATCGGCTGCTTTCATAATGAGTGAACCGGCAAGACGCATTTCTGCATGCAATAGTCCAACAGCATTAGTCGATGCGTCGTCGGAGCGTAAAGAATTGGAACAGACCAACTCTGCCAGATGATCGGTTTTATGAGCATCTGTAGGCCTCACCGGCCTCATCTCATGCAAAATAACTGGAATACCGGATTCAGCAATTTGCCAAGCGGCCTCGCTACCTGCAAGACCGCCGCCGATGATATGGATAGGTTGGTTGGACAATTTGGACATGAATTTTCTTTTTACCGATATTAAGAATGAAGATTGATCCCATTCTTAGCCTATGCCCCCGTGATCATCTACATGATTATTGCCGCAGACCCATTTCGCCATATAATCTCATGCGCGAAAAATAAAAACGTCCTTGGATGCCGATTGGCAGGATACGGTTGGAAACAAACCATGTGGTCAAAATCATTCTTTCCAAAATTGTCAGTTTCAACATTGGCAATATTTGCTCTAATATGCGCCTCACACGCACAAAATGTACAGCCACGTTTTCGTGTCTGTCACGGTTATGATTGCCACTACCGCACGATGGTGACGCTGACAGCGGCAGATCAGGCGAAGATCCGCCGATTGTTTTCGACCACCGCTGATGCTGCAGGTGAGAGAAAGGCAATAAGAAAGTCCGTCGCGATTTTTGAAGAGCGTTCAACGCAAGTGATAGGTGTTCGCGACGAACCGAAAATGGCGTTTGGTCGTCCTAATCGTAAAGGGCAAATGGATTGTATTGACGAATCAACGAACACAGATGCATTTCTCCATTATCTCAAAGCAAACGGCCTGTTGAGATATCACGACGTATCACGACGCGATTCGAGAGGTTTTTTCATTGATGGTCGGTATCCACATTGGACCGCGGTTATAGTTGACAGACAAAAACAAAAATGGGCTGTCGATTCCTGGTATGAAGCAGGGGGAGGGGAACCCGACATTATGCCATTGAAAGCTTGGAAAAAGCGCGGGCGCGGCGGTTCACGCTAGACTTGAGTCCTGCATAAGGTTGACTGATGGCCATGTTAACAAAGATGTCTTGATCAGCATTCGTAAAAACATGAAGCGATCCAAGCATCCTTTGTTCATGCCCTATCGGGCGCGTAAAAATAAAAAGAAATGCTAAAAACAATAAAGTTTGGCTTTTTTCCTTTGATTGATAGAAATTGGGTGATATAGAGACGCCGCTTGCGTAAGGTTTATTGCAGTCCTGTCTGACAGGCTACAAGCGGATGTGGCGAAATTGGTAGACGCACCAGATTTAGGTTCTGGCGGGAGACCGTGGGGGTTCGAGTCCCTCCATCCGCACCACAGCAATTGCCTTGGATGCAAAACGGATTTCTGCGGGGTTTCGCTTCAAGCGGAAGTCCGCTTCATGTGTATCTGACGCGACGTGTCAGAACAGAATTGTTACCGGAGGAGGCGTAGCCCTTTTCCTTAGAGAAATGAAGGTTGTTCGATGCAGGTTACCGAGACGCTTAATGAGGGACTGAAGCGCGAGATCAAGATAGTGATCCCCGCTAAAGATCTGGAAGCTAAATTGAATGAACGTCTTGACGACGCAAAGGACAAGGTCAAACTGAATGGCTTTCGTCCCGGTAAGGTGCCTGCAGGTCATTTGCGCAAGATGTATGGCAAGTCCTTTATGGCGGAAGTTGTCAATGAGATTTTGAATGAATCTCCGCGTTCCATTTTGGCTGAGCGTAACGAGCGTTCTGCAACACAGCCTCAGATCGACATGAGCGAAGACGAAAAAGAAGCCGAAAAAGTGCTTGATGGCAAGGCTGATTTCGTTTTCACATTGAAGTATGAAGTTTTGCCGAAGATCGAGTTGAAAGACGTTTCCGGCATTGCAGTGACACGCGAAGTTGTTGATGTTCCTGAGAAGGATGTTGACGAGCAGGTCGAGCGTATTCTGGCTTCAACGCGTACATATTCGGAAAAGAAGGGTAAAGCTGAAGATGGTGATCGTGTAACGATTGATTATCTTGGCAAGCTTGATGGGACACCTTTTGACGGCGGCGCTGACAATGATGCGCAGTTGGTCATTGGTTCGAAGCAGTTCATTCCGGGCTTTGAAGAGCAGCTTGTCGGCGTCAAGGCTGGCGATACGACAACCATCACGGTTAAATTCCCCGACAATTACGGTGCTGAACATCTGGCTGGAAAAGATGCGACGTTTGACATAACGGTCAAGGAAGTCTCTAAGCCTGATGCTTTGAAGGTTGATGATGAAGCTGCCAAAAAGCTTGGTCTGGAATCATTGGAACGCCTGCGCGAAGTCGTTCGTGAGCAGATTGAAGGTCAGTATGGTTCGGTTACGCGCCAGAAAGTAAAGCGTCAAATTCTTGACGCTCTTGATGGTGATTACAGCTTTGAAACACCTGAACGTCTGGTTGAGGTTGAGTTCAATAATATTTGGGCTCAAATCAATAGCGAATTGCAACAGGCCGGTCGTACATTCGAAGATGAAGATACGACTGAAGAGGCAGCCCGTGAAGAATATCGTAAATTGGCTGAACGCCGTGTACGTCTTGGGCTCGTTCTTTCGGAAATCGGTGAAAAGGCCGGTGTAGAAGTCACGGAAGATGAGTTGCAGCGCGCTGTTTTTGATCAGGTACGCCAGTATCCCGGTCAGGAAAAAGAGATCATGGAATTCTTCCGCCGTACACCGGATGCAGTTGCCAATCTTCGTGCACCTATTTTTGAAGAAAAGGTTGTTGATCATCTTCTCGGACAGGTCAAGGTTACCGATAAAAAGGTGACAGCTGAAGAGCTGATGAAGGAAGACGAAGAAGACGCTGCACCGAAGAAAAAGGCTGCGCCAAAGAAAAAAGCGGAAGATAAGGCTGAAGGCGATGAAAAAGCAGCGCCGAAAAAGGCTCCTACCAAAAAAGCCGCAAAGAAAGATTGATCTTTCATGTTTCATGAAAAAGGCCCGGTTTAACCGGGCCTTTTTTGTTGGATGGTTCACTCTGCTCTTGCACTTGAGGCTTGTTTGGACTAGCCAATAAAGACATCTCGAAATTTTATAATGGATTGGCAATGACAATCGTTGATACCCGAACTGCAGAAGCAAGACGTTTTATTTCCGGTGCCACAGGCGATTGGGAAGTGATAATCGGTTTGGAAGTACACGCGCAGGTTACATCCAATTCGAAATTGTTCTCGGGCGCATCTACAAAATTTGGTGCGGCGCCGAATAATAATGTATCGCTTGTTGATGCAGCTATGCCGGGTATGTTGCCAGTCATTAACATGGAATGTGTGCGTCAGGCGGTGAAGACCGGACTAGGGCTGAAAGCCCAGATCAATTTGAAATCGGTTTTTGATCGTAAAAACTATTTCTATCCTGATTTGCCACAAGGATATCAGATATCGCAGTTTAAACAGCCAATTGTAGGTGAGGGCAAGATCATCATTTCTGTTGGCCCCGATAATAAGGGCCAGTTTGAAGATATCGAGATCGGCATCGAGCGTCTGCATCTGGAGCAGGATGCTGGTAAGTCGATGCACGATCAACATCCAACAATGTCTTTTGTCGATCTTAATCGCTCGGGTGTTGCGTTGATGGAAATTGTTTCCAAGCCTGATCTGCGTTCTTCCGATGAGGCTAAGGCATATCTGACAAAATTGCGGACGATTGTTCGGTATCTTGGTACCTGCGATGGTAACATGGATGAAGGTTCGATGCGCGCCGACGTCAATGTTTCGGTTCGCCGTCCAGGTGAAGG
This sequence comes from Bartonella sp. LJL80, assembly GCF_054871565.1. Taxonomy (NCBI): domain Bacteria; kingdom Pseudomonadati; phylum Pseudomonadota; class Alphaproteobacteria; order Hyphomicrobiales; family Bartonellaceae; genus Bartonella; species Bartonella sp. LJL80. The sequence continues at coordinate 468,884 of NZ_JBTXLM010000002.1, forward strand.
CTTTGGTACACGTTGCGAGATCAAGAATGTCAATTCGATTCGCTTTGTCGGACAGGCGATTGAATATGAGGCCCGTCGCCAGATTGCAGTTCTCGAAGATGGTGGAACAATTGATCAGGAAACGCGACTCTTTGATGCTGCGAAAGGGGAAACCCGTTCCATGCGCTCAAAAGAAGAAGCGCACGATTATCGTTATTTTCCCGACCCGGATTTGCTGCCATTAGAATTCGATCAGCAATTCGTTGATGCCTTGGCGGCCGATCTTCCAGAGCTTCCAGACGATATCAAAGAGCGGTTTGTCTCCCAGATGGGACTGACGGTTTATGACGCATCCATCTTGGTCACGGAAAAGGCTATCGCCGACTATTTCGAGCATGTTGCAAAAGGCCGTGACGGTAAACTGGCCGCAAACTGGATCATAAATGATCTTTTGGGTGCATTGAATAAGGCTGGTTTGGACATCGTTGATACGCCCGTATCGGCTGAACAGCTGGGCGGTATCATCGACCTCATCAAGGAAGGTACGATTTCAGGTAAAATTGCCAAGGACCTTTTCGAAATTATCTGGAATGAGGGTGGTGATCCGGCAAAAGTCGTGGAAGAGCGCGGTATGAAACAGGTTACCGACACCGGAGCGATTGAAAAAGCTGTTGACGAAGTCATCGCAGCCAATCCAGAAAAAGTTCAACAGGCCCAAGAAAAGCCAACTTTAGCCGGTTGGTTCGTGGGGCAGGTTATGAAGGCGACCGGCGGTAAAGCCAATCCGCAGGTTGTCAATGATTTGGTAAAGGCTAAACTCGGGATAGAATAATAATCATGTGGATCCGTACCGCATCCAAAGATGATATTAATGCCATACATGACCTTCTTGTCGAAACGTGGCACGCAACCTACGACGATCTCATTGGTCGTGAAGAAGTAGAAAAAATGACGGCGCAGTTCCACGCGCCGGAGCTTCTCAAAAAATATCTGAGTCGTCCATCATCGGAATATGTTGTGGCTGATGATGGTGAGACCCTCCATGGTGTCGCTTATGCCGTACAGGGAGCTGTGAAAGGTGATTCCGAGATTGCAGTATTGTTTCAACTCTATGTGAAACCGGAAAGCCAACGTCAGGGGATAGGCCAGCGTTTGTTGATTGAGATTGAAGAGGCATTTCCTGCTGCACGCAAAATTCGCGTGAATGTGCATCAAAAAAACGAGCGGGCGCGGCAGTTTTACGCAATGCAAGGCTATAAACAGCTTTCCAAAATACCGGAGCATACTGCGCCAGATGATGTTGTTTTGGAAAAAACGCTGTTTTGATGCAAACAATTAATTGCTTGCCTTTATGGCGTTGCAGCGCCATAACAAAGCATATTTTTTGATCGCTTGCGGCTTAAGGGCTGATTAGAGGAGCAGAAACGGATATGGCTGGTTTTCTGAAGCAAACCTTCACTTGGTGGAATGGTAATACCATCAATACGCGTTTTTTCACATGGCGCAAAGGCAAGCGTATTGGTGAAGACCAATTCGGCAATATTTATTATGAAGGCAGCCGACACAAGGATGGTTATCCTCGTCGCTGGGTCATCTACAAAAACTATTCGGAAGCATCGACAATTCCTGCTGGTTGGCATGGTTGGATGCATCACAGAACAGATACTCCGCCAACGCAAGAAAACTATCAACCGCGTGAATGGGAAAAATCCCACTTGCCGAATATGACCGGCACAGCAGAAGCCTATACACCTAAGGGGTCTATCGCTCGTCATGGCGAACGCCCGCGTGTAACAGGTGACTATGATGCGTGGACGCCCGAGAAGTAGTTTTTCGGCCAAGACTGACGATGTTCGTGGTCTTGCCATAATTAGCGATTAAGCGGTTTTATCTGAATTAAAGTCATTGATATGGTGCTATGCAATTTCTAAAACCGTCAAATTTCAAGTCTTTGGTCGCTTTATGTGCATTTGTCGGTTTTTCGATGCCGATAGCTGCGTCGATGGCTCAAGAAACGTCACGTGTCAGTAATCCTGTTGCCGTTTTTTCGGGGCTCGACAAGATCACAGGACGGATAACAAGTTTTGACGTTTATATCGGCGAAACTTATCAATTTGGCGCGTTGCAAGTGACACCGCGTGTTTGTTATACCAGTTCAGCTGACGAGGCGACCCGCACGGATGGTTTCGTCGAGGTGAATGAAATTACTTTGGATAAAAAAATCCAACGTATTTTTACCGGATGGATGTTTGCGGATAGTCCGGGACTTAACGCTGTTGAACATCCGATTTATGATGTTTGGTTGAAAGACTGCAAGCAGACATCAAAGGTTCCAGCCCCGCAATAATCGCTATGCTGTGATGTAGCGGAGGAGCTTCAATGAGCTTCCCCCGCGCACAAGCTTAACGAATATGCCGCTTTTCATTTCCCCGTACCAGTGTTCTATGCAGTTGTGCCATATCCTGTTTTAGCTTTTCCGCTTTTCCGGTTTGCAACAGTTCGAGCATAAGCTGCAATTTTTGCATCGCTTTGGCTTTGTTTCGATGTTGAGAACGTTCATCGCGCGATATAACCCTGATACCGGTGGGTAGATGTGTAATTCGGACAGCGCTATCCGTCGTGTTTTGATGTTGGCCCCCAGGACCACCAGCACGCATCGTATCGATACGTATTTCTGATGGTGCGATGCTGATCAGGTGATCTTCAGCGCTGTTTTCTACCAGATTAACGCCGACATACCAGTTTTTGCGTTTGTGGTTTGGTCGCACTGGACTTGCAAAGGTGAAGCGGATTGTACCCGTATATTGATGCGCAAAAGCAAAAGCATTTTCACCTTCCAGCGTCATGATTGCCGAAGGTGGACCATAATTGTCGATTTTATCTGCATTATGGATCGAACATGCAATCAGACTGGCTTTCGCTTCTTCTTTTATCATATCAACAAGCTTGCCAAGTGCGATGCGGCATTCAACAGGGCCACTTCCGACGGTGAGGAAGAGATGGCATTCTTGACGGTTCATTTGTTTCTCCCTCTCAATGTTTTTACACCATCATAATTATCCAGCTTGGCTCTTTTAAATGTTACCAAGGGGCGCATTGCTGCGATTGGAACAACAAGTTGCCGCTGTCTCAATTGTTCTATTACCATTTCAATATCTTTATAGGCCGCACCTTTTTCCTCATTGAGGAGGCGCTTATCTTCGCAGATAATTCGCCCACCCCAAGGATTGCGCGACATAGTATGCCGTGATTTATCCCCATCGACGCCTCGTCCCGTCATGGATTGGCGATCGTATTTTCTGCCGGCGCCGTGTGAAACAGAAAAATGGGAAGATGCGACATGCGCACCCGGCGCTACAATGTAGCTCAGGCTGTCACGGGATCCCGCAATCGGCAATAACGAACCGGTTGCCCTTGCGGCGCCCTTGCGATGCAGCCAACCTTGTTTTGTTTGTTCGATAATGTTGTGTGGGACGTCGCATATTGGTTTTACATCAGCTTTCAAAAGTTCCGCCACACGTTCTGCCACCATGCGCCGGTTCAAGCTTGCCCAAGCTACAGCCTTGTCGTGGGATTGCTGATAGGTATTTGCGGCATCAATCGAAAATGGATCCTTGCCGAATTGGTTCTCAAAAGAATCGATAATCATCTGGCCGTATCCACGGGAACCGGAATGAACGAGAAGATAGACCAAACCAGGTTCAAGCGAAGAATGCGTGATAGTTTCTTCGATAATCTGTAATTCGCAAAAATGGTTGCCACCTCCGATGGAACCGAGTGATGCGGAAAACAGATCAGAAGTCAGGCCGATTTCTTCTAAGCGTTTTGACGTATCCATTGCTTCAAAGGTTTCAAGTTGACGTAGTTTTTCCGCCGTTTTATCTAATTTGATACGTTGGGCTTTTAAATCCAATGCAAAAAACGACATGCCGCATCCGATGTCGTTGCCGATGACACGCGGAAGCGGATGGCGTGCGTTGAACGCAATCCCGACAGGGCCATATTTGCCGACATGCAGATCTGGAAATGCCGAGATAGAAGTTATCACTTGAGATTGCGCGAGTTGATCGAGTTGATAGAGCGCCTGACCGTCAACCCAACATTTCTCATCGAAATGTTGACGAAGAATAGCCCGACACTTCACAGCTGGCTGTGATGCAGTAAGTATAACTGAAATAGACATAGAAAATCCTGATAACAGGGAACAAAAGCGCGGTTTATTTCAAGCGCCTTGTTCAGGAAGCCTGGAAATTATTGGCAAACCCGCGAAGGGTAAAAAGAAAGATGGTTCATAGTCTTTACCCCTGTTCCTTGTTTCAATTGCGGTTCTCCTGTCACAGCGTGTATTTTAATGCAAGCGTTTTAAAGCAAGACAACTATAGTCTTGTCTCTGTGAGATATATTTATCACACCGCGAAAGCGTCTACTGCATGATTTACATTGCATGCAATAGGGGCTTCCATGGCGTGAGATCACAGAGCTTGCAGTCGCAAGCTTTAGGAGGTTCGCAAGCAGCATAAGCTTGGGGTAAGGCTGTGTCTGTAGCTTTGAAACCATTGAATATAGCGAAGGCTTGGATATGCTGCTATCACGTTGGTTATTGAGTAAAATAGGTGCGATTGCGCTCCCCCTGTTACTGGTCGGGTGTCAATGGACGACGCAGCCATCGACAACACATGATTATTATACGCGGGTCACTGAGATCAGTTCTAAAAGTTTTTATTTTACCAATAACCCGCTTATTCAGTTGGAAATGCAGGCCAAATGGATCAGCAATCAAGGTTATACGATTGATACCATAGCGACGTCCACGAATTCGAATGATCTGGATTTGAGCCTGGCGTGGTCGCAAAAGCGCAATTATCGCTATGTTGCCCGCGAGAAGTTAAACGTCGTTTGCACTATCGGATGTACAATGTCGGAAAAGGGAAGATTGTTCATACCTGAAGACGAGTTCCGCCAATATGCACAAACGGGATTTGCATTCAAACTGGTAGGACGTGGAAATTATGTTGATGGTTTTCTTGATGCGCGCGCTTTTCAGCAGGTGCTGGATCAGATGAAATCTATGCCGAAATATTAAAGACCTTTGCAACGGTGTGTAATACTCGAATGCTTCAATAGAGTGATTAGTGGTGCCATCTTTGAAAATTAACCATTCTTTAAGGTTTTTATTTCCTTTCCGTATTCTCGCTTTACTTTAACTTTTGCTCATCAGCGATTGATGAGTAAGGGGAGAAGAGACAAATGTTATCGAAAATACTGAGAGTTTTTGTTGTTCTGTTTATTGGATTTTTTTCTTACATGGTTTCGGCATCAGCCGCGGATATTGTAGCCGTTGTAAATGTGCAAAAGCAAATGATGACGGTGAAGAAAAACGGTCAGATTGTCTATAACTGGAAGGTTTCAACCGGCCGAAAGGGATATACCACTCCGAGCGGAATCTATCGTCCGCAGCGTATGCATAAAATGTGGTACAGCCGCAAATATGATAATGCGCCTATGCCTTACGCTATCTTTTACAACCAAGGCTATGCTATTCATGGGACGAACGCCACGGGGCGTCTCGGCAGTCCAGCGAGCCACGGTTGTGTGAGATTGAATACTGCAAATGCCAAAACGCTTTATGGTATGGTACAGCAGGCGGGCGCGCAAAACTTGAAGATCGTGATTACGCATTGAACAAACTGACGACAGATTGGCCTGATTTTTTAGACTTTTATCAAATTCGTTTTTATATGATCGGTATTTTTGCCGGTATTCTGCTCGCATGCTTAATGCCTATGGCCGAAACTGGAAGCGTGGCAATCAAGCTTATCCTGCCGTTACTATTGTTTGTCACATTTCTACAAGTGCCGATAGACTCAGTAGTCAATGGACTTAAAAGTGGAAATTTTATCTCTGCGCTACTTGTGGGGAATTTTCTCTTCGTTCCCGTTTTGGTCATGATACTTGCATGGATTTGTATGAAGATCTGGATATGGACGATCGCGGATATTTCTGAAGTCTCCTATCTCATGTTCATCATTCCCGCAGTATTTGTGCTTTTGTCACCTTGTGTGGATTACGTCGTCAGTTTTTGCAAAATGGCAAAAGGGGATGCGGCACGTTTGACCGCAGCGTTGCCGCTTTTGCTTATTTGCCAATATTGTCTTTTCTTCATTTTATTCGCAACAAGCATTTCGGGTGGTCATTCGCCTGGCGGCGGTTACGCAAAGCTATCCAATTTCGTTGTTGAGTTTGTGTCTATCATAGTCCTACCGCTGCTTCTTGCCTGGTCGCTACAGGGACTATCAAAACGCCGAAAAAGAATCAGGCGAGCAACCCAATTTTTCAAAAATAGCGTCGTGCCAATAACCGCATTTACCTTGATGGTCGTTATGGCTTATGCATTTTCTGAAATTCTATCAGAACTCGGCATCCATCACTATTTTTATGATTTCGCTCAGCAAAACCAATTAAATGAGCCATGGCAATCGGGTGAAAAATACCTCACTGAAGAAGATTTACAGAGCTTGGCTTATGATCGCGGCAGTCCTGTCATTCATATTCAGCTTCTATATGTGGCATCGTTATACATCGCCTATGCGTGTCTTGCTCCTTTCCTTGGTCTTTTTACAGCCAAGCTTTTCCGTTTAAAGCGCGAGCAGAAAATTGCCGTTATCTTCAGTCTTTCTACCCGGAATTCTTTGGTTATCCTTCCGGTTATGCTTCTTTTTGTCGGAGCCAATGAGGCAGGATTAGCGACAGCTGTTATTTTGACACAAACTTGTGTCGAATTAATCGCGCAGATGTTCTATGTCCGCATTGTCCCGCGTTGGATTAAATCAGAAAGCCCATCGTAAGAAGCGCCTTTTCATGCATGAAAATCAGCAAGTCCATCCGGATGTAACAAAGCCACCAATATTGAATATCCCACCGGTGATTATCCTCATCGTCGGCGTTTGCTTGGGTGCGTTTTTCGTGCCGGAATATCTGTTTTCACAAGCGCTTTATGAAAAATACATTGCCTATTGTGCGTTCATTCCGCAATTTTTCCGTCACGTAACGATGCAAGTCTGGTACACACCTGTCAGCTATTCGTTTATGCACGGAAGCATTATGCATGTCGTGGTGAACATGCTTTGGCTTGTGATTTTCGGATCTCCACTCGCCAACAGGATCGGAAATATTCGCTTTTTGATATTTTGGTGTGTTTGTGCCATCGCCGCTGCTTTTGCGCATGGTTATCTGTATTCAGCAAGTTACACTCCACTTGTCGGGGCATCCGGTGCTATCTCCGGGATGATGGGTGCTGCCGCTCGATACGGGTTCCGCCGGGTGGAAACACTTGGTCGCGACAGTAAGCCGGAATTCGCGGGGCCTATCCTATCGATCCCCCGCTCTTTAGCATCAAAGAGCGTATTGGTCTTCATCGGTACATGGCTGCTTATCAATGTTTTTACAGGTCTTGGATCCGTAAGTGGCGCGGATGGCGAGCCGGGTATCGCTTGGGAAGCCCATATTGGTGGATTGGCGGCAGGATTCTTCCTCGCCGGTTTATTCGACCGCCGCCGCCAATATGAATATTGATTATGGATGTAAATATCGATTGGCTGCGTACAAAGCAATTGCAGCCGCATTTGACACATTGAGCGATTTGATTTCACCGGGCATATCCAACCGTGCCAGTGCTGAAACCGTCTCTCGTGTTTTTTGACGCAGGCCTTTTCCTTCGGCTCCAAGCACCAACGCGACATGTCGCCCGCTCAGTGTCGGTTCAAGAGCCAGAGGTCCCTCGGAATCAAGGCCGAAGGTGACAAAGCCGGCATCATGTAATTCACCGATGGCATCGGCAAGGTTACGCACAGTGATATGGTCAATCAACTCAAGTGCGCCGGAAGCGGATTTTGCAAGGACACCGCTTTCCTGCGCCGAGTGCCGGTTTGTCGTGATGACCGCACCAGCATTGAAAGCGACTGCCGAACGCATAATCGCACCAACATTATGCGGGTCGGTTACCTGATCCAGAATGATCACAAGATCGGTATTCGACAATTCTGACAAACGGCGCGTTTTCAGCGGCTCGGTCTCGAGTACCACTCCCTGATGAACTGCATCGCTGCCAACCAATGCATCAAGTGCCTTGGGATAAACCATTTCGACAGGGAAGGGTAAGCTTGATTCGTCAATCTCGAGCCTTGCCAATGCATTTTGCGTTGCAAGCAGGCGTAAGAGTTTGCGCTTAGGGTTCTTCAACGCCGCTGATACGGTGTGGATACCGTAAAGTCTCAGCTGTCCCTGTTCCACAGGTGCGGCATCTGTCTTTGGGCGTTGCGGTTTAAAAGGTCTGCCGGGCTGCGCATCGCGATGTTGGCGGCGTAGACGGGCATAATGAGAATCTTTTGGCGTTTTTTCTTTCATGCCTTCCTATAGCGCAACGTATAGGCCAAACGGTAGAAAAAAACGCTACGGCGTGAAAATTATTGTTATGAAATTCAACAGAACCTGATTTAACCTGTTGACAGCGGCAACGCTAATCGTCATAACGCCCCCCGCAGGCAGAACAAGTTTGTTATGAAGTTGTTCTGCCTGCATATGCCTTATCGCGCAACTCCGCTGGCAATATATGGAGGGGTGCCCGAGTGGTTAAAGGGGACGGACTGTAAATCCGTTGCGTATGCTACGTTGGTTCGAATCCAACCCCCTCCACCATTGCCGGAGCCGGAGTCAATGCGCGGGTATAGCTCAATGGTAGAGCAGCAGCCTTCCAAGCTGAATATGCGGGTTCGATTCCCGCTACCCGCTCCAGACGATCGTTGGCGGTCGGGCATAATTTGGATGAAACAATGTTTCATCTTGAACCGGACGGATTTTCCGTCTTTTTGGGTATAGGGCCGGGCTGAGAAATCGGACCGGTTACATTCAGTTCTGAAGCCCGATTTTGCGGGTGCTAACAAGACGAGAGATCGACGGCGATGGCAAAGAGCAAATTTGAACGTACGAAGCCGCATGTAAACATCGGCACGATTGGTCACGTTGACCATGGCAAGACATCGTTGACAGCAGCGATTACGAAGTATTTTGGTGAATTCAAGGCTTACGATCAGATTGACGCGGCACCTGAAGAGCGCGCACGCGGTATCACGATTTCGACAGCCCACGTTGAGTATGAGACGGAAAACCGTCACTATGCACACGTTGATTGCCCTGGACACGCCGACTATGTTAAGAACATGATCACCGGTGCTGCCCAGATGGATGGTGCAATTCTTGTTGTTTCGGCAGCTGATGGCCCGATGCCTCAGACACGTGAGCACATTCTGCTTGCCCGTCAGGTTGGTGTTCCTGCGATCGTTGTTTTCCTGAACAAGGTCGATCAGGTTGATGATGAAGAGCTTTTGGAACTGGTTGAACTGGAAGTTCGTGAGCTTCTTTCGAAGTATGATTTCCCGGGCGACGAAATTCCGATCGTCAAGGGTTCTGCTTTGGCAGCACTTGAAGATAGCAACAAGACAATTGGTGAAGATGCAGTTCGTCTTCTGATGAGCGAAGTTGATGCTTACATTCCAACGCCAGAGCGTCCTGTTGATCAGCCTTTCTTGATGCCGATTGAAGATGTTTTCTCGATCTCCGGCCGTGGTACGGTTGTGACGGGTCGTGTAGAGCGCGGTATTGTCAAGGTTGGTGAAGAAATCGAAATCATCGGCATTCGTCCGACATCGAAGACGACAGTAACCGGCGTTGAAATGTTCCGTAAGCTTCTTGATCAGGGTCAGGCAGGCGACAACATCGGTGCGCTTCTTCGTGGTATTGACCGTGAAGGTATTGAACGTGGTCAGGTTTTGGCTAAGCCGGGTTCAGTGACACCGCACACCAAGTTCAAGGCAGAAGCTTATATTCTGACCAAGGACGAGGGTGGTCGTCATACACCATTCTTCACAAACTACCGTCCGCAGTTTTACTTCCGTACAACAGACGTTACGGGTATTGTAACGCTGCCAGAAGGTACAGAGATGGTGATGCCAGGTGATAATATCACTGTTGATGTTGCCTTAATCGTTCCGATTGCGATGGAAGAGAAGCTTCGCTTCGCTATCCGTGAAGGTGGCCGCACCGTCGGTGCCGGTATCGTTTCTAAAATCATCGAGTAATGGTGTTGCGGCTGTTCTTCAGTCGCTTCATCTTTCGAGGATAGGGGTATAGCTCAGTTGGTAGAGCGGCGGTCTCCAAAACCGCAGGTCGCGAGTTCAAGCCTTGCTGCCCCTGCCACTCCTTTGTATGCTTTGCATCAAATATAAAGAAGGCGGTTAATAACCGCCTTTTTTGTTTTTTTGGACGAGGGCTTGCGTTTTTCTGCCTAAAGGTTTAATTAATGATGTTGAAGAGATCGCGTAAGGCTGTTATGAGGCTTTCCGCGGTTTTATCGTGTTTGATGTTGGCTGTATGATTCGTGCAGTTGTTTAAGAATTTAATGTAAGGCAAAAGATGGCTTCCAAGACCAATCCGATTACCTTTTTGAAGCAGGTTCGTGCAGAAACTGCAAAGGTAACATGGCCGACTCGTCGCGAAACCACTGTTTCGACGATTATGGTTCTTCTAATGGCGGCTTTTGCTGCTGCCTTCTTTTTTATTGCCGATCAGATTATGAATTTTGGCGTTTGGGAGAGCATTGATCTCCTGAAGCGTCTTTTTAGTTGATAGCTTAAGGGAAAATAACCGTGGCTGCACGTTGGTATATTGTTCAGGCTTACTCGAACTTTGAAAAGAAGGTTGCGGAAGCTATCGATAAGGAAGCGAAGCAGAAAGGGCTTGACCATCTGTTTGAGCGTATTCTGGTTCCAACTGAAAAGGTTGTCGAGGTTCGTCGTGGCCGTAAGGTGGATTCCGAGCGCAAGTTCTTTCCAGGTTATGTTCTCGTTCGTGCGAATTTGACGGATGATGCGTATCATTTGATTAAGAATACACCGAAGGTTACCGGTTTTCTTGGTTCTGATTCGAAGCCTGTTCCGATTTCGGATCGTGAGGCAGAGCAGATCCTGATGCAGGTTCAGGAAGGTGTTGAACGTCCTAAGTCTTCGATTTCATTCGAAATCGGCGAGCAGGTTCGTGTCGCTGATGGGCCGTTTGCATCGTTTAATGGTGTTGTTCAGGAAGTTGAAGAAGAGCGTTCGCGCTTGAAGGTCGAGGTTTCGATTTTTGGTCGTGCTACGCCTGTAGATTTGGAATTCGGTCAGGTTGAAAAGCTCTGATCTCTTTCGGGGTTCGCTCCGAATAAATGGGTGGAAGGTAATGGTGGCTTTTGCCGGCTATGTGTTTCCGCACCACCCGACTGCGGGCCGGTTTTCCGGTTTTTATGAAGCGCCGTTTACGGCATAGTTTAAAGGCAGATTGTTATGGCTAAAAAAATTGCAGGCCAGCTGAAGCTGCAGGTACCGGCAGGGGCGGCTAACCCGTCTCCTCCAATCGGTCCTGCTCTTGGTCAGCGTGGTATCAACATTATGGAATTCTGTAAGGCGTTTAATGCCGCTTCGCAGGAGATGGAAAAGGGTGCGCCGATTCCGGTTGTCATTACTTACTATCAGGATAAATCTTTTACGTTTTCGATGAAGACGCCGCCGGTATCGTTCTTCTTGAAGAAGGAAGCCAACTTGAAGTCCGGTTCTAAGGAGCCAGGTAAGATTTCTGCCGGCACGATTTCGCGTGACAAGGTACGTTCGATCGCAGAAGCAAAAATGAAAGACCTTAATGCAAATGACATTGAGGCTGCTATGCGTATGGTTGAAGGTTCTGCCCGTTCTATGGGCCTGGAAGTGGTGGGCTGAGAACATGGCAAAAGTTGCAAAAAGATTGAAAAAAATCCGTGAAGGCGTTGATGTTGACAAGCTCTATGCGTTGAACGATGCAGTGAACATGGTCAAAGAGCGCGCTGTCGCGAAATTTGATGAAACTATCGAAGTTTCGATGAATCTGGGTGTTGATCCACGTCATGCTGACCAGATGGTTCGCGGCGTTGTCAATCTGCCTAACGGCACCGGTCGTAATGTCCGTGTTGCTGTTTTTGCTCGTGGTGATAAGGCAGAAGAGGCGAAAGCCGCTGGTGCAGATATTGTCGGTGCGGAAGATTTGTTTGAGATCGTCAATGGTGGCACGATCGATTTTGATCGTTGTATTGCTACTCCGGACATGATGCCATTGGTTGGTCGTCTTGGTAAGGTTCTTGGCCCGCGTAGTTTGATGCCAAACCCTAAAGTCGGTACAGTGACGCCTGATGTTGCTGCGGCTGTTAAGGCTTCTAAGGGCGGTGCTGTTGAGTTCCGTGTTGAGAAGGCTGGTATTATCCATGCCGGTATCGGCAAGGCTTCTTTTGGTGCGCAGCAGTTGGCCGAAAATATTATGGCTTTTGCTGATGCGGTTATCAAGGCAAAGCCACAGGGCGCTAAGGGTGAATACGTTAAGCGTGTCGCTGTTTCTTCAACGATGGGCGTCGGCGTTAAGGTTGATCCAGCAACGGTTCGTCCTGCGCAATAAGAAATAAACCGGTTTTCCGGTTTCAACTATCCGGGCTCCTTAAAGGCCCGGGTCATACCGAAAGAAATTTCGGAATGTCCTGTCCGAGATTGTGGGTGACACTTCGGTGTCTTAATCAGATGAAAACCTGCATGAGACTGTGGTAATGACCTGAATGTTGCAAGACAAAGGGTTTGAACCAGCGTTGCCTTTGATCGTGAATGCGTGAAGAAGGGGGCAGGATCCTCGTCGATGACAAGAAATGGTTTCTTGTCATCAAAGGCAACCCGACAGGTTCCGTTTTTACGGGCTTGTTAAATGGAGAGAGACAGTGGATAGAGCGGAAAAACGCGAATTTGTCACATGGCTCAATGGGGCTTTTAAAGAGTCCGGTTCTGTCGTTGTGGCACATTATTCCGGTCTGACAGTTTCGCAGATGAACGATCTTCGTTCAAAAATGGGCGAAGCTGGCGGTACCGTTAAAGTCGCAAAAAACCGCCTTGCCAAAATCGCTCTTCAGGGCACGGAATCAGAATCAATGGCAAGTCTGTTCACCGGACAGACTTTGATTGCTTATTCTTCTGATCCTATGACGGCACCGAAAGTTGCTGTCGATTTTTCCAAGACCAATGACAAGCTTGTCATTCTTGGCGGTTCTATGGGTGCAACCAGCTTGGATGCTGATGCGGTGAAGTCTTTGGCTTCTCTGCCTTCGTTGAACGAGTTGCGTGCAAAGCTTGTGGGTATGATTTCTACCCCTGCTACCCGTATCGCCATGGTTGTTCAGGCACCTGCAGGTCAGGTGGCGCGCGTTGTTGGTGCATATGCCCAGAAGGGCGAAGCGGCTTAAGGCTGTTTCGCAGGCTGGCTTTCAAGGTTTACATTTATGTATTTCTTGGTGGTCGGTTAACTGTTAAACAAATGTTCAAACCTTTTGATTGAAGGAATTATAAAATGGCTGATCTAGCTAAGATCGTAGAAGACCTTTCCAACCTGACAGTTTTGGAAGCTGCTGAGCTTTCAAAGATGCTCGAAGAAAAGTGGGGCGTTTCTGCTGCTGCTCCTGTAGCTGTTGCTGCTGCTGGTGGCGCTGCTGCTCCTGCAGCTGAAGAAAAGACCGAATTTGATGTTGTTCTCGTCGATGGTGGCGCACAGAAAATCAACGTCATTAAAGAAGTTCGTGGCATCACAGGTCTCGGCCTTAAAGAAGCCAAGGATTTGGTTGAAGGTGCACCGAAGCCTGTTAAAGAAGGCGTTGGCAAGGACGAAGCTGAAAAGCTCAAAGCACAGCTCGAAGCAGCTGGCGCCAAGGTTGAGCTTAAGTAAGCTTATTTTTCCGGTGGGTTTTTCCAGCCCACCGGTTTCCTCCCTTTTATCGGGTGGAAATCATTTGGATTGAACCCTTTTCCTGACAGTTCGGTGGCTGTCAGGAAACGGGTTTAAACCGTTCAAGGACCAGGCAATAGTATCGACGAATGGATGGTTGATCGTCAGGCTTTGAGAAAATAGGGCGCTCCGGTTGCATGGGGGTGTCATCGCATTCCCCAAGAAGTCGCTCGGTTTTTTGGATAAGGCAATGCAATAAAATAGGCATACCCGAAAACGTCGCAAGACATTTTCGATCAGGTAGTGCGCAAAAACAGAGTGTCATTCGGAAACCCGCAAGGTTTTCTTGGTTAGAATGACGCGAAACAGGTAAAAATGGATCAATTGCGATCCAAATAAACTGGTCTGCATAAGCAGGCTGATGATGTAAAGCTTTCGGGGTCTAGTCCACCCTGATGAGCAAAGATCAAGGAGCGACGATGGCTCAGACCCTATCATTCAACGGTCGCAAGCGCGTACGCAAGTTTTTTGGCAAGATTCCCGAAGTGGCGGAGATGCCGAACCTTATTGAGGTTCAAAAAGCATCATATGACCAGTTCCTTATGGTTGATGAACCTAAAGGCGGGCGTGCCGATGAAGGCTTGCAGGCAGTGTTCAAATCGGTGTTTCCGATTACGGATTTTTCGGGCGCTTCAATGCTCGAATTCGTTCGTTATGAATTCGACCTTCCAAAATTTGATGTGGAAGAATGCCGGCAGCGCGATCTAACTTACGCAGCACCTCTCAAGGTGACGCTACGTTTGATCGTGTTCGATATTGACGAAGATACAGGTTCGAAGGATATCAAAGACATCAAGGAGCAAGACGTCTATATGGGCGATATGCCTTTGATGACGGATAACGGCACCTTTATTGTTAACGGTACAGAACGTGTTATTGTTTCGCAGATGCACCGTTCGCCGGGCGTTTTCTTCGATCACGATAAAGGGAAGTCGCATTCGTCAGGCAAGCTTTTGTTTGCGGCCCGTGTCATTCCTTATCGCGGCTCTTGGCTTGATATTGAATTCGATGCCAAAGACGTTGTCTACGCACGTATCGACCGTCGTCGTAAAATTCCCGCCACAAGCCTCCTTATGGCTTTAGGCATGGATGGGCAGGACATTCTGTCGACATTCTATAACACGGTTACTTTTGAGCGCGCGAAAGACGGATGGCGTATTCCTTATTCGGCTGATCGCTTCAAGGGTATGAAACTTGTTTCTGACCTGATTGATGCGGATAGTGGTGAAGTTGTTGCCGAGGCTGGCAAGAAGTTGACCGCAAGGGCAGCCAAGCTTTTGACCGAGAAAGGCCTGAAGGCCATCAAGGCATCGGAAGATGATTTGTTTGGTTCCTATTTGGCTGAAGATATCGTCAACTATCAAACGGGTGAGATTTATCTCGAAGCCGGTGATGAGATTGATGAAAAGACGTTGAAAGTCTTGCTGGATACGGGTGTGGACGAAATCAATGTTCTTGATATCGATCACGTCAATATCGGTGCTTATATCCGCAATACTTTGGCGGCTGACAAGAATCAAAGTCGTCAGGATGCATTGTTCGATATTTACCGCGTGATGCGTCCGGGGGAACCTCCCACAATGGACACTGCGGAAGCAATGTTCAACTCGTTGTTCTTCGATCCTGAGCGCTATGATCTTTCGGCTGTCGGCCGTGTGAAGATGAATATGCGTATGGATCTCGATTGCCCGGATACGGTTCGTATTCTGCGCAAAGAAGATATCTTGGCTGTTGTCAAAATGCTCGTAGAGCTGCGTGATGGTCGCGGCGAGATTGACGATATCGACAATCTCGGCAATCGTCGCGTTCGCTCGGTCGGTGAATTGATGGAAAATCAATACCGTGTTGGTCTGCTTCGTATGGAGCGTGCCATCAAGGAACGGATGTCTTCCATTGAAATCGACACGGTCATGCCGCAGGATTTGATTAATGCAAAACCAGCCGCTGCTGCCGTTCGCGAGTTCTTCGGTTCTTCGCAGCTTTCGCAGTTTATGGATCAGACCAATCCGCTTTCGGAGATCACCCATAAGCGCCGTCTTTCGGCACTTGGCCCTGGTGGTCTTACCCGTGAGCGTGCTGGCTTTGAAGTCCGTGACGTGCATCCAACCCATTACGGTCGTATCTGCCCGATTGAAACGCCGGAAGGCCCGAATATCGGTCTGATCAACTCGTTGGCGACATTTGCGCGTGTGAACAAATACGGTTTCATTGAAAGCCCGTATCGTAAAATCATTGATGGCAAGGTGACGACCAAGGTTGTTTATCTGTCAGCTATGGAAGAATCAAAGCACTACGTAGCGCAGGCCAATTCGTCGCTTGATGCTGAAGGTCAATTCACGGAAGAGTTCGTGGTTTGCCGTCATGCCGGTGAAGTTTTGATGGCTCCGCGTGATCATGTGGATTTGATGGACGTTTCGCCGAAACAGCTTGTTTCGGTTGCAGCAGCTCTTATTCCATTCCTTGAAAACGATGACGCCAACCGTGCGTTGATGGGTTCGAACATGCAGCGTCAGGCCGTGCCGTTGGTACGTGCAGAAGCGCCGTTTGTTGGAACCGGTATGGAGCCGATTGTTGCCCGCGATTCTGGTGCTGCGATTGGTGCGAAACGTGGTGGTATCGTCGATCAGGTCGATGCGACACGTATTGTTATTCGTGCAACGGAAGATCTCGATCCGTCCAAGTCGGGCGTCGATATTTATCGTCTGCAGAAATTCCAGCGTTCCAACCAGTCGACCTGCATCAACCAGCGTCCATTGGTTCGCGTCGGTGACCGCATCGAAAAAGGCGATATCATTGCTGATGGTCCTTCGACCGATCTCGGTGATCTGGCACTTGGCCGTAACGTGCTTGTCGCGTTTATGCCTTGGAATGGCTACAACTACGAAGACTCTATCCTGCTTTCTGAAAAGATTGTTTCGGATGACGTTTTCACCTCGATCCATATCGAAGAGTTTGAAGTTGCAGCTCGCGATACCAAGCTTGGACCGGAAGAAATTACGCGCGATATTCCCAATGTTTCTGAAGAAGCACTGAAGAATCTCGATGAAGCCGGTATTGTCTATATCGGTGCGGAAGTTCAGCCGGGCGACATTCTGGTCGGTAAGATCACACCAAAGGGCGAAAGCCCGATGACGCCGGAAGAAAAGCTTCTGCGTGCCATCTTTGGTGAAAAGGCTTCGGATGTGCGTGACACCTCCATGCGTATGCCTCCAGGGACTTTCGGTACGGTTGTTGAAGTTCGTGTCTTTAACCGCCATGGTGTGGAAAAAGACGAACGTGCTATGGCTATTGAACGTGAAGAAATTGAACGTTTGGCCAAAGACCGTGATGACGAACAGTCAATTCTCGACCGTAACGTCTATTCTCGTCTCGTCGATATGCTCAATGGCAAAACTGCTATTGAAGGCCCTAAAGGGTTCAAGAAGGGCACCAGCCTTGATGAAGCCGTTATGGGTGAGTATCCGCGCTCGCAGTGGTGGCAGTTTGCTGTTGAAGATGAAAAACTTCAGGGCGAAATCGAGGCTCTGCGCAAGCAGTATGACGAATCCAAGGATGCATTGCAGCGTCGCTTTATGGACAAGGTTGAAAAAGTCCAGCGCGGTGACGAGATGCCCCCAGGGGTCATGAAAATGGTGAAGGTTTTTGTTGCTGTGAAGCGCAAAATCCAGCCGGGCGATAAGATGGCCGGTCGTCACGGAAACAAGGGTGTTGTATCGCGTATTCTGCCTGCAGAAGATATGCCATTCCTTGAAGACGGGACCCATGCCGATATCGTGTTGAACCCGCTTGGTGTGCCGAGCCGTATGAATGTTGGTCAGATTCTGGAAACGCACCTTGGTTGGGCGTGTTCGGGGATGGGCAAGCAGATCGGCGAGTTGCTAGAGGCTTATCAGAAGTCAGGCGATATCAAGCCTTTGCGTCAGCGTATTGAGGATGTCATTCCTGACAATGATCGCAATGAGCCGGTACGCAACTATGACGATGAGAGTGTCGTTCGTCTGGCGAGCCAGATGAAGCGCGGTGTTTCTATCGCAACGCCGGTTTTCGATGGTGCTCATGAAGCAGATATCAACGTTATGTTGAAGGAAGCTGGCATGAATACATCGGGTCAGGTGACGTTATATGATGGCCGTACGGGTGAGCCTTTCGATCGTCAGGTGACGGTTGGGTATATTTATATGCTCAAACTGCATCACTTGGTTGATGACAAGATCCACGCCCGTTCGATCGGACCTTACTCGCTTGTTACCCAGCAGCCGCTTGGTGGTAAAGCGCAGTTCGGTGGTCAGCGTTTCGGTGAAATGGAAGTCTGGGCTCTGGAAGCTTATGGCGCCGCTTACACCTTGCAGGAAATGCTGACGGTCAAGTCGGATGACGTTGCAGGCCGTACCAAGGTCTATGAAGCCATTGTTCGTGGCGATGATACATTTGAAGCCGGTATCCCTGAAAGCTTCAATGTGTTGGTCAAGGAAATGCGCTCGTTGGGCCTCAATGTCGAGCTTGATGACACCCGTGAATTGCTGGCGCAGCAGTCGCTGCCGGATGCAGCCGAGTAAATCTTGAGAAGGCGCGCTTTTTAATAAGCGCGCCTTTATCGGCCGTTAAAAGCCGAAAAAAATGGATTTCTATTGAGATAGCCATGGTTTTTCCAAACGTGGAAAACAGGCTTATCGCAACGGGTTCAAGAGAACCCTTGAAGGAGAACGGCATGAACCAAGAGGTCATGAATCTTTTCAATCCTCAGGCGCCAGCGCAGACGTTTGACTCTATTCGTATTTCGATCGCGAGCCCTGAGAAGATTCTGTCCTGGTCTTACGGCGAAATCAAAAAGCCGGAGACCATCAACTACCGTACGTTCAAGCCTGAACGTGATGGTCTTTTCTGCGCGCGTATTTTTGGCCCGATCAAGGACTATGAATGTCTTTGCGGCAAATATAAGCGTATGAAATACAAGGGCATTATTTGTGAAAAATGCGGTGTGGAAGTCACTCTTTCACGCGTGCGGCGTGAGCGTATGGGCCATATTGAGCTTGCAGCTCCTGTTGCTCATATCTGGTTTTTGAAATCTTTGCCAAGCCGTATCGGTACGCTTCTTGATATGACATTGAAGGACATTGAACGTGTTCTTTATTTTGAAAATTATATCATTACTGAACCGGGCTTAACGTCGTTGAAGATGCATCAGCTTCTTTCCGAAGAAGAATATATGATTGCAGTTGACGAATTTGGTGAAGACCAGTTTACGGCATTGATCGGTGCTGAAGCTATTTATGAGCTTCTGGCAGCGATGGAGCTCGAAAAAATTGCTGGTGATCTTCGTGCCGAATTGGCTGAAACAACTTCGGAATTAAAGACGAAGAAGTTGATGAAGCGTCTTAAGATTGTTGAAAACTTTCTTGAGTCCGGCAATCGTCCTGAATGGATGATCATGAAGATCATTCCGGTTATACCGCCTGATCTGCGTCCATTGGTGCCGCTTGATGGTGGTCGTTTTGCAACGTCCGACCTCAATGATCTTTATCGTCGTGTGATTAATCGTAACAATCGTTTGAAGCGTTTGATCGAGCTGCGTGCTCCCGGCATTATTGTGCGCAATGAAAAGCGTATGTTGCAGGAAGCCGTGGATGCGCTGTTTGACAATGGCCGTCGTGGTCGCGTGATTACAGGCGCCAATAAGCGTCCGTTGAAATCACTGTCGGATATGTTGAAGGGCAAGCAGGGACGTTTCCGTCAGAACCTTCTCGGCAAGCGCGTCGACTATTCAGGTCGTTCGGTTATCGTGACCGGTCCAGAATTGAAACTGCATCAATGCGGTCTGCCTAAGAAAATGGCTTTGGAACTTTTTAAGCCGTTCATCTATGCACGTCTTGATGCCAAGGGCTATTCTTCAACCGTCAAGCAAGCCAAAAAGCTGGTTGAAAAAGAACGTCCAGAAGTTTGGGATATTCTTGATGAAGTCATTCGCGAACATCCGGTTCTGTTGAACCGCGCGCCAACGCTTCACCGCTTGGGTATTCAGGCTTTCGAACCCACCTTGATTGAAGGTAAGGCTATCCAGCTGCATCCGTTGGTTTGTACAGCGTTTAACGCTGACTTTGACGGTGACCAAATGGCGGTTCACGTTCCGCTTTCTTTGGAAGCACAGCTTGAAGCACGCGTCTTGATGATGTCGACCAACAATATTCTTCATCCTGCAAACGGCGCGCCAATTATCGTGCCTTCACAGGATATGGTTCTTGGTCTTTATTATCTTTCGATCGTTTCTGAAAAAGAACCGGGCGAAGGCATGATTTTTGCCGATCTTGGTGAGCTGCATCACGCTTTGGATAACAAAGTGGTGACTCTGCATACGAAGATTAAAGGCCGTTTCAAGAATATTGATGCGGATGGCAATGAAGTCGCGAAAATCTACGATACCACACCGGGTCGTTTGATTATCGGCGAACTTCTGCCGAAGAACGCCAATGTTTCGTTTGATATTGTCAATCAGGAAATGACCAAGAAAAACATTTCCAAGATGATCGACCATGTCTATCGTCACTGCGGTCAGAAAGATACGGTCATCTTCTGCGATCGTATTATGCAGCTTGGTTTTGCCCATGCTTGTCGGGCTGGCATTTCGTTTGGCAAGGACGACATGGTTATTCCCGATAGCAAGGCGAAATTGGTTCAGGAAACCGAAGCTTTGGCGAAGGAATACGAGCAGCAGTATAATGACGGTCTGATTACCCAGGGTGAGAAGTACAACAAGGTTGTTGACGCTTGGGGTAAATGTACCGATCGTGTTGCTGATGAAATGATGAAACGCATTCAGGCTGTTGAATTCGACCCGGAAACTGGTCGCCAAAAACAGATGAATTCGATTTACATGATGTCGCATTCCGGTGCGCGTGGTTCTGCCAACCAGATGAAACAGTTGGCCGGTATGCGTGGTTTGATGGCAAAGCCTTCAGGCGAAATCATCGAAACTCCGATCATTTCGAACTTCAAAGAAGGTCTGACCGTGAATGAGTACTTCAACTCAACCCACGGTGCCCGTAAGGGTCTTGCCGACACGGCTTTGAAAACCGCGAACTCGGGTTACTTGACACGTCGTCTAGTTGACGTTGCACAGGATGCCATTATTTCATCTGTCGATTGCGGCACGGAAAAAGGCTTGACGATGCAACCTATCGTCGATGCTGGTCAGGTGGTTGCTTCGATTGGTCAGCGTATTCTCGGGCGTACAGCTCTTCTTGATATCCTTCATCCGATTTCGGGAGAAGTTATTGTTGAAGGCGGTCGTATGATTGAGGAAGCCGATGTTGCAGTGATTGAAGAGGCTGGTATTCAGACTGTTCAAATCCGCTCAGCATTGACCTGCGAAACCCGTCTCGGTGTTTGTGCCAAGTGCTATGGCCGTGATCTGGCTCGTGGTACACCTGTTAATCAGGGTGAAGCGGTCGGTGTTATTGCGGCTCAGTCGATCGGTGAGCCCGGCACTCAGCTGACAATGCGTACATTCCACTTAGGCGGTACAGCGCAGGTTGTGGACTCGTCCTATCTCGAAGCTTCTTATGAAGGCACTGTTGAACTGCGCAACCGTAATGTGGTTCGTAATTCAGAGGGTCATCTGGTGGTTATGGGCCGTAACATGGCTGTTCTCATTAAAGATGAGACAGGCAAGGAACGTGCATCTCACCGTGTGACTTACGGCGCCCGCATCTTTGTTGATGACGGTGATGTGGTAAAACGTGGTCAGCGTATCGCTGAATGGGATCCGTATACCCGCCCGATCATGACCGAAGTTGAAGGTTATGTAGGTTTTGAAGATATGATCGATGGTTTGTCTGTTACCGAAACAGCCGACGAATCGACCGGTATCACCAAGCGTCAGGTTATTGACTGGCGTGCAAATCCGCGTGGTGCCGATCTGAAGCCTGCAATGATCATCCACACAGACAAGAAGAGCGGCAAGATCGCAAAATTGTCGAAGGGTGGCGAAGCCCGTTACATGATGTCGGTTGAAACCATTCTTTCGGTTGAACCCGGTGCCCATGTTAAGGCTGGTGACGTGATTGCCCGTCTGCCAATGGAAAGTGCAAAGACCAAGGATATTACCGGTGGTCTTCCACGTGTGGCAGAGCTTTTTGAAGCCCGTCGTCCAAAAGACCATGCTGTGATTGCTGAAATCGACGGTACGGTTCGTTTTGGCCGCGACTACAAAAACAAACGTCGCATCATGATCGAGCCTAATGATGAAACGATTGAACCGGTGGAATATCTCATTCCAAAAGGCAAGCCGTTCCATCTTCAAGATGGTGACCAGATCGAAAAGGGTGACTACATCCTCGACGGCAATCCGGCGCCGCACGACATTCTGGCGATTAAGGGTGTTGAAGCGCTGGCTTCCTATCTCGTAAACGAAATTCAGGAAGTCTATCGTCTTCAGGGCGTTTTAATCAACGACAAGCACATTGAAGTGATTGTTCGCCAGATGTTGCAGAAAGTCGAAATCACTGAATCCGGTGATTCAGGCTATATTCCGGGCGATAATGTTGACCGCATCGAGTTGGATGAAGTCAATGACCGTCTGATTGAAGAAGGCAAGAAGCCTGCTTCGGGTAATCCGGTTCTTCTGGGTATTACCAAAGCATCGCTCCAGACACCTTCCTTCATCTCTGCTGCATCGTTCCAGGAAACAACCCGCGTTCTTACCGAAGCGGCTGTCGCTGGCAAGATGGACACACTGCAGGGCTTGAAAGAAAACGTTATCGTCGGTCGGCTTATCCCAGCCGGTACCGGTGGCACGATCGCGCAAATCCGTCGCATTGCAACTGCACGCGATGATTTGATTGTCGATGAACGTCGTAAGTCAAGTGGTGGTGAAGCCGCTAATGCCATGTTGGCGGATATGACCAACACAGCTGCCGAATAAGCGCAGCTTATGATTTGGAAAAGCCCCGGTAAAACCGGGGCTTTTTTGTATGCAGACAATTCTTATCTTCTATTCAAAATGGTCATTTGGAAATTAAAGACGCGTTCAATTAAAGGATAAGGAAGGTATCCCCATTGGTTTTCGTAGGAAAATAGGGGGGCGTTCGTTGCGAACAGCTTCAAAAAAAGCGTTGTGTCGATTTAGATAATCATCGCAGCAAAACTTAGAGCGCTTTTCGACTTGATGCTATCCGGCCAGCGCGTCTCAAGCTTTTAATTTGTCGCGGTATCTTATCCGACTGATGGTTCACATCAATCGGGAACCGCTCTAGAGCATTTTCCGAAAAGTGTGAAGCGCATCCGTGGGGAAAACGATTCACAGGATCGTTTTCTTAATCCCACTCCTATCGGACAAAAAATGCGGAAAACTAAAAACTTAGAGCACATGTTCGATTCAGCGAACACCGAATGTGCTCTAAAGCGCCCTTTCGGTCTAACACAAAAAAGACGCGCTCCAGCAATGTTAGAGCGAAACTGTGCGCTTATTGCGTTGCAAAGTTCAGAAGATTGCTGTCCAAATTGAGGCTTTCAGCTATCTGCCAATAGATTTTCCAATATTTTTGTCAGCGCCAGCGGAGAAACCGTTTTTCTATGATGCTGATAACCCAATTCATAATTAAACCGAAGAGCGAAAGAATAACAACACCGGCAAAAAGCTGAGGCAAATTATAATAGGCACCTGCATTGTTAATGTAGGCACCAATGCCGAATTCAGAGCCGATCATTTCGGCTGCGACAAGCAGGATAATACCGATTGAGAGCGAGATCCGTAAGCCTGATAGGATGCCGGGTAGGGCACCGGGCAGAACAATCTTGCGAACGATTGACCACCAGCTGAGATTGAAGCTTTGCCCCATACGTATCAATGTTCTATCGACATTATCGACAGCGCCGTATGTAGCGACGACCGTAGGCGTGAAAATTCCAAACGTCAGAAGCGCATATTTCGAGGTTTCATCGATGCCGAACCAGACTATAAATAAGGGTAAAAGCGCGATTTTCGGGATTGGAAAGAGTGCGGCAATAAGGCCGATAAGACCTGCTCTTATATAGGTGAACAGTCCCATCAAAATGCCAACGCCAATGCCGCTTACAACGCCGAGAACAGCGCCGACAAACAGTCGTCTCAAAGAGGGCGCAAGATTGCCCCACAATTCTCCTGAGCGGAACAGTTGTACCAGCGTCATGAAAATCGTTGAAGGCGCAGCAAATGCGACTTGTGATATAAGGCCGGAACGTACGGCATATTCCAGAAACAGAATAAACACAGCAAATACAACGATACCTATCAGGTAATAAGGTTTGGGTGCGAACCCTTTTCCACGAAAGGGTACAGGACGCATATCGCTCATGCTTGCAGCTCCTTATCGGCAGCCTGTGCCTCTTCCCGCATCATTTGCCAAAGTTCATCTTGCTTGCTGGCCAATGTGTGATCCGCCATATGCCTTTGATCCAACGGTATATCGATTTCCACCATGTGACGAATTTTTCCAGGTCGGCGCGAAAGTACAGCAATGCGGTGCCCTAACCGCACAGCTTCGCCGAGATTATGCGTGACATAAACAGCAGTAAAGGGTTGGCGTAGCCATAGGCTGACAAGATCATCCATCAAAAGGTCGCGTGTCTGACTGTCGAGGGCCGAAAGCGGCTCATCCATCAACATGACATCCGGGCGTACAGCCAATGCCCGTGCTATGGCAACACGTTGCTTCATGCCGCCAGAAAGCTGCTTGGGCAATGCCGAGGCAAAATCAGAAAGTCGGGTGCGTTCCAATACGTCTGCAATAATGTCTTTCCGCACTTTGTGTGGAAGAGAGTGATCTTCCAGTACAAGGCTGACATTGCCTTCCACTGTTCGCCAAGGCAACAATGCAAAATGTTGGAAAACATAGGTCAATGGATTGAGACTATTTGCAGCCGGAGCGCCAATTTGTAAAACATTTCCATGTTCGGGTACTTCAAGTCCACCGAGGAACCGTAAAAGTGTCGATTTGCCACAACCGGATGGACCCACCAGACATAAAATTTCGCCTGCGCGAACATCAAGATCGATCCCGTCGAGTACCGTCACATCGCCATAGCGATGGCTGACATTTTGTAGCTTGAGTTCCATACTTTTAGATAACCTTCACAAACGATGTATCGAAAAGTAGGTCTTCTGTGACGTCCACCGTCATCATGCCGCTATTTTTGATCCAGTTCAATTGATCAAGACACGAGGCTTGACGCAGTGTCAGGTTTTTGTTGATACGCATGGAGGCATCGACCAAATTCGCCTCTGCCTCGCTCTCTGGAAGTTCGCGATCGATGTAGCGATGCAGGATTGTGCATAGATCCTGCACATCGGATGCATTGGTTGTTTTGTCAACAAAAGCATTATTGTAATCATCAATCGCCCTTGAATAGGCGCGTATAAACGCTTCGGTACGCCGCCGATTAGCCGCATTGGCTTTTGAGGTGAAAAGCGTTGTGACTTGATAGTTATCAACATAATCTGAAACCAGTCCGATTTCTTTGGCTTGATTTTGGCTGACGATCTTCTTTGCAATTCCTGGTTGCACGATGAGACAATCAATCTGATTGCTGCCGAGAGCGCCGATCAAAGCACCGACTTTCTGCAGAGGCCTCATGGTAAGCGTCTTGACATCAAAACCACATGCCTGCGCAATCTTATACCCCATGTAATCGAAGGAAGATCCGGCTGTTGTAATCCCGAAAGAATGATTGGGTAATTTTTCTGGACTGGTCAAGCCGCCTTCATAGGCCTTGTTGGATGCCAAAATTACGTGCCCGCGTTTGCCTTTTTCTTCTGCCAATGCGCCGCCAATAATACGAACAGTATCATTGGCAGCAAGTGAAACCAAACCTCCGGTGATCGCGGTTAGACCATAATCGACACCGCCGGACGCTACCGCAACAGCAAGCGCTTGTGCTGCTTCAAAATATTTAAATGTCACATTCAGACCTTCTGCGGAATAATAACCGCGGTCAAATGCGATGAATGACGGGGATTGGCTGGGAAGCCTTATGACACCGACTGTCATAGCGTCGCCGGAAGCAGATGCATTTGCACCCGTGGCCAATAAAGCCGACATAGCGGCCAATTGTGTGAGCATTGTCCGACGGTTTACGGTGTAATTTGTCATGATTTCGTCCCAAATAAACAATCCCAAAGTCTTTTCTACCGGGACAGCGCGAATATCAAGCCTTTTCAAGGAATAAAAAGCCAGATTGCCATACGCGCATCAATTTAATCGGCGGGGTTGTGTTCGCTTTTCAATAAGCCTTTTGGGTGAAACAGCTTGAGCACTACAGCAAGGCTGCAGAATGGCGGCTTACGCGGGTTTTATCGTTCAACGCCTTCGCTCGGTAATTTAAATCGGCAAATAGCTTTATCATCAGGCGGTTTCGCGACGTTTCTTAGCGGCAAAAATCCTGCGGTCAAATGAAACGGTTCAGACGCTAATTTTCGTCGCCGTCATCATCGCCATGTGGATGGGGCTCGCCTATCTGAATGTTGGCATCTTCCAAGGTGAGTTCACCGCGTTCGCAAGACTGATACATCCAGTCGGCGAACTTTGTTTTCAGCGCATTGAGGAATTGAAAGTCGGCATAGTAGATGCGGTTTGCAGCCATGCACCAAGGGACATCGTCAGCGGGAATGCCGGATTGTTTATGCAAGGCTTCGGTGACATAAGCCACCCCTTCCGCGCAGTTTTGCGAACGGCAGTAGTTTTTATCCTGCGCAAAGGCATAAAGCTCGTTTTGCCCTATATGATTGATCAAAGGGATAAAAGATAACGCGCCGCCAATAAAAATGACGAACAACAAGACAAAGGTTATAACCCATTTGTTTTTGTGCATATTTTCAGTATTCCCGACGATCGCATCGTGATGCGTAAAACCATGTGAAGATGACAGAATAAAGACTAATACCGCTGGAATATACAGATAAATCGCTTTTAATGTTGGAAAAATAGCTTCTCTCTTCCGGCTGCATGTTCTATTCGAAGAGAGCAATGGAAAAACAGCTATGAATGAACCGTCAATGTCACCGTCTGAAACATCCGATGTTTTGCCAAAAACTATTTATGGCGAAGATGGAGCCATTGATGCGTCATTTCTGGAGCGGGTGGAAACGGCGCTCGACGACGACGATGCGTTTTTTTTGCATGAAGATGTAGCCAATCTGCATCCATCCGAACTTGGGCATCTGATTGACGCGCTTGCGTCGGAACAGCGCCAGATTTTGGTGCAAAGGCTGGGAGATGAATTTGACTTCGCTGCCTTGACCGAAGTTGACGAAGCCATCCGTCTTGAGATTATGGATGCGCTGCCAAATGCGCAGATTGCCGAAGCGGTTCAAGAGCTCGATTCTGATGATGCCGTCTATTTGCTTGAAGATCTCGACGAAGAAGATCAGGCAGAAATTCTTGCGCAGCTCCCTTTTACCGAACGTGTTCGATTGCAACGGTCGCTGGATTTTCCAGAAGATAGCGCTGGTCGGCGTATGCAGTGCGAGTTTATTGCCGTACCGCCATTTTGGACAATTGGTCAGGTCATCGACTATATGCGCGAGGACGAAGGTCTGCCAGACCATTTTATGCAAGTGTTTGTCATTGATCCTACCTTTCACCTGCTAGGGGCGATAGACCTTGATCGCCTGTTGCGCAGCAAGCGGCCTGTCCGGGTGGATGAGGTTATGCATGAAACCCGTTACGTTATACCCGCCACCATGGATCAGGAAGCAGCTGCGCAGATATTCGAGCAATACGACCTTCTATCCGCTGCAGTTGTGGATGAGAATGAACGGCTCGTCGGTGTTTTGACCATTGATGATGTCGTTGACGTCATTCAGGAAGAGGCGGAAGAAGATATTTTGCGTATGGGCGGCGTCGGCGACGAAGAACTATCCGACACAGTGATACAAACGGCACGATCACGTGCGCCCTGGCTTTCCGTCAATCTGCTGACCGCCTTTATTTCGGCCGCTGTTATCGGGCTTTTCGACGGTACGATCCAACACATGGTGGCGCTCGCCATTCTCATGCCGATTGTGGCATCCATGGGTGGCAATGCGGCGACCCAAACCATGACGGTTACCGTACGCGCTATCGCCACGCGCGACATTGATATCTACAATGCGGCCCGCGTGATACGACGTGAATTGTTGATCGGTATGATGAATGGAGCCTTATTTGCTTCGCTTATCGGTCTTGCTGCGGGATTGTGGTTCGGCATTCCCGATATCGGCATGATTATCGGCGCGGCTATGGTTATCAATATGATAGCCGCGGCTATGGGGGGAATATTGATCCCGCTTTTATTGCACCGCTTTGGTGCCGATCCGGCGATTGCATCGTCGGTTTTTGTCACGATGGTCACCGATGTTGTCGGTTTTTTCGCCTTTCTTGGATTGGCGACGTGGTGGTTCGGTTTTAACGGATAGCGCTTATGCATGAATATTATTCCATCAGCGAACTGACCAAGGAATTCGGTGTAACAACTCGTACGTTGCGTTACTATGAGGATGAGGGCTTGCTCGTGCCTTTTCGTCGCGGGCGCACCCGGCTTTATACACAGGTAGACAGGCATCGCCTGCAGCAAATAATGCGAGCCAAACGCTTAAATTTTTCCTTGGCTGAGATTGCGCAATTGCTGACCATGTCCGGTGCGCCGCCAGAGGACGAGGGCAGGGTGCAACAGATGATTGCGGTCATCAAGCATAAACGCGAAGAACTGCGACAGATGCGACGCGATATCGACGAGTCCCTCCACGAACTTGAACGCATAGAGGAAACGTGCTTCGAGCGGCTGGCCGAACTGGACGTTAACCGCTGATTTTGTCTGATATTATCAACTTTACAATACTGCGGAACAACAAAGCAGTCTTTTAGGGCTTGGTTGTTTGATCATTCAGGTGTTCGGTCATTTTGCTCCAGCACATATTGATCGGGATTTGCAGCCTTTCGTCAGTCTGTTCAATTTCACCGCGTGAAAAAGCACCTAAAAGCTTTTGTGCTTCGATACGGTCGAAAACACATCCGCAAAAGGTTTGACAGGTCGCCTTATCTGCTTGGGCGGCGCATTCGGTGATGCAGGCATTTTCCATGGGCAAACGGAGTACTTGCGGTGATGGTGGAACAAATTGTGACACAACAAAAAGGATCGCGAGCAGGATTGGCTGGTGTACGAGGTAGAATAATAGGCTGTGACGGCCAAGCCATTGCAGTGTCTGGTTGAGCCAATGGGTGCGAAAGCCCGCGCGCAAAAGGTGCATAATATTTGTGATCGTCATGAGGCGTGCAAGCGTTATGCCCGCTAACCCCGCTGCAAACCACGGGAAAAACGGAACGTAATCGAACGATAATGGCGGAGATGTCGACAAACCGACCCAAAGCAATAGCGGCGTATTGAAACTATCCGATTGCAGGAAAGTGTTTGCAGCGCAAACAGCAATAATGACGATAATGTTGAGCACCAATGGTGTGCGCAGAAACAATAGGCCCACGATGCTGGTTAAGGCGATTTCGTGCAGAATGCCGAAATAGATGAAGCCTTGTGGCAAAACAAAATAGGTGACCGCCGAAACGAGGCAGGCAGAGAGCACAATCATAATCAGGCGTTTGCTGAAGGATCGCCATCTTATCGTCTGGCCATGGGCAAGATAGAGACTGAAACCTGACACAAACAAGAAAGAGAAAGCGACAATACGCGCCAGAATAAGCAGACTGCCTTCAGCTGGAACTGTAGACGGAATATAGGAGAAATAGCTCAAATCCCAACTGAAATGGTAAATGAGCATACCAAACAAAGCCAATCCGCGAATAATATCAAGCTTCTGCAGTCGTTTATGGCTTGTTGGTGTATCGTTCATAAGCTTACCCTTTTTTATCTGTTTACCATAAACAGTAGGCTTTGCTATGAAGACACATGAACAGGCGTTATTTTCCTGTGGGTATAAGGAGAAACAAATGCCGAAACGGGAAAATGTCCATGATGTGATCGAAAGCCGTAAATCCATTCGTGCTTTTTTGGATAGACCGGTAGAGCGTATAACACTTGAGCGGTTGTTGCAGCTTGCCGGAAGAGCCCCTTCAGGTGCCAACATGCAGCCATGGCAGGTCGTTGTCATCACCGGGGAACCGCTGCGCGTCCTTGGCAAACGGCTTTATGATCTTTCCTTATCCGGTGTGGAAGTCGAACGCGAATATAACTATTACCCACAGCATTGGCGCGAGCCCTATCTCGCGCGTCGCCGTAAGTTGGGGTGGGATCTTTACCGTAGTTTAGGCATAGCCAAGACGGATCGTAGTGAGATTGCCCGGCAGCAAGCCAAGAATTTCAGATTTTTTGATGCACCCGTCGGGCTTATCTTTACAATGGACCGCGATATGGAGATAGGCAGTTGGCTTGATTTGGGGATGTTTATACAAACATTGGCCTTGGCTGCGCGGGCTGAAGGACTTGATACCTGCATCCAGGCAGCTTTTTCCGAATATCATCAACAGGTTGCTGAAACATTGCAGATCGATAGCCATCGGCAGGTGATCTGTGGCATGGCAATGGGCTATCGTGACGAATCTGCGCCGGAAAACAATTTTGCCACAGAACGCATGGATATTTCACAATTTGTCCGGTTTATAGGCTGATGAACCCATCTTAGACTGTTATAAATTGACACAGTTTTTGCAAGTTTACCGCCTGTTAATCAGAAATGAGCGTTTTTTATGTCTTTTAATCGCTGTTAACTTGTTTTTAACGTTGTGTATTGCGACCAGTGCGTTTATAGGTCGCCACCTCGACAAACTTCCTGTTTCGCAAAACGGGACGTGATCAGTTTAAAAGGTTGGTTTATGGAAAACGCTGTAGAAAAGTCTTGTTGGGCCGTGGCAGCACGCGCAACATTGGCATTCGTTGGTTTGATCTTTCTTGCCTATCTGACAATCGGTTTTTGAACGAGACAGAACGCTCAAAACATCTTATAGATAAGAGTTCGTCTGTCTATAAGTTGATAAAAGCCCATGTTTCTCTCTGTCTTCGAACTCTTCAAAATTGGTATCGGCCCGTCCAGTTCCCATACGATGGGGCCAATGACGGCTGCAAATATGTTTCTGGACGAAATTGCTTCAGGCGCATGGCCTAAGCCAGCAAATGCTTCGGTTACGCATATTCGTGCCTATCTGCATGGATCTCTTGCGTTCACCGGTGTTGGCCACGCAACCGATAGAGCAGTTATTTTAGGACTTTTGGGACTAAAACCGGCAACCATCAATCCCGATAGCATGGATGCGCTGGTCGAGACGGTAAATGCCGAGAAACTCGTTCATGCAGCCGGTCATCCACCCTATCATTTTGATCCCAAGGTGGATCTTATATTTCAGCGCAAAAAAGCCCTTCCCGGACATGCTAACGGTCTTGCTTTTGAAGGACTTGATGCGGATGGAAACCTGCTCATTCGTCGCGTCTACTATTCGATTGGCGGCGGCTTTGTCGTCACTGAAGACGAGATAAACCGCGTTCGTCATGATGATAAAAAGGAGGTGGCAAATGTGCCTTATCCTTTTGCATCGGCGCGCAGCATGCTTGAAATGGCCAAACAGAGCGGCCTGACAATTGCCGAGATGAAACGTGCAAATGAAGAAACGACCATAGCGCGTGAAATGCTAGATAAAGGTCTTGATGACATTTTTGAGACAATGACGGCGTGTGTCGATCGTGGCCTGTTACGTGAGGGAGAGCTCCCCGGAGGTCTGCATGTCAAGCGTCGTGCAAAACGGCTGCATGACAAACTTGAAGATGACTGGAAAAAGAACCGGTCTAACCCGCTTTTGGCAAATGACTGGCTTTCGGTTTATGCGATGGCCGTCAATGAAGAAAATGCTGCCGGCGGGCGTGTTGTAACGGCACCGACCAACGGAGCAGCTGGCGTAATACCGGCGGTTTTGCGTTATTATCTGCGCTTTAATGACGGTGCAGATCGGGCAGGGGTGTATAATTTCTTATTGACGGCGGCAGCTGTCGGCGGTGTCATTAAACATAATGCCTCAATATCCGGTGCCGAGGTCGGTTGTCAGGGGGAGGTCGGATCAGCGTCTTCAATGGCGGCCGCGGGGCTGACCGCGGCGCTCGGAGGCAATGCGCTACAAATTGAAAATGCGGCGGAGATTGCTTTGGAGCATCATTTGGGCATGACCTGTGATCCGGTGGCCGGTCTGGTTCAGGTGCCCTGTATCGAGCGAAATGCATTGGGAGCGGTAAAGGCCGTAACTGCAGCATCCTTGGCGCTTCATGGTGATGGCACACATTTTGTTTCGTTGGATGCGTGCATCGAAACAATGCGGCAAACCGGTCGTGATATGAGTGATCGCTATAAGGAAACCAGCAAGGGCGGCCTTGCAGTCAATGTTACGGATTGTTAAAAACACCTATGGCGCTTCATATCGTAAAATTATGTGTTGGTTGTTCTTCAATAGAGGAATTGGCAAGCTGGATTGATTTCAGGCTCGATGAAAAGCGCGCCATGGGGGAAGCGCCAGAGCAGTTTCATACCACCAGAATGGTGCCTAAAAGGCAGGATGAGATTCTCGATGGTGGTTCACTCTATTGGGTCATCAAAGGAAATATTCAATGTCGGCAGAAAATATTGGATATTCGCCCTTTTACTGACGCTGAAGGCATTCATCGTTGTCATTTTGTGCTGGAGCCAAAGATTATCCCAACCATCTGGCAGCCAAGAAGGGCATTTCAGGGATGGCGCTATCTTAAAGAAGATGAAATCCCTGCCGATGATGTCTTCAATGGAGATAGCCAATTGCCAGCCGCATTAAAGCAGGAACTGGCCAGCTTAGGTCTTTTGTGACCGTCATGTGTGAAGGACAGACTATGTTCTGTTAGATGTTTGTTGCGCCGAGCCGTAATTTTACCGCGGCACTGCCATCGCGGCTCGCCACACGTAAATGGATGCGAACCGGCTCCAGGGACATGCGACGATTGCGCTGGGCCTGACAAATTAACAGTCCGATGAGTGACCGTGTACCAAGACCACGCGGGGTGTTTTTAAGATCAGCCAATTTGGTGGCGGCATCTTGAAGCGATCGTAATGTTAGCAGCGAACGCGGTTGTGAGAACGATCCGCTGCTGAAATCCAAATCAATAGCATTTGCCATGGCTGTTACCTTTTACGCAAAACTCAAACACATTTACTGTGATATCGCGTAGCAGTTAAAATTTGCTTTCTTTAATGCAGAACATGCGTCCCATGCTGCTTTTTTCGAGTTAAACCCTACAAAACGTGCGCGGTAGTAACGCTGACCGTCTTTATCGAAAACCTGTGTGTAAGGGCTGGCACTTGCCAGCACGGGGCGCGCAGCTCCCGCAGCATTGGATAACATCGTGTCCGCTTGTTCCTGATTTGGCAGCGAGCCGATCTGTATTGCCCAACCGGAAGGGGCAGGACGCGCATTTGCTGGTGCTGATGCCGTGATAACCGGATCGATATTCTCGTTAAGAGGAACTTTCGGGGTGGGGGCGGGTACGATTGCCTGATTGGCCGCCGCAATGGCAGAACGCGTCTGGCGAGGCTGGCTTGCAAGGGCTGTCAACACCGCTGCATCATCGCTGCTTTGCGAAGCTGCAACAACTTTTGCTACTGGAACAGGTGCTTCATGTCCGGCGGGTAGGTCATACTGGGTTGCAGCCATCAAAGGTGCGCGTGTCTTGGAGCGGCTGGCTTGAGGCAGATAACGACGCAACAATTCGGCCATATGCGCATCACGAAGGGCTGATGAGCGTCCGCCCATCACAACGGCGACGATGGAACGGCCATCCATGCGCATGGATGTTGCAAGATTGGAGCCTGACATACGGGTATAACCGGTTTTAATACCATCGACGCCCTGCATGTTTTTTACGAGGCGGTTGTGCCCGTTGATTGTTTGCCCCCGAAATGAAAAGCTGGTTGTTTTAAACCATTCATACTGGCGGGGAAAATGTTCACGCAGTGCCAAGGACAAGATGGCCATATCACGCGCGGTGGAATAATTTTGTACGTCGGGAAGCCCGGAAGCATTGGCAAAATTGGTATTCATCATACCAAGGCGGCGTGCTTTCGCGGTCATGATTTGGGCAAAACGCTGTTCAGAGCCACCCAGATACTCGCCGATTGCGGAAGCGACATCGTTGGCCGACTTTGTAATCAATGCCTTGGCAGCCGCTTCAGCCGGAATGGTTTGACCGGGTCTGAAACCTATCTTTGTGGGTGGGCGCGCCGCAGCATAAGCAGAAACCGGAATAGGCGTGTTGGGTGTCACGCGACCAGACTGCATGGCTTCAAAAAGCATATAAAGGGTCATCATTTTGGTCAGTGACGCGGGGTATCGTCGTGCATTGGCATTGACCTGAAAAAGCGTTTTCCCCGTGTTTGCGTCCACAACAATAGCGGCGTATTTATCCGCATAGGCGCCCTGTGGCGCTGCTTTTGCTATTGTGAAAGACATAGAAAGTGCCATGGTGGCAATTGCTGTTTTTTTGACGAAATTCGCAATTTTCTGGTAGGCTATACGCACTTTAAGATACCCTTTTTGACGCCCGACGAAATCCGCGGCAGAGTTTCCCCTGTCGTGGCATTCGGCAAAACTCTACCCAAACACCGTTACCAATCCGTTTATACGAATCATTTTTCTCATTTTTTGAAATGGCGGTTTCTTAAAAACTGCTATGAATCTCGGCGCGTATTGAAACATTTGTTGCAATGCGATTTGAAGGGCTTAAAATTCCGATTAAAAGCACTACATGGAAAGCCATGATGGAAAGCAGAACTAAAGCATTCGAGTTGACGATAAACAGGACCACTATGCACCGGGAAGGCGGCGATAGTGGGGATGAAATGGGGCATGATGCAGGCGTTGTGACCCAGATTAAGCCAAAACTTAAAAAACCCGATCATTATCGGGTCCTTCTTTTAAATGACGACTATACACCCATGGAATTTGTGATTTTTGTATTGGAAAAATTCTTCCGCAAAAACCGCGAAGATGCCACCCGCATTATGTTGAATGTCCATCAGAATGGTGTCGGGGAATGCGGTGTTTATTCTTACGAAGTTGCCGAAACAAAGGTTGCGCAGGTTATGGATTGCGCACGCCAGAACCAGCATCCGCTGCAATGCGTGATGGAAAGGAAGTGATCGCCAATGCCTTCTTTTACGCCCAGTCTTGAAATGGCGCTGCACAAAGCGCTTACAATTGCCAGCGAAGCACATCATGAATATGCAACGCTGGAACATCTTTTGCTTGCTTTGCTTGATGACGTCGACGCAAGTTCCGTCATTCGCGCCTGTAGTGTCGATATCGAGCAGCTCAGGTCGCGCTTGACGCAATATATTCAGTCCGAGCTTGATGCCCAAATTGGCGATGATGAGGACACCAAGCCCACAACCTCGTTCCAACGTGTCATTCAGCGCGCCGTTATCCATGTTCAGTCCGCCGGACGGGACGAGGTTTCGGGGGCAAATGTTCTGGTAGCAATTTTTGCTGAGAGAGAAAGCTTTGCTGCATTCTTCCTGCAAGAATTGGGCATGACCCGATATGATGCTGTCAGCTTCATATCGCATGGAATCGCGCCTGATGGTTTGCCTGGCTTGTCGCTTGATGATCACGATGATGATCTTGACGAGGATGACGGGCAGACTGCGAAAAAAACGCCGGATGCGCTATCGGCCTATTGTGTCAATCTCAATCAACGGGCGCGCGACGGTAAGATAGATCTTCTTATCGGTCGCGATAAGGAAGTCGCGCGTACCATACAAATTCTGTGTCGGCGGTCGAAAAACAATCCTTTGTTGGTTGGTGATCCGGGTGTCGGTAAAACCGCCATAGCCGAAGGCTTGGCGAAAAGAATTGTTGATGGCGATGTGCCTGAGGTTTTGCTTGGCGCTACTATTTTCTCGCTTGATATGGGTGTGCTCGTTGCCGGCACACGATATCGTGGTGATTTCGAGGAACGGCTGAAACAGGTTGTAAAAGAGCTCGAAGCCTATCCCGGAGCAATATTGTTTATTGACGAGATACATACGCTTATAGGTGCCGGCGCAACTTCAGGCGGCAGTATGGATGCTGCCAATCTGTTGAAGCCAGCTTTGTCTTCGGGTGCAATCCGTTGCATCGGTTCGACGACCTATAAGGAATACCGCCAGATCTTCGAAAAAGATCGCGCATTGGCACGTCGTTTCCAAAAGATCGACGTCAATGAACCTTCCGTTTCCGATGCCATTGAAATCCTTAAAGGTCTGAAACCTTATTTTGAGGATTTTCATCAGATCAAATATACGGATGAGGCCATGAAAGCTTCTGTCGAACTGTCATCGCGCTACATGGCCGATCGCAAATTGCCCGACAAAGCGATTGATGTTGTCGACGAAACGGGTGCAGCCCAGATGCTTTTGCCGAAAGGGAAACGCAAAAAGACAATCGGTGTCAAAGAAATTGAAGCAACCATAGCAACAATGGCTCGGATACCCCCCAAGGCGGTCTCTCGCGATGACCGAAAAACACTTGCCAACCTTGAAAAAGAATTGAAGCGTGTCGTTTATGGTCAAGACAAGGCGATTGATGCATTGACGTCGTCGATCAAGCTTGCGCGTGCAGGCTTGAGAGAGCCGGACAAACCAATCGGAAGCTACCTTTTTTCCGGGCCTACTGGTGTCGGTAAAACCGAGGTTGCAAAACAATTGGCCTCATCGCTTGGTGTTGAGCTTTTACGCTTTGATATGTCGGAATATATGGAACGGCATACGGTATCGCGTCTTATCGGTGCGCCTCCCGGTTATGTCGGCTTTGATCAGGGTGGACTATTGACCGATGCAGTGGACCAGAATCCGCATGCGGTGGTGCTTTTGGATGAGATCGAAAAGGCACATCCTGACCTCTTCAATATACTGTTGCAGGTTATGGATCATGGCAAATTGACCGATCACAATGGCAAGCAGATTGATTTTCGCAATATCGTCTTGATCATGACCACGAATGCTGGTGCTTCAGATATGGCAAAGGCGGCGATCGGCTTTGGCAAGACACAGCGTGATGGTGATGATGTCGAGGCAATCAATCGGCTGTTTACACCAGAATTTCGCAACCGCCTGGATGCCATAATCCCGTTTGCACCGCTGCCCGAACCTGTCATCCATCAAGTTGTGCAGAAGTTCATCCTTCAGCTTGAGGCACAGCTGGCCGATCGTGAAATTACCTTTGAACTATCTGATCCTGCAATCAAGTGGTTGGCCGATAAGGGTTATGATGCGCGTATGGGAGCACGTCCGCTATCTCGTGTCATACAGGAATACATTAAGAAGCCGCTTGCCGAAGAGATCCTTTTTGGCAAGCTGCGCAATGGCGGCACCGTGAGGGTAATGACCGACAAACAGGATAAGACAAAACTCGATCTTGAAATCATAGGGGCGGAGCCGGTGGTGAAGCCAAAAAACGGCGGAACACCGAAAGAGGATCTGAAAAGATCAACGAAAAGAAAAAGCCCAGCCAGCTAATGGAAAGCCCCGTTCAAATTTCACTTTGAACGGGGCTTTTTTAAAGCTGTTTAAAAAACGCTTTAGTCAGAACCAACTGAGAAACAGCCTGTATTCCAGTGTTTGGGCTTCAACCAGCCGATTGATAGCAAGCTTGGGCCAAATCCTTTGTCTGGTGGCCTAATGCAGCGCCGCGCGGATTTTTTTTGCCTGTTCTTCGAGAGCTGCAGGATCGGCCATAGCCCCGCTATGAGGTTTTAATTCAACACCTTCGAAGCGCGGTATAATGTGAAAATGCAGATGATAGACAGTCTGTCCGCTTGCCGGTTCGTTAAATTGCATCACTGTGACGCCGTCAGCGTCAAACGCCGCTTTGACCGCTCTAGCGATTTTTTGCACGGCTTTTATAACCGGAACGAGGGTGTCTGGTTTTGCATCCAGTAGATTGCGTGAACCAACCTTCGGGATCACCAGAGTATGGCCGCGCCCTTGTGGCATAACGTCCATAAAAGCCACCACATCATCGTCTTCATAGACGCGGACTGACGGAATTTCGTTGCGAAGCAATTTGGCGAAAATATTATCTGGATCGTATGTCTTACCCATGGTGTCTCCTCACATTAATCCTTAAGAAAATCAGCTAACCGATTCATGTAAAATCTTTAATCTCTTTTCTTCCCTGTCAGGATCGAAGCCCTCAAAGATCATCTGATCGGCATTCTTACTTGCTTTATCCCATTCGTCACGCGACTGGATCGTCCAGGCGAGGATCGGCATATCAAGTTTCTGCTTGGCAAAGCGTACAAACGGATTGAATAGCTCACGATGGTTATAGGCCACAAATTCCATATCATGAGCCAGCATTGCAAAGTGTTCTTCAATATCCTTGCGCTGGTTGCCTTCCGCTTTGATACCGTGCGGAATGGTCGGATTGGATATGCGGATGCGCCGCAATAAATGAATGTCTTGCGACATCACGGCTGATTTATTATCAAAATGGGTCAGCAGTTCGGTAACAGTGGAGATCAGTCCTACATCCAGTCCTTCATTGCCTTCTAAGTTTACCAATACGGGCACTTTTCCCGCAATGGCTTCCAGCATTTTTTGCAATGGTATGATCTGCTGTTTTCCATCGCCAAAGCGGAGATTGGCAATATCGACCGCGCGCAAATCGATGATACGTTCGCGACGGTTGCAGAGGCGCTCCAGCGAAGGGCCGTGAAAAATGATTGGCACGCCATCACGAGAAAGCTGAACATCGCAACAGATCGCATAATTGGAAAGCGCTGCAAACTCGAAAGCCTGCAGCGTATTTTCCCAAATGGACTTGTTGAAATCATGCAATCCGCGATGTGCAATGGGTCTGGTCGTTAGCCAGTCTAACCGCATCGCTTAGACTTCCAGAATGGCTTCGACTTCCACCGGAACATCCATCGGTAAGGCTGCAACGCCTACTGCCGAACGTGCATGTTTGCCTGCATCGCCAAGAATATTGACGAAAAGGTCTGATGCACCATTGGCCACCTGAGGGATTTCGGTAAAGTTCGGATCGGCTGCGACGAAAACCGTAATTTTGACAACGCGCTTGATTTTATCAAGACTGCCAAGTGCTGCTTTTGCCTGAGCAAGAATATTGATGGCGCAGGCTTCAGCTGATTTTTTTGCCTGCTCTGCTTTTACTGTTGCGCCGACTTTACCAACAGCAACAGGCTTGCCGTTTGCTAATGGCAATTGACCTGAAATAAACATCTGGTTGCCGCTTTTTGCAGCGGTTACATAATTTGCCACCGGTTGCGCAGCCTCAGGAATGGTGATGTTCCACTGTTGCAAACGGCTTTCGATTGTATCAGACATAATCTACCTCTTTTCCGGTCCTATGATATTCGCTCCATAACGCATTTTTATGGACATGAAAATGCGCCGATGAAAAAAAGAAATTTACTCGCTTTCATGCAGACTTATATGATAACGCCTGAATTAAATGAAAGATAGGATTGGACCATATGTCGAAAATGCTTTTCGCCTTGGCTGTTTATGCCTCCAGCATCGCTGTTGTACAGGCTGAAGAGCCGGTCTATATGGCGCCGCATCTGGCTATTTATGATTTGCAGCTCGACAATGCATCTGACAAATCGGGCATATCGGGGCTAACCGGCCGTATGGCCTATGAGTTCAGCGGTTCGATGTGTGAGGGCTATACGACCCGTTTTCGTTTTGTAACGCGCATCAATATGGAAGATATGCCAGCCCGTTTGACGGATCAACAGACGACGAGTTTTGAAGCGGGAAACGGCAAAGAGTTTCGTTTTGTCAGCAAAACGCTGATCGATCAGGAAGTAACAAACGAGACTGACGGTGTGGCAAAAATTGAAAAAAACGAGCTATTGGTAAAGCTTAAAAAGCCGTCTGAGGTTGAGCATAAATTAAAACCGGCTGAGTTTCCGACAGCACAGACCGAAGAGGTTATCCGGCAGGCAAAGGCCGGTCGTCACTTTTACAGGACGGTTCTATTCGATGGGTCGGATGATGCCGATAGCCTCACCGAGGCGACAGTTGTCATTGGTGATAAAAAGGACGCCAAGGCCGATAGCGAAACCAAAGTCATGGGCAAACTTGGAGAGCAAAATTACTGGCCGGTAACCATTTCCTATTTCGATGATGGTGAAAGCCAGGATGGCTTGCCAGTCTACCGTACAAGCTTTTTGCTTTATGAAAATGGTGTAACACGGGATCTGGTCATGGATTACGGCAATTTTTCCGTACGCGGCAAATTGCGGACACTTGAGCTTTTCGAAGACAAGACGCCGAAGGAGGCGTGTAAAAAGTAGCATTACACCAAAAAAGCTTGGGAAACTGTGACGTAACATTGCGCTTGTCCATTCGCTTTATGCAAAAGTGCTTGAAACTTTGTGAGAATTCGCTTATGTAGCGCCCATTCCACACGCGGAAGTTGGGTGATTGCGGGAGAAATCCGTGGTCGTCCGCCGGTGGCAGGTGTTTCCTGCCTCTTTCCGCGGAGGTTCAACCGGAAAGGATAAAACAATGGCATTGCCAGATTTTTCTATGCGTCAGCTTTTGGAAGCTGGTGTTCACTTTGGTCACCAAACACATCGTTGGAATCCAAAGATGGCCCCTTATATTTACGGCCAGCGCAATAATATTCACATCATCGATCTTGCCCAGACTGTTCCCCTTCTGCATCAGGCTTTGAAGCTTGTTTCGGACACAGTTGCTCGTGGCGGTCGTGTTCTTTTTGTTGGTACCAAGCGTCAGGCTTCAGACATTATTGCTGATGCAGCGAATCGTTCCGCCCAGTATTATGTCAATGCACGTTGGCTTGGCGGTATGTTGACCAACTGGAAAACAATTTCGAATTCCATTCAGCGTCTTCGTAAAGTTGACGAGATTTTGGCAAGCGAAGCACAGGGCTTCACCAAGAAAGAGCGTCTCAACCTTGAGCGTGAGCGTGAAAAATTGAACCGCGCCTTGGGTGGTATCAAGGATATGGGTTCCGTACCTGATCTTATGTTTATCATTGACACCAACAAGGAAGGCATTGCAATCCAGGAAGCAAAGCGTCTTGGTATTCCGGTTGTTGCTGTTATCGATACCAATTGCGATCCGGACAATATCGATTATCCAATTCCGGGCAACGATGACGCTTCTCGAGCTATTGCCCTTTATTGTGATTTGATTGCAAAGGCTGCTCTTGACGGTATTGCCCGTCAGCAGGGTGCTATGGGCGTGGATTTGGGTGCACAGGCTGAAGCTCCGGCAGAGCCTGCGCTAGAAGCAGCTGCACCTGCCGCAGAATAAGAATAGAACGGCGCCTATTTAGAGGGCGTCAATCCGCTAATATGCAAGGTCGCAGGCGTGCTGAGGAATAATCCCTGCACGCTTTCGCCTTTATAGAACAAAGAGGCAAATATGAGCATTACAGCTGCACAGGTGAAAGAACTTCGTGAATTGTCGGGTGCCGGCATGATGGATTGCAAGGCTGCTTTGGCTGAAACAAATGGCGATATGGAAGCTGCCGTTGATTGGCTGCGCAAGAAGGGTATTGCCAAGGCCGATAAAAAGGCGGGCCGTACCGCAGCAGAAGGCTTGATCGGTGTTGCTTCGAAAGGACCGAAGGCGGTTCTGGTTGAAGTGAACTCTGAAACAGACTTTGTTGCCCGCAATGATGCTTTTCAGGATATCGTCCGTAATGTTGCAACAGCAGCTCTTGATACCGACGGTTCATTGGATGCTGTTTCGGTTTCAGTCTATCCTGGTTCAGCAAAAAATGTTGCTGAGACCATTAAGGATGCGATCGGTACGATTGGCGAAAACATGACTTTCCGCCGTTCTGCTGAGCTTTCGGTCAATGATGGTATTGTTGCGACTTACATCCATAACGGTGTTGCGGATGGTCTTGGCAAGCTTGGTGTGCTCGTCGCTGTTGAAACAACCGGTGATAAGGAAGCTGCTGCTGCATTTGGCCGTCAGGTCGCTATGCATGTTGCCGCAACCAACCCTCTCGCCCTGACACCGGAAGAAGTTGATCCGGCAGCTGTTGAGCGTGAAAAGTCGATTTTCTCCGATCAGGCACGTCAGTCGGGTAAGCCGGAAAATATCATCGAAAAGATGGTTGAAGGCCGCATGCGCAAATTCTATGAAGAAGTTGTGTTGCTATCGCAGGCTTTTGTTATGAACCCTGATGTCACAGTTGAAGCTGCTCTGAAAGACGCGGAAAAGACAATCGGTGCACCAGCAAAAATCACCGGTTTCGTTCGTTTCGCTCTGGGTGAAGGCGTGGAAAAAGAAGAAACTGATTTCGCAGCAGAGGTTGCAG
Source organism: Bartonella sp. LJL80 (assembly GCF_054871565.1). Classification (NCBI taxonomy): domain Bacteria; kingdom Pseudomonadati; phylum Pseudomonadota; class Alphaproteobacteria; order Hyphomicrobiales; family Bartonellaceae; genus Bartonella; species Bartonella sp. LJL80. The sequence continues at coordinate 511,069 of NZ_JBTXLM010000002.1, forward strand.
CAGCAGCCAAGGGTTAATCTCCGGTTGTTGTTCCGATGCATTTAAAGCTCAAAGCTTCTGACATCGGATGAAAAAAAATAGCACATATGAAGGGCATCGCGTGACAACGCGGTGCCCTTCGTGTATCGAAGGCAAAAATTTGCATTTGCGTTTGGAGACGATTGATGACTGCTGCCCCCCGATACAAGCGTATTCTACTCAAAGCTTCCGGTGAGGCGTTAATGGGGGCGCAGAGTTTTGGTATTGATGTGACGGTTGCTGACCGTATCGCGATGGATATCGCTGAAGCCCGCGCAATGGGGGTTGAGGTGGGCGTCGTTATTGGTGGTGGCAACATTTTCCGCGGTGTCGCGGTAGCCTCTCATGGCGGGGATCGTGTGACCGGTGACCATATGGGAATGCTGGCGACTGCGATTAATTCGCTGGCATTGCGCACATCATTAACAAAACTCGGCGTTGAAGCGGTCGTTCTATCGGCCATCGCCATGCCTCAAATTAGCGAGAGCTTTTCGCAACGCAAAGCTATCAGTTACATGAACCAAGGCAAAGTCGTCATTTTCGCTGGCGGAACCGGAAATCCATTTTTTACCACCGATTCGGCGGCTGCCCTTCGTGCGGCGGAAATTGGGGCGGATGTTTTGCTTAAGGGCACGCAGGTCGATGGCATCTATTCAGCCGATCCCAAAAAAGATCCGACAGCAACGCGTTTCGACAGATTGACCCATGATGAAGTTTTGCAGCGCGGGCTTTCCGTCATGGATACGACAGCAGTGGCTTTGGCGCGTGAAAACAATGTTCCGATTATCGTCTATTCCATCCATGAAAAAGGTGGACTGGCGAATGTATTGAATGGAACCGGTAGATTTACAGTGGTATCTGAATCATAATTCCGCTTGAACGAGCATTTTAGGAGAATGTAGCATGAGTGACGCTAAAAACATCGACGATCTCAAGCGCCGTATGGATGGCGCCATTGCATCTTTCAAACACGAATTGGGCGGTTTGCGTACAGGCCGTGCGTCCATTAGCTTGTTAGAGCCACTGACCATTGAAGCTTATGGTTCGGTTGTGCCGATTAATCAGGTCGCCAATATTTCAGTGCCAGAATCGCGTATGCTTTCGGTGTCTGTTTGGGATAAGACAATGGTGGGCGCGGTGGAACGGGCCATTCGGGATTCCGGACTTGGCTTGAACCCGATCACTGACGGTACCAACTTGCGCGTTCCATTGCCCGAGCTGAATGAAGAGCGCCGCAAGGAATTGGTAAAAATCGCTCATCAATATGCCGAGCAGGCACGCGTAGCTGCGCGCCACGTGCGTCGTGACGGTATGGACGGCTTGAAGAAGGCTGAAAAAGATAGCGAAATCAGTCAAGATGAAAGCCGCAGCTTGTCAGAAAAAATCCAGAAGCTGACGGACGATACCATTTCTGAAATCGATAAGGTGCTTGCTGTTAAAGAAGCAGAAATCATGCAGGTTTAACGGCAAAAAAACCAGTTAGGGCCCTTTTTATGTCTTATCCGCGTCATATCGCCATTATCATGGACGGCAATGGACGTTGGGCGCGTGCACGCGGATTGCCGCGTATTGCGGGACATAGAGCGGGCATGGAAGCGCTTCACCGTATCGTTCGACATGCCGGTAATCAAGGCTTGGAATGGTTGACTGTTTTTGCTTTCTCATCGGAAAATTGGTCTCGTCCCGCTGACGAGGTAAGTCATCTGATGGGGCTGTTGAAATTGTTCATCAAGCGCGATCTGGCCGAATTGCATAGCAACAATGTGCGTATTCATATCATCGGCGACCGCGAGGGAATTCCCTCTGATATCGGTAAGTTGCTATATGATGCTGAATCAATGACCAAAGGGAATACCGGTCTTAATCTGGTTGTTGCCTTCAATTATGGCGGGCGCAACGAGCTGACGCGCGCTGTAAAACAGTTGATTGCCGAAGTCGTAAATGGTTCTTTGCAGGTGTCCGATGTTGACGATAGGATGATCGCCAATAGCCTTGATACCTGTGCTATGCCGGATCCGGATCTTATTATTCGCACAAGTGGCGAACAAAGGTTGTCAAATTTCCTGTTGTGGCAATCTGCCTATAGCGAATTTTATTTTTCAAGCTGCTATTGGCCGGATTTCAATGAAAAAGAATTGGAAGCGGCTTTGGCGGATTTTTGGTCGCGTGAAAGACGCTTTGGCACGCTTGGCAGTTGCCAGCACAACAAAGAGGCATTTTAGTGTGGCGAGTTCTGAGATGAAATGCGCCAACAACAGTGTTAATCGTCAAGCTGTCCATAGAGTGCCTGATTGGAGTGCATATGTCTAATTTGTTCGCCAGAAGTTTAACAGCTCTGGTTCTGGGCGCAGTCGCGCTTTGGTTGACATGGCTCGGCGGTGTAGCCTTTGCATTATTTGCCTGGGCGATTGGCGGTTTGGTTCTGCATGAGTGGATGGGGATAACGTCGGTCAATTGGAACCGGTTGCTCAAACCATTCGCTTACGCGCTCTATGTGGTTTTGGCCGTTTTGTTGGCTTTTGATATTTCTGCGCCGATTGTTTTTTCGGTTCTGGGGCTTTCGGCTGTCCTTCTTGCAATTTGCGCAGGTAAACATACCGGTTGGGTGGCCGGTGGTTTTTTATATGCCGCTTTGCCGGCGGCGGCATTGGCCTATCTGCGCGGTGACGAACCCTTTGGATTTGGTGCAATCATTTTCCTTTATGCGGTTGTCTGGGGTACGGATATTGCCGCTTACTTTAACGGGCGCGCATTAGGTGGCCCGAAACTTGCGCCGAAATTTTCGCCTAACAAAACCTGGAGCGGCGCTATCGGTGGCGCCGTGGCCGGTGTGGCTGGTGGTACATTGGTAGCCTATCTAGCATTGGATACCAGCCCGGCAAATCTTTTTGTGCCTCTATTGGCGCTCGCTTTGTCTGTGGTGTCTCAAATCGGCGATATATCGGAATCGTGGGTCAAGCGCCGGTTCGGCGTCAAGGATTCGGGAAATCTTCTGCCTGGTCATGGCGGATTTATGGATCGCGTTGATGGACTGGTTTGTGCCGCATTTTTGCTTTATCTGATCGGTGCTGTCATGTCTGATGTGACGGTGCCGTCAAACATGTTCAACGTCATTTAATCGCGGAGACGACATTGGAAACATTCGGTCTCATTGCTGATATATTCATACCCGTCATACGGGTTTTTGGCGTTATTTGTGCGGTGATGGTCATCATTTTCGTACATGAAATGGGACATTATCTGGTGGGTCGCTGGTGCGGTATCGGCGCATCGGCTTTTTCCCTGGGGTTCGGGCCTGAACTTTGCGGTTATACCGATAAAAGGGGCACACGCTGGCGCTTGGCTTTAATACCGCTTGGTGGTTATGTGAAATTCGTCGGCGATGAAGATGCGGCCAGCATGACTGCCAGCCCTCAAAGCGCTTTATTAAAGGGATCATTCTCCGCAGCAAATGCGTGGAAGCGTGCGGCAACGGTTTTTGCCGGTCCATTATTCAATGCGTTGTTTACGGTTGTTGTCCTGTCCTTTTTCTTTTTTTCTTATGGACGTGTAGCGATAGAGCCCGTTGTTGGCTCGCTGGTTGATAAGGCGCCAGCGATGTCTGCCGGGTTGAAACCGGGTGATCGTTTTTTGGAGATGGATGGTCAACCGGTTGAAAGCTTCGAAGACCTGATTGCTTATGTCTCTTTTCATGGTGGTGATCCAATACAGTTTCGTATGGAGCGGAATGGTGCGCCATATGATGTGGTTATCACACCGACGCCGACCGAAAGAGATGACGGTTTTGGAAACAAGGTGCGTGTGGGAATGATCGGTGCGGGTGCGCCAGCCGACCCCAATAATCCGCAACGCCTTGATCCGGCTTTTGAAAAGCGCATCAATTATGGCTTCTTTTCGGCCATTGCCGAGGCGACCGACCGTTCCGTATTCATCGTAACCCAGACTGTTCGGTTTATTGGTCGCTTGATACAGGGCAGGGAAGACCGCTGTCAGTTGAGCGGCCCGTCTAAAACCGCCAATATCGCATGGCAGGTGAGTGAATCGGGCTTTATGTCGCTTTTGAATTTTACAGCATTTCTTTCCATTGGAATTGGATTGATCAATCTTTTCCCGATTCCCCCGCTTGATGGTGGACATCTTGTCTTCTACGTGATTGAAGGGGTGATCGGACGGCCTGTGCCCAAACGTATTCAGGAAACGGTGTTTAGAATCGGTCTGTTTGCTGTCTTGGCATTTATGGTCTTTGCCGTTTCCAACGATTATTTATGTTGGTTTGGTTGAGTAGGCTATGGTAATGGTTCATACGAACCGAAGCCATTTGGTAAAAATAAGGGTGGAAACTGTTTACCATATTTACGAAATGCCGTGACATACATGCCACGGTGGGTAAAGAAGTAAACAGATTTTAACGGAAAGCCTTGCTTGTATAAAAAAACCCGTTATTAGGGTATTACAAGCATTCTTGGGCGCATTGTGTCCGGAAATAAAAGAAACAAGGGTAAAGAAGCCAATGACGGCGAATTCGAAATTTCTTAGCGCAGCATCTGCACTGGCACTTACAGTAGCTATGGCCGTACCGGCTACCGTAGCGGTCTCGATCACAGGTATGGGGATTGCACAGGCTGCTGTTGTCCGTGCCATTGAGGTGCGTGGTAACCAGCGTGTCGATGCGCAGACGATTCGTGACAACACCGGTATCAAGGTCGGAAAGAACTTTTCCAGCCATGATATTGATGAGGGCTTGAAGCGGCTTTTCGCAATGGGGCTCTTCTCTGATGTCAAGATGAATCAGGTTGGCAACACGCTTGTTGTTTCCGTCAAGGAATACGAAGTCGTCAATCAGGTGCTCTTCCAAGGCAATAAGAAGATCAAAGACCCGGACTTGCAGCGTGTGATCTCGCTGAAGTCACGTGAAGCTTTCGATCCCGCCAAGCTTGCAGCCGATGAGCAGACGATCCGCGATGCTTACCGTTATGTTGGTCGTAACGATACCGCTGTTTCAGCCCAGACTGTTGACTTGGGTCAGGGCCGTGTGAATGTTGTCTTCAAGATTACAGAAGGCAAGAAAACCAAGATTGATGATATCTCATTCGAAGGAAATAATGCTTTCGGAGATCGTCGTTTGCGTGATGTCATTGCCACCAAGCGCTCAGGTATGTTGTCCTGGTTAACCCGTGGCGACGTTTACAGTGAAGATCGTCTGGCTGCGGATGAAGAAGCGCTGCGTCGTTTCTATTACAATCGTGGTTATGCTGATTTCCAGATTGTTTCATCCAATGCGGTTTTTGATGAAGCAAGCAATTCTTATAAAATCAACTTCGTTGTTGACGAAGGTGCCCGATATAAACTTGGTGATGTACAGGTTGATAGTACCGTTGATGGTATTGATACAGAATCAATGCAGAAGGCATTGAAGACCCATTCCGGTGATGTTTACAGTGCCAAGCGCATTGAAGACTCTGTTCTAGCTATCAATGATCGTGTTGCTGATTCTGGTTATGCTTTTGCCAAGGTTGAGCCTCGTGGCGATCGTGATTTCAATAATCATACGATTTCAATTGTTTACAATATCGATCAAGGTCCGCGCGCTTACGTTGAGCGTATTGAGATTCGTGGTAACGATAAAACACGTGACTATGTTATCCGTCGTGAGCTCGATCTGAATGAAGGCGATGCATACAACCAGACGATGGTGCAGCGTGCGAAGCGTCGTTTGGAGGGTTTAGGCTTTTTCCAGACGGTTAATGTTTCGACAGCGCCCGGTGCAGAGCCTGATCAGGTTGTGCTGATTGTTGATGTGACTGAAAAGTCCACGGGTGAATTTTCTATCGGTGGTGGTTATACAACCGGTGGTGATTCTCCAGGTGCTTCGGTTGAAGCTTCTATTACCGAGCGTAACTTCCTTGGTCGCGGCCAGTATATCCGTATCGGTGTCGGTGCTGGTGAAGATGACGCCCGTAACTATAATCTGTCGTTTACAGAGCCATACTTCCTCGGTTATCGCTTGTCTGCAGGTTTTGATATCTTCCGTCGTACGTACCGTATGAATGATGATTATGATGTCAAGCAGACAGGTGGATCGCTGCGCTTTGGTATCCCGATCACAGAACAGTTGACCGGTAGCGTTGCCTATAACTACGTTCAAGAAGAATATGACCTTGATCATAGTAGTCGTTATGAAGACCAGGCTGCAGAGCTAGGTGTCAGCAAGGACTACTTGTTGATGAATGAATATTCCGGTGCCATCGTGCAGGCTGCTAAATACAGTCCTTGGATCCGTTCTTCTATCAGCTATGGTCTAACGTATAACACTGTGGATGATATGAAGAACCCGCATGACGGTTTCTTTATTCGTGGTGTTCAGGAATATGCCGGTGTTGGTGGCGATGCGAACTTCTTGAAGACATCTGGTAAGGCCATGATGTACAAGACGATCTCTGAGCAATTCGATATTGTTGGCTTGTTGTCTGTCGGTGGTGGTTATATCCACGAAATCGGTGATGATGGCGTTCGTATCTTTGATATGTTCAAAAGCAGTTCGGATATGATCCGCGGCTTTAAATACAATGGTATCGGCCCACGTCAACGTTCAACCGATGGCGATAAATACTTCCTCGGTGGTACAACCTACATGAATGCGACTGCAGAATTGCAGTTCCCAATGCCGGTTGTTCCTGACAGCTTGGGTATGCGTGGTGCGGTATTTGCTGATACGGCAACATTGTACGGCAATACCTATGATCCGGTTTACAGCTTTGAAAATCCGGTTACGGGTGACGACAGCGCATGGCGTGCTTCTGCCGGTGTCAGTTTGATGTGGGCTTCGCCATTCGGTCCGTTGCGCTTTGACTATGCTTGGCCAATTGCCAAGGAAGAGGGCGATCGGACACAGAACTTCAACTTTGGTGTGTCCACCAAGTTCTAATTCTTACTTTCTCCCGGTCTTAACAGGCCGGGAGAGAAAGTGTTCTGATGGCGGATTCGATATTTTTTACGCCGTCCCGACAGTTGACTGTCGGCGAAGCGGCAGCCTTGACAGGCGCTGCACTGCGCAATCCCGAGCTGGGTGGCACAGTTATCCAGCATCTTTCATCTCTTGATGGCGCAGAGCCGGGTTCCCTTGTTTTCGTTGAAAGCCGGAAGTTCGCAAGTGCTTTGCGTGGAAGCCCTGCCATAGCGGTGTTTTGTGCCGAAGATGTTGTGTCCAAGGTGCCGCCAGGTATCGCAGTCATGGTAACAGCGACACCCCATCGTGATTTTGCGATGATCGGTCGTATTCTATTCCCTGCATCGGCCAAACCTACACCATGGTCGGGGGAGGCGGGACTTTCGCCGCAAGCCTATATTCATCCTGATGCGCGTTTGGAAGATGGTGTGACCGTTGAGGCCAGCGCCGTTATCGGAAAAGGCGTTGAGATAGGTTCTGGAACGTTGATTTCAGCAGGTGCGGTGATCGGTGAAAACTGTCGCATTGGCAGAGATTGTTATATCGCACCATCTGTTTCCCTACAATATACACTTCTTGGCAACCGCGTGTACCTCTATCCCGGCGTAAGAATCGGACAAGATGGGTTTGGCTATGTCGGTGGCGCTAGTGGGGTTGAAAAAATCCCTCAACTCGGCCGTGTCATCATTCAGGATGATGTCGAGATCGGCGCGAATACGACCATAGATCGCGGTGCTTTAAAAGATACTATTATAGGCGAAGGTACGAAGATTGATAATCTCGTTCAGATAGCTCACAATGTGCGCATTGGCCGCCATTGCCTTATTGCTGCGCATTGTGGCATTGCCGGGAGTGCATCTATTGGCGATATGACACAAGTGGGCGGAAGCGTCGGCATTGCCGACCATATCAAAATTGGTTCGCGGGTGCAGATTGCTGCTGCAAGCGGTGTGATGAACGATATTCCAGATGGCGAGAAATGGGGCGGAAGTCCGGCTCGTCCATTCAAACAATGGTTCCGAGAAGTTGCTGCATTACGAAGCATGAGCAAATCCAGCAGGGAGAAATGACATTATGAACGCCGACGTTACAAAAACCAGCCTTGAGGCTGTGGACATTGGCAGATTACTGTCGATCTTGCCCCATCGCTATCCTTTTCTATTGATTGATCGCATCATTGAGATCGACGGTGACCAGTCTGCGATCGGCGTCAAGAATGTCACGATCAACGAACCGCATTTCACCGGACATTTCCCTGAAAATCCGATTATGCCCGGCGTGTTGATTATCGAAGCGATGGCGCAAACCGCAGGTGCTATTTCGCTGCTGGATCAGGGTGATGAAAAGCCCGGCGTTGTCTATCTGATGACGGTCGATAACGCAAAGTTCCGCAAGCCGGTTGTTCCCGGTGACCAGTTGAAGCTTCACGTGAAGAAATTAAAACAACGCGGCGGAATAAGAAGATTTTCCTGCATTGCAGAGGTTGACGGTGTTCGCGTTGCTGAAGCAGAAGTTGCTGCGATGATTGCAGTTGCTGAAGATAACAAAGGTTAGGCGCAATCAATGTCCGGTTCTCATGTTCATCCGACAGCTTATGTCGAAACAGGTGCCCAACTTGGCGATGATGTCAAGATCGGCCCATTCTGCCATATCAGCGCTCAGGCTGTGATTGGTGACGGCTGCGAGCTGATGAGCCATGTCGTGGTCATGGGAGCTACCACAATAGGGGCAAATAGTGTGGTATATCCGCATGCTGTTCTTGGTGCAGACCCACAAAATAACAAGCATAAGGGCGGCCATACAACATTGGTCATCGGTAAAAATTGTATCATCCGTGAAGGGGTGACAATGCATCGTGGCTCTGATTCCAGCACTGCAACAACGATTGTGGGCGATCACTGCCAATTCTTGGCTTATGCTCATGTGGCTCATGACTGCGTTTTGGGTAATCATGTGACATTTTCCAATAATGTCATGATTGGTGGTCATGTGGTTATAGGCGATCATGTGATTATCGGCGGCGGCGGTGCGGTGCATCAATTTGTTCGTGTTGGACACCATGCATTTGTCGGTGGTCTTGCAGCTTTGGTGGGAGACCTTATTCCTTTCGGGACTGCTATTGGTGTTCACGCTTGGCTCGGTGGTTTGAATATTATCGGTATGAAGCGCTCAGGCCTCGAGCGTAAGGAAATTCACGCAATGCGCCATGCTGTCCCTATGCTTTTTGATCGTACCAAACCAGTTCGTGAACGTGCGGCCGATGTCCGTGCAGCCTATCCACAATCGCTAGCTGTGGAAGATATGATTAATTTCATCGAGGCTGAACATAAACGGTCTTATTGCACACCAAAAATAGATGGTTCTGACGGCGTTTCAGACGAGTAAAGGCAATGGTTCAAGGTGACGCCAGAAAAATCCTTTCCGGTCGTACAGCCATCATTGCGGGAAACGGCGTGTTACCCGTCGCTGTGGCGCATGCCATAGAGGATGCCGGTGAAAAGCCTTTTCTCGTGCCATTGAAAGGTGAAGCAGATCCCTCGCTTTACGGCTATGACCATTGCGAGATTTCTGTTGTCCAGCTTGCACGTTTGATAAAAGCCCTCAAAGGCGCAAAAATCAGCAATGTCATTTTGGCGGGCGGGGTTAAAAGCCGTCCAAACCTTTCAGAATTGCGTCCGGATTGGACCACTCTGTCGGCTTTGCCACGTTTATTCCGTGCTTTAGGGCAGGGGGATGATGCGCTGTTGAAAGCGTTTATCAGTGTTGTAGAAAAATATGGTTTTCGCGTCGTGGGTGCTCATGAGGTGGTGCCCCAATTATTGGCGCCCGATCATTTCAATTTGACTCGTCGTCGTGCTACCGAAAAAGAGCTTCACGATATGATGCTTGCAGCGCAAGCAGCTGCCATATTGGGGCAGTTGGATATAGGACAGGGGGCTGTCGCCGTAAGGGGACGTGTCGTGGCGGTCGAAGGCGCTGAGGGTACGGATAATATGCTAAGTCGTATTCGTCACATGCGCGAAGAACGTCGTATACCGCAAAAAGGTGGCGTGTTAGTAAAGCGCGCAAAGCCACAACAGGACGAGCGTGCAGATCTTCCGACCATAGGGCCCGATACAATCCGCAACGCGTTTGCAAGTGGACTGGTAGGTGTTGCGGTGGAGGCAGAACGCAGCTTTATTCTTTCATTAAAAGAGACCGTAGAAGAAGCAGATCGGTGTGACATATTTATTGAAACCTTTGGAAAGAATGAACATGTCTGAAGGCCCCCTCAAGATCGCGATTGTTGCGGGCGAAGAATCCGGTGATTTGTTGGGCGCAGACCTGATTGCGGCTTTGGCGCGCAAAACCGGGCGCAATATCCGGTTGATTGGTGTAGGCGGAAGCCACTTGGAGGCGCTTGGCTTAAAGAGCCTGTTTAATGCCGATGATATCGCCCTTATGGGATTGGGAGCTGTACTGAAGAAGCTGCCATCGTTGCTCCAGCACATCCATCGTCTGGCAAAGTTTATAGCTGCTGAAAAACCTGATTGCCTCATCGTCATAGATAGCCCGGATTTTACGCATAGAGTGGCGAAGAAAGTCCGTAAGCTGGCACCGAATATCCCGATTATAAAATATATAGCACCTTCGGTTTGGGCATGGCGTCCAGAGCGCGCAAAAGCAATGGCTGCCTTTGTAGATCATGTGCTGGTTGTTTTACCCTTTGAAGAACGGGTGATGCGTGAGCTTGATGGCCCACCTGCGACTTATGTCGGGCATCGGCTTTTAACCTATCCGCCGTTACAAGCACTTGATGGTATTCGGGCAGGACTTTCCAATAACGCACCCGCGAAACAGACCGTTGTGGTTTTACCCGGTTCCAGGCGCTTTGAGATACGAGGTCTCATGCCGGTTTTCGGAGAGGCGCTCGAAATCTTGATGAAAAGGAAGCCAGACACGCAAATCATTCTACCGACGCTTCCGCGTTTGGTTGATGAAGTGCGATTACTGGCGCAGGATTGGAAGTGTCATGTCGATATAGTGGTTGGGGAAGAGGCTAAATGGCTGGCATTCGCCAAAGCCCATGCGGCACTGGCAGCGTCAGGCACAGTATCGCTTGAGTTGGCTTTGTCCACGATCCCCATGGTGCTTGGTTATCGGGCCGACCGTTTTTCCAAAACATTTATCCTGCCAAAGGTAAAGGTATGGAGTGCAGCTCTTCCCAATATCATTGCGGATAGACCGGTCGTGCCTGAATATTTCAACGAGTTTCTTCGCCCCGGAATGTTGGCTCGTCAGGTCGAGCAACTGCTTTTGAACGGGCCAGTTAGACAGGCACAATTAGACGGTTTTGCCCATATCCGCAAAGTCATGAAAACGCCGCAGCCTTCAGGCGAAATCGCCTCGCAGGCGATTATGAAGTATTTACCACTTCAAACTTAAGGCTGCACTCCTGCAGGGCGCCATCTGTTCAGGATAAGACGTTTGTCCACGGTAAGTAATCTTTCCAGCGCCGCGGGCTAGAGGATTAGCAGTATCTCGGATATTACAAAGGCGTTTTTATTCAATTGCTTAGCGGCGATCATTCAACTTCCTAAAGCGTGTAGAAAAAGTTGGCAAACGCATCCGCAGGTGAAACAGTCCACCGGACTGTTTAATACTTCAGATCCTATCGCGGTAAAACCTGCGATGGAACCAATAGCTCATGCATGTCGTGTGAATGCAATGAGCCGCGACATGCAATCGTCAATTTAGAGCATTATCCGAAAAGTGAGAAGCAGTTTTCGGACAAAAAAGCGGCAAAAACAAAGACCTAGAGCACGTGTTCGATTCATTGAACACTGAATGTGCCCTAGTGCTTTATCTTTGCCAGAAAATCCTTGGCGCGTTGGCTATCAGGATTGCTGAAGAATTTTTCCGGTGTTGTATCTTCAACGATTTTTCCATTTTCTAGAAACAGCACACGCTCCGACACTTGACGGGCAAATCCCATTTCATGCGTGACGCAAAGCATGGTCATACCGGTTTCGGCTAGTTTAACCATAACATCAAGCACTTCACCGACCATTTCGGGATCAAGCGCTGATGTCGGCTCGTCAAAAAGCATCACTTTCGGTTCCATACACAAAGCGCGTGCAATGGCGACACGTTGCTGTTGACCGCCAGAAAGCTGTGAAGGATATTTGTCGCTTTGTGCTTCAATACCGACTTTCCTGAGATAACCAATTGCCCGTTCCTTGGCCTTTTCCTTAGGCAGCTTTTGCACGGTCATGGGGGCGAGAATACAATTTTGCATGACAGTCATATGTGGAAATAGGTTGAAGTGCTGAAACACCATGCCCACTTCGCGCAGCACTTTCTTCTGTTGATTGATTGGTGCTTTGCAAATATCAGTGCCGGCAATACAGATACTGCCTTGTTGCGGCACTTCGAGTTGATTGATACAGCGGATCAGTGTTGATTTTCCAGAACCAGAGGGGCCACAAAGGACAATTCTTTCCCCGGCCGATACATCCAGTTCGATATCATGCAGCGCCTGAAATTTTCCATACCACTTGTTCAGACCAGTAATATCTACGATCGGGTTTGCCATTTTATCCGCTTTTTCATTTGTTGTTTGTGCCGCACACATAGTGGGTCTGCTCCCATATCATCTTAAAAAAATCGTTTTAGGCTGAATGCATCAGGTGATGTTAACGTTGCTTGTCCCGTCATCATTTGGCTCAATAGTTTTCCACTAACCGGACCGAGCGTTAACCCGTGATGGGCATGTCCAAAATTCAGCCAAAGACCTTCATGCTTTGGCGCCGCGGAAATAATCGGCCGCATATCGGATAGACATGGGCGATAACCAAGCCATGGAACTGTCTCAAGCCTCTCGCCAAATGGAAATATCGTTCGGGCGATTTTTTCAGCGCGATCAAGCTGTGTCCAACGAGCAGGGGCATTATCGGCGGCAAATTCAATTCCCGTTGTCAAACGGATACCCTGCCGCATTGGTGCCAACACAAAACCGGACTTCGGATCGCACAGTGAGTGCTGCAACGGTGTATTGCTGTCAATTTGGCGATAATGCATGTGATATCCCCGCTTGATGGCAAAAGGTATGTGCGGATAACCGAGTGTCTTTAGGAAACGGGCAGAGTCAGCTCCCAATGCCACGACCATTTGCGACGCTTCCACATGCTGGGCATCATCTGTAATCGACCAGCCATTTTTTGTGGCCGTGGCGGCAAAAGCATCCATTAGGACAAAAGTACCACCTTGTTGCTGGAAATAGTCAGCATATGCAGCTGTTAAGCCGCCAGGATCGTTTACCGTTTTAGGGTCCAGCCAGTGAATGCCGCCAGTCATTTTTTCACTGACGAATGGTACACGCTGTATCAATCGTTGTTTATCCAAGACATCATATTGCAGCCGATAGGAAGAGAGGCTTGCAGCTTCTTTTTTTGCGTGCTCGAATTCATCATGGTGATGATAGACTTCCAGCCAACCTTTGGGTTCAATGAAACCTTCGGCTCTTGCAAGCTTTGCAAGAAAATCATGTTCAATGACACTGTTCTCGATCAAGGGAAGCAGGGCATCAGTTGATTTTTGAAGGTTTTTCGCGGCGGACTGCTGCCAAAACTGGAAAATCCAGGGGGCAATCTTTGGCAGATAGGACCAGTCAAAGCGGACATCTGTCTGATTGTTGAGGGCATAGCCAAGAATTCTACGAAAATTTCGCGGAAAGCTATAAGGGATCACACTCGAGCGCTCAATCAGACCGGCATTGCCGAAGCTCGTTCCTTGGCCCGGCTGCTTTTTGTCGACAAGGCATACCTTTCTGCCCAGCAATTGCAGATGCAACGCCGTACTGACGCCAACAATTCCCGCGCCCAATACGATGACATCAAATTGCTTCATGGCGATGGCTCAATCCTGTTTTCCTAGATAGACAGATCAATGATACGTCTAACGCAAATGGCGGGTAAGGCGGCGTTCCGTCAATGCGATGGAACGGCGGATGATTTCCACAACCAGCAAGTAAAGTATGGCAGCCCAGATATAGACTTGAAAATCGAATGTGCGGGAATAGGCAAGCTTGGCAATGCCCATCAGATCGTAAACTGTAACGAGTGAGGCTATTGCACTTGCCTTTATCATCAAAATGAGTTCGTTGCCGAGCGGACGCAGTGCCATGATCATGGCTTGCGGCAGGATAACACGTAAAAATGTTGTTGCGGAGCTGAGCCCAAGCGCTTTCGAAGCTTCAAATTGTCCAGTGGGCACGGATTGCAGGCTGCCGCGGAAGATTTCGGCCTGATAGGCAGCCGTATTCAGTGCAAAGATGAACAGGCAACAATACCACGCACTTTGGAAAAACCACCAAAGACCAACGCTTTGCCAAAAGACGCTGAATGACCCGATACCGTAGTAAAATAAAAAGAGTTGCGCCAATAGCGGTGAACCGCGGAAAAAGTAGATATAAGCCCGCGCCGGATATTGCAGCAGCCGGTTGTTGGATAGTCTGGCCAAAGCGATCAGGATGCTGAATACCAAACCGATTGTGTACGAGATTGCAACCAGTTCGATGGTTACGATGAATCCATCAATGAAGCGCGTACCGTATCGGCTGAGAATGTCAGGATTTATCAGGAAATGGAGCCAGTGGGGTACAGTCATGCGGCAACCTTTTTAAAACTGACATTGGCACGATTTTCCAGATGGCGGAATATGATGGATGACACTGCAGAGAATAGCAAATAAAGCAGGCACGCCACCAGATAGAACAGCATTGGCTGCTTTGTTGCGGCTACGGCCAAATTCGTCTGACGCATAATGTCTACCAGCGAAATCGTCGATACAAGGGACGTATCCTTCAACAGCGTTAGCCAATTGTTTGAAAGGCCCGGCAATGCGTTGCGCGTCAGCTGCGGCAGGATAATACGAAAGAATGTCGTCGAGCGAGAAAGGCTAAGCGCTTTTGCCGCTTCATATTGGCCGCGATCAAGAACCTTGAACGCGCCCAGCCATACCTCGCTGGAGAAAGCGGCAAAAACCATCCCCAGTGCCAGAACTCCTGCAAAAAAAGCATTGATCGAAAACTCTGCCTGAATATCAAAATATGCCATGATGTAAATCACGAGCGTCTGCAAACCGTGATAAACCAGAAAGAGCGTCAGTAGCTCCGGCAGGCTACGGAAGATTGATGAAAAGAAAGTGGCGATAACGCGCAAGATCGCGATATCGGATTGGATCATCAGTGCCGAAATTAATCCGAGCGGTAGCCCCAATGGCAAGCAGCATAACGCAAGTGACAAGGTTACGCCCGCACCCGCCAGCATTACCATGCCCCAGCCGCCGCTGCCAAACGACAGCAATGACATATATTCGATCATCGCAACGCTCCGGTTACAGGTTGTTTTTTGATAAGCCGGAACGATACGTCCAACATTCCGGCTTTGGTCGGTGAAATCCGCAATGGCTCTTAATAGATGTCGGTTTTGAAATATTTCTGGACAATTTTGTCATAAGTACCATCAGCACGGATTTCTTCGATAGCCTTATTAAAACGTGCTTTCAAATCGTCCGAATTTTTGCGGATTGCAATGGCAACCGGTTCTTTGGTTTCTTCGATTTCGCCAAGCAATTTACAGCAATCTTTTCCTTCATTATCAAGCCATGTCAAAAGGGGGAACTTGTCATGGATGACAGCGTCAAGACGATGGTTGAGAAGATCACTATTGGCTTCTTCCGGTGTAGGATAAAGCTTCAAATTGACGCCTTCGGGAGCGTAATAATCTTCCGCGTAGATCGCCTGTGTTGCACCGGCCTGCGCACCGAGATTTTTGTTTTTCAGAGAAGCTGCGCTGGTATCTTTGATATCAGAATCCTTAGGTACGGCAATCGCAAGAGTGGTAGTATAATAGCGGTTGGTAAAATCGACTTTTTGTACGCGTTCAGGTGTGGGAACCATTGATGCTATCACCGCGTCATATTTTTTTGCCAAAAGGCCGGGTATTATGCCTTCCCAATCCTGGGCGACAATCGTGCAGTCATCCTTCATTTTTTCACAAAGTGCTTTGGCGATATCAACGTCAAAACCATGAAGATTGTTGTTGGAGTCGACATAATTAAAGGGGGGATAAGCACCCTCGGTGGCAATGCGCAAGGTCTCGGCCTGTGCCGATACCGCCCATACAAGGCTGCCTGCCATAAGTCCTGCTGCGAGTAACTTCATTATGTCCTCCTTTTATAGGTATCATGCGGTAAAACCGATTTAAATCGGCAATAGTCTTAACGCTATCTCTTTGCGAAGAGCAATGCAAAATCGAAATTGTCGCAGCATATCCACGCAACGATGAGAAAAACGCCTAAAGCCCCATCATTTACAGCGCTGTTTTCCCGTTCTTAATCATATCCTTCACGCAGCCATACTTGATTTCTTGCGCATCAACATTCCGAAGAGATCTCTTGGATCGTCCGGATCGGCCACCATGTCCAACATCTCGAAAAACGGGGCATGCTCTAGCTGGTCGTAAACATAGCGCAGCGCTGAAAAATCCTCGGTGGCAAATCCCACGGAATCAAACAATGTAATATCGGTATTGCTTTTACGCCCTTGTGTCGTACCCGAAATCACCCGCCACAGTTCTGTGACCGGATGATCTTTTTCCAGTTGTTGAATTTCTCCCTCAATGCGCGTTTGCGGCGGATATTCAACAAAGATATCAGAGCGCATCAAAATATCGCGGTGCAGTTCTGTTTTACCCGGACAATCCCCGCCAACAGCATTTATATGGATACCTGAACCGATCATGTTGTCGGTGAGGATCGTGTTACACTGTTTGTCGGCGGTAACCGTCGTTACGATTTGCACCCCCTGTACTGCTTCTTCGGCGCTGGTAAAGGTATTGACGGAAAAGCCCTGTTGGATAAGATTTTGAGCGCATTTGTGGGTCGCTTGCCGGTCTATGTCGAAAAGGTTGATGTTTTCAATGCCTAATAGCGCACGAAATGCCATGGCCTGAAACTCTGATTGTGAACCATTGCCAATGATCGCCATATGCGTTGACGCTTCAGGCGCCAAATACTTGGCTGCCACTGCCGAGGTTGCAGCCGTTCGCAATGCAGTTAATAGCGTCATTTCAGAAATCATGACCGGATAGCCACTTTCAACATCGGCCAACAGGCCAAATGCTGCCACTGTCTGTAGTCCCTGCCGCGTATTGCTGGGATGACCATTCACATATTTGAAGCTGTAAAGTGTGCCGTCGCTCGTCGGCATCAGTTCTATGACGCCATCGGCAGAGTGTGATGCCAGTCTCGCGGTCTTTTCAAAAAGTTCCCAGCGTCGGAAGTCCTCTTCGATAGCTTGCCCCAATTCAACAAGAAACCGTTCAATTCCGAGTTGCAGAACAATCTTCATCATAGAGTCGACACTGATGAATGGTACTGTATTAAGCGACTTGTTTTTAAGCATAGATTTCCTCTGTCAGTGCGTAAATTCGCGCTGAATTAAACATTCTTCTTAAAATAGGATCCATCGGGCTGTTTAAAAATCTGCCCGTAATGCAGGAAAAATCCTCTCCTCCAACGTATAATTCCCCGTGGCTATAGCCACTTATTTTGCCGCGAAGAGCTAAAACAGCGCTCTCCGCGGTCCATTTCGTTACACACAGTTGAAAGCAAATTAATGCCGCTGTAAATATTGAAAATTGATAATATTTTGAGTTATATTATACAAAATGCTAAGCTCATTTATTCAGATTGGTTAAATGTCAAACTTGGATGAAAAAATTATCAGGGCGCTTCGCCATAATGCTCGCAGCACGATTTCCGAGTTGGCAGCGGAGCTTGGGGCTTCACGTGCAACGATCAAATCCCGTATAGAACGATTGGAACAGCGCGGAGAGATTATTGGCTATACGGTCATCCTGCGTTCTGATGCGGTTGAAGCCGCGGTGCGCGGTATCATGATGATCGAGGTGGAGGGCCACTCCGCCGATAAGGTCATTAAGACCTTGGGCGGATTAACCGAAATATCGGCAATCCATACGACCAATGGGCGTTTTGACATTATTGTTGAATTGTCTGCGGCGAATTTGGCAGATTTCGACAGTGTGTTGCGACGTATTCGCCTTATTACGGGTATTACGGCCAGCGAGACGCATCTATTGCTGGCGACACCACGCTCGACCCGCGCCTATCTTTAATACAAAAGTGGCAATGTGTGCATCGTGGTGATAGCATTTTGCTATGGACTTAGCGGGTGATGTCATATCGACTGCTCACAAAATCGATAAGATGTTGAAGCGCTTCTTTATGCACTGGTTTGCGATAGGCAAATTCCAGATCGTAACTGCCGGAAAGCATTGGATGTTCGATAAGTTTGATATTGGCTGGGCAATTATATCGTGAAGCGCTTGATATAATGGTATAGCCTAATCCGCTTGACGCCATGCCGAGACATGAATTGAAATCCGTTGCACATTCCAGAATATGCGGGCGGAAATTGGCCTTCCGACATTCAAGGAACATAAAATCGTAGAATTCAGGTGACATTTCGCGGGGGAAAAACAAGCACTGTTCGTTTTCGAGCGCATCGAGATTTTCCAAAGACATTTCAGCGATGTCGCTGTCGACACTGCATGCGATAAGCAGCCGGCATTTCATCAATGGGATACCTGCTTTTGTCGGATCGGCCTGCAAGCGCCATGCCATAAATCCAGCATCAAGAGTGCCTTGTGCCAAACGCTCGGATTGGCCGATGGACAGGGTTGGCTCCAAGGAAAGGTTGATCTGCGGATGGACGTGACGAAAATCCCGCACAACGTTTAAAACGACCGGATTCCAGGTGTAAGTGGGCGCTGTTCCCAAATGCAGCGTTTCACCAAGCCCGCTGACCCGCTTAACATTGGTGGTCGCTTGATCTAGAGCTTGAAGAATTGTTGGACATTCTTTGAGCAATTGTTCGCCCGCGGGCGTTAATTCTATCCCCTTTTGGCGGCGGAGAAAAAGTGAAACGCCAAGGCTTCTTTCCAATTCCTTGACTTGGCGGCTCAGCGCCGGTTGCACAATAAACAGATGACGCGATGCTTCTGATATGCTGCCATATTGGGCTATGGCCTGAAAATAGCGGATTTGCTTGATGTCCAATGGGATGACTCCGACTTTAAGCGGTTCCCTGTCGAATTACGCTGGTGTGGATCATATGTCAATTGTCCATGCCGTTTTGCTATGGATCGCATTAAAAAATAACAGTCCAATATTTTTTCCGCTTTCGATACGTTTGCGGCATGCATTTTCAATGAGAGGGGAGAGTCCATGAAAGACACTCAGCATATAGAGGAAAATAAAACCGTATCCAAGAAGGTTATCACCGCCGCCGTTATGGGGGGGGCGCTGGAATGGTACGACTTTGGCGCCTATGCCTTATTTGCATATGTCATTTCGCATCAGTTTTTTCCGACTGAAAATGAACTTGTGTCTATGCTTTTGACATTCATTACCTTTGCAGTCGGCTTTCTAACACGACCGCTGGGGGCAGTTATTCTGGGCGCTTATTCAGACCGGATTGGACGCAAGGCTGCGTTATCGCTGACAATGATCTTGATGGCCGTCGGAATGGGCATCATAGCTTTTTGTCCCACCTACGAACAGATCGGCATTCTCGCTCCCATCATTATCGTTATAGCCCGTCTTATCCAAGGTGTATCTGCCGGCGGAGAAATTGGCAGTGCATTGTCGATCCTTGTTGAAACTGCACCCGCACATAAACGCGGCCAGTATGCGGCTTGGCAGCAGGTGAGCCAGACCGGTGCATTTCTTGTTGCCGGTGTTGTCGGCTGGGTGATTACAGCGTTTCTTTCGCCTGAGCAGGTGGCATCTTGGGGATGGCGCGCGGCATTCGCATTCGGCATGCTGGTTGCACCTGTCGGCTTTTACGTTCGCCGTCAGATCGATGAATCACCGGCATTCCTGGCCGAGCAGAAAAAGGGGCCGAAAGAATATGTGCCTTTCGCCATCCTGTTGCGCAATAGCTGGAAACCACTGCTGATCGGCATAGGTATTGTTATGATCTGGACTGTTACCAGTAAAACAGCCAGTTCATTCATGGCCACTTACGCGATTAAAAACCTCCACATGGAATTGTCATCGCCGTATCTTGGCATGATTGTGGTTGGTATCGTACTTTTGTTCTGCCCATTCGTTGGCGCATGGTCTGACCGTATCGGCCGCCGTCCTATCATGATTGGTGCCGCCATCGCTATTTTGCTTTTTGCGTATCCGTCATTTTGGATATTATCGTCTTACCCGACGGTTTGGGTGTTGATCGGTCAGCAATTCTTTTATGCGGTATTAATGGTGCTTTATACAGCACCGGCTTCTGCGGCGTTGTCAGAACTATATCCGACAGCTTTTCGTTCCTCCGGTATCGCTTTATCCTACAATATCGCTGTGACGATTTTTGGTGGTTTTTCTCCCGCCATATCAACGGCTCTTATCGGATTGACCGGAGATAATCGGGCAATTGCCTATTACATTATGTTTGCCGCGGTTATCAGCATTATCGCGCTGGTCTATTCGCGTAAATTTACTGAAATGAAGTAAGAAGGAAACAGCGCAGATATGGTTCATAACCTTGTCTGCGCAAGGTGGTTTGAAATGACAAAGAATAGCAAGGCGGTTGCGGATTACATCGCGTCCTATCTGCCGGAGATGGTGGCGTTGCGTCATCAAATCCATACAAATCCTGAACTGGGTTTTGAAGAAAAATCGACGTCGAATTTAGTCGCCGGTCTATTGGAAAAATGGGGTTATCAGGTCTCGACCGGAATTGCTGGAACGGGTGTCGTTGCGACGTTGCGCGCAGGGCAGGGTACAAAAACACTCGGCTTGCGTGCCGACATGGATGCGCTGCCGATCATGGAACAGACGGGTCTTGCCTATTCCAGTCGCAACAGTGGTAAGATGCATGCATGTGGACATGACGGTCATACAACAACACTATTGACGGTTGCCCGCTATCTGGCGGAGACCAAAGACTTTTCCGGTACGCTGCATTTGATATTCCAGCCAGCGGAAGAAGGATTAGGCGGTGCACGGAAAATGGTTGAAGAGGGGCTCTTCGACAAATTCCCCTGCGATGCTGTTTTTGGCTATCACAATGTACCAGGGGTGCCTGCTGGCAAATTCTGTTTCATCGAAGGAGCGGCCACGACTGCTTCCGACCGTGTGCGGATTGTTGTCAAAGGCAAAAGCGGCCATGGCGCCCAACCGCAAACTGCCATTGATCCTATTGTGGTTGGCTCGGCAATTGTCAGCGCCCTGCAAACCGTAGTGTCGCGCAATATTGATCCGTTAAATTCTGCTGTCATTACCGTGGCAAGTTTTCAAGCGGGCGACGCCTATAACATCATTCCGGAAACAGCAGAGTTGAAGCTGACTGTCAGAAGTTATGATGATGAAACG
Organism: Bartonella sp. LJL80; assembly: GCF_054871565.1. Classification (NCBI taxonomy): domain Bacteria; kingdom Pseudomonadati; phylum Pseudomonadota; class Alphaproteobacteria; order Hyphomicrobiales; family Bartonellaceae; genus Bartonella; species Bartonella sp. LJL80. Next base: position 532,472 of record NZ_JBTXLM010000002.1, read on the forward strand.
CGCGATCTTCTCGAAGCACGCATCAATGACATTGCGAAATATCAAGCTGAAGTGTTTGGTGCGCAGTGTGATGTGACCTATATGCGGATGAACCCCGCCTGTAAAAACGATCGTGAATTGACACGTTTCGGCCGCGATGTAGCTGAACAGACCTTTGGTGCCGGTGCTGTTTTGGACCGCGTTAAGCCTTTTACTTTCAGCGAGGATTTCGCCTTCATGCTACAGCAAAGACCGGGGTGCTACCTGTTTATTGGAAATGGTAACACGGCTAATCTGCATAATGATCATTATAATTTCAATGATGATCTGTTGTTGACCGGTGCAACCTATTGGGCGGAACTTACCAAAGCGTTTCTCGTTTAAGCATTCAAGACATTCGAAATAAGAAAAAGCCCCGTTCAAACGGGGCTTTTTCAGTTTTCAATATCTTAGAGCGTTTTCCGACCTGATGCTATCCGGCCCGCGCGTCTCAAGCTTTTGACTTGTCGCGGTATCTTATCCGATTGATGATTCACATCAATCGGGAACCGCTCTAATGGATATCATGTCCTTGCAGATATCCTTCTTTGCGCGCATCCGGCATGAGCAGAGCCGAGATAAAGGCAACGACCATCATTGCGGTGACATAGTAATAGAAGGTCGATTCATAGCCGATGTCTTTAAGCCAGAGAGCGATTGATTCAGCTGATCCACCAAAGATTGCATTCGCAACCGCATAAGACAAGCCAACGCCCAGGGCACGAACAGAGGCGGGGAACATTTCCGCTTTAACAATCCCGCCGATCGACGTGTACATGCACGCAACGCAAAGCATGGCTACAATACCGAGGAAAGCAATCCAGATGCTCGTCGTGTTACCAATCAGTGTCAGCATTGGTATTGTCAGAACGATGGAAAGCGCGCTCCAGATCAGCAATGAGGTTCTTGTACCTATACGGTCGGCCAAAGAGCCGAACAAAGGCTGGAGACACATGAAGATGAACAACGCACCTGTCATCAATGTCGTGGCGGTATGCTTGTCAAAACCTGTCGTGGTGATCAGATATTTCTGCATGTAGGTGGTGTAGGTATAGAATGTCAGCGAACCGCCAGCGGTAAAGCCGACAACAAGAAAGAATGCCTTGCCGTGGTTGCGCAGCAAGCCGATAACACTGCCGGCTTCGGAGCTTGCGCGAGTTTCAGCGGTAGAAGTTTCATGCAATGAACTGCGCAGGTAAAGCGCAACAATGGCTGCGACAGCGCCGATAACGAAGGGAATACGCCAGCCCCAAGCCTTCAACTGCGCTTCGTCAAGCCACAATGCCAGCAGGAATACCACAAGACTTGCCAGAAGTTGTCCGCCAACCAAAGTGACATACTGGAACGAACTGAAAAATCCGCGTCGTCCTTTCAGGGCCACTTCGCTCATATAGGTTGCGGTGGTACCATATTCGCCACCAACAGAAAGTCCCTGCAGCATACGGACCAGAAGCAGCAATACGGCTGCCATAACACCGATCGATTCATAGGTGGGCAGGATTGCTATGAGAAGAGAACCAAAGCACATCATCAATACGGAGATAAGCATGGAGCGCTTACGCCCATAACGGTCGGCGATGCGGCCAAACAACCAACCACCGATCGGGCGCATCAGAAAGCCGATAAAGAATACACCGGCGGCTTTCAACAATTCTGCGACAGTATCGCCATTGGAGGGGAAAAATTGCGATGCAAAATAGATTGATGTGAATGAATAAACGTAAAAATCATACCACTCGACAAGATTGCCGGAAGCGCTGGATACAATGGCTTTGATCCTTTTGCGCGTATCATGTGCGTCATAAACTGGTTCGGTTCCCATGAAAACTCCTTTTAACAAAACCCCGACTGTATCAAGCTTCTTAGCCAAACTTGCCGCGCACGTCACGCATTTTCACGTTTGCGTGATAATTTCCTGTTGAATGATATGGCGGCGGTATTTCAACACCGGCAGCGAGCCATTAAAGTACTGGCTCGCCTGTATTTTCCGCAGCATCACGAATCGGCTATAGAACGTTTATGAAAAACTATCTTGATCTCCTCTCCCATGTTTTGGAAAATGGTGTCGATCGGTCCGACCGTACAGGCACAGGAACGCGATCGGTATTCGGTTACCAGATGCGTTTTGATCTGGCACAAGGTTTTCCGGTACTGACAACTAAAAAATTGCATTTACGGTCGATTATCTATGAGCTGCTATGGTTTCTGCGCGGTGAGACCAACATTTCATGGCTGAATGAAAATGGTGTTTCGATCTGGAATGAATGGGCTGACGAAGATGGGGATCTGGGGCCTGTTTATGGCTATCAATGGCGTTCATGGCCGGCACCGGACGGGCGGCATATCGACCAGATCAGCAATCTGTTGGCAATGATCCGAAATAATCCGGATTCGCGTCGCTTGATTGTATCGGCATGGAATCCGGCTTTGGTTGATGAGATGGCGCTGCCACCATGCCATTGCCTGTTTCAGTTTTATGTGTCGCAGGGCCGTTTATCGTGTCAGCTCTATCAGCGTTCAGCAGATATTTTTCTCGGTGTCCCGTTCAATATCGCGTCTTATGCCTTACTGACGATGATGGTTGCGCAGGTGTGCGATCTGAAGCCGGGCGAGTTTATCCATACATTCGGCGATGCGCATCTTTATGCCAACCATTTTGATCAGGCAAAAGAACAGCTGGCCCGACAGCCTACGGCTCTTCCGACCATGAAAATCAATCCTGATATAAAAGATCTTTTTGCATTCAAATTCGAGGATTTCGAATTGCAAAACTATGTTGCCGCGCCGCATATAAAGGCACCGGTGGCCGTATGAGCATCCCGCTATGTCTTATCGTTGCTGTTACTGAAAATGGTGTCATCGGGCGCGACGGTGCCATGCCATGGCAACTATCGACCGATTTGAAGCGGTTCAAAGCGATAACAATAGGTAAACCGGTGATCATGGGGCGCAAAACCTGGGATTCGCTCGGGCGTCCGCTGCCCGGCCGCATGAATATCGTCATCACAAGGGATCCGTCTTTTGCGCCGCAAGGGGCGGTCGTGGCACATTCCCTGCAAGCAGCCTGTGAAGCGGCTCGCATAGAAGCTACCCGGGCAGACAATCCAGCTATTTTTGTGATTGGTGGTGGAGAGATATTTAAACAGGCTCTCCCATTTGCCGATCGCATGTATATCACTGAAATTCTGGCTTCAATTGATGGAGATACCTTTTTTCCGTCTTTTGACGCGGACAAATGGAAGGCTGTCGACGTTCAGATGGTTCCTAAGGGTGAGAAAGATAGCCATCCAACCCGTTATGTGGTCTATGAGCGGAAATAAAAACGAAAAACGGACAAAAAAGATCAGCTTTACGTTGAAAGCCGTGTCCGGCATCCCTATAAACGGTAAACGATCAATTTCGCGTGAATGGTTTACGCAGGACAAGAGGTGACTATGCCCTGGAGCAATCAGAATGGCGGCGGCCCATGGGGCGGCGGCGGTAATAACGGCGGCAGCCCATGGGGTGGAAATGGCAATGATAACGGCGGAAACAAAAATCCGTGGGGTAAAAAGCCATCCGGCTCAGGCGGTAATGGTGGTGGCAATGGCGGCGGTAACGGGCCCGATATTGACGACATTCTGCGCAAGGGACAGGATCGGTTGAAGCAGGTCGGCGGTGGCGGCGTGTTTTTCGTCATTATTCTGCTGGCAATTGCATTTTGGTTATTCCAGTCATTTTATATCGTTCAACAAAATGAACAGGCTGTAGAGTTGCGGTTTGGTGTGCCCAAGGATGGTATTGTCGGCGATGGTTTGCATTTCCATTTCTGGCCGATTGAGACATATCTGAAAGTCCCGTTAACCGAAAAAACCATCGCGATCGGTGGTCAGCCGGGGCAGGCACAAACCAGTGACGGATTGATGCTTTCGAGCGATCAGAATATCGTCAACGTGAATTTTTCTGTTTATTATCGTATTTCCAATCCCGGTCAGTTTCTCTTCAATGTGAGTGATCAGGAAGGGACCGTGCGTCAGGTGGCTGAGAGTGCAATGCGCGAGGTTATCGGCAGTCGTCCGGTGGACGATGTTTTGCGTGACAAAAAAGAAGAAGTTGCCGATGACGTTAAAAAAGTCATCCAGTCCACCGTCGATAAATATCAATTGGGTGTAGAGGTCAGTCGTGTTTCAATCAGTGAGGCCGCACCGCCAACGAAAGTTGCCGCAGCGTTCAACTCGGTCCAGCAGGCCGAGCAGGAACGTGGCCGTATGATTGAGGAAGGAAACCGCGTACGCTTCAACAAGCTTGGTATGGCCAATGGTGAGGCATCTCGTACCCGCGAGGTCGCCAAGGGTGAGAAAGCCCAGATGGTAGAGGAAGCTACAGGACGTGCAGAGCGCTTCCAGGCGATCTCACGCGAAGCTTCCGTTTCACCCGAAGCGACAAGATATCGCCTCTATATGGAGACAATCGGGCGTATTCTGGCATCTCCGAATAAGCTCGTATTGGATCAAAAAAATGGCGGGCCTGTTTCCTATCTGCCACTCAATGAATTGATGCGCGGCCAGCCTGCAAAAGCATCGCCATCGACAAGCACAGCCATGCCGCAAACCGGCGCCGTTGTGACAGGAGGACAGTAATCATGCAGCAGAACCGTTTTTTCATTATTATCGGTATCATCGTTGTGCTGATTGTCGCCGTGTGGATGTCTGTTTTTGTCGTTTATCCACGCCAACAGGTTGCGGTGAAGCGTTTTGGACAGATTGTACGCGTCGAGCCAAATCCGGGCATTTATTTTAAAACGCCGTTCATTGACCAGACTGTCATTATTGACAATCGTTTGCTGCGATACGATGTGCCCACGCAATCCGTTCAGGTTCGTGGCGGTGCATATTATGAGGTGGATGCGTTCTTTATCTATCGTATCACCGATCCGAAACTGTTTTTGCAGCGCATAAGCTCGGGGCGTCCGCAGGTTGCCGCACAGGAAAACTTGGCGCCGCGCTTTATAGATGCTTTACGCGCAGTTTACGGTAAACGTGAATTCAGAGCTGCTCTTTCAGATGAACGTGGTGCGATGATGGGGGAAGTTCAGCAGCAGTTTTCCGCTGATGCAGGCTCACTCGGAATTACCATCGTGGATGTTCGTATCCGCAAGACCGACCTGACCGATGCGGTTTCTGAAGACGTCTATCGTCAAATGGCGGCGGAACGTGAGGCAGCAGCGGAAAATATTCGTGCGCGTGGTCAACAGGAACGCGATCGAATCGTCGCGGAAGCCAACCGCGAATATGAAGAAATCGTTGCGGCGGCAAAACGTGATGCGGAAATCACACGCGGTGAAGGTCAGGCAGAAAGTATCCGGTTGTTGCTTGACGCCAGAAAGACAAATCCATCTTTCTATGATTTCTGGCTGGCTATGGAAAATTACCAGAAGCTGCAGTCGACACCGATGGTCATTTCACCCAATGAGGATTTCTTCTATTATTTCCATAATCCTCTCGCAGTTGGTAAAGCGGCTGCTCCGGCTGGAAACTGATGTCGGTATTTCTAACCGCCATAGGTTTAGCCCTTTTCATAGAAGGGCTTGTCTATGGCGGTTTTCCATCGGTTGTGAAGAAGATGATGGCACAAGCATTGGCAATGCCAGACAGAAATCTCCGATTGTTCGGTTTTGTCTTCATGTTTCTGGGGCTTGCGGTCATCTGGCTTTCTAAATGACATGAAACCTGTCCGGCTTGGTACTTCATCGCTTCATTAACAATACGATGCAAGACACGCAATTGCGCATTCCCCTTTGACATAAAATGCTCTAAATGGTGCATTAACAGCGTTTGTAATGCCGACTGATTGGATGGAAATATGTTGTTGAAGCGCCTTGCCATAACTTTAGCCGCGTGTTCAGTATTGTTCTGTACACAAACTGGCGTATGGGCCGAGGCGCCAATACAACATAAGGCACCTGAATCGGTGTCTGACTTGGCCGCCGGCCTGTTGGACGCGGTGGTCAATATCTCCACATCTCAAACGGTTAAAGGCACGGAGCAGGGTGACAATACGACGTCGCCGAAAGTTCCGGAAGGGTCGCCTTTTCAAGAATATTTCAATGATTTCTTTTCCCATGATGAGGGTAAAGATAGCAGCAACCAATCCCGCAAGGTTCAGTCATTGGGATCCGGTTTCGTGATCGACGCCCAAAAAGGCCTCATCGTGACCAATAATCACGTGATTGCAGATGCAGATGACATTGAGGTCAACTTTACCGACGGTTCCCGTTTGAAAGCGAAGTTGCTCGGCAAGGATGCTAAAACCGATTTGGCCTTGCTGCAGGTTGATCCTGACGGAAAAAAACTCACAGCGGTGGGGTTCGGAGATTCCGAAAGCGCGCGTATCGGCGATTGGGTTATGGCAATCGGTAACCCGTTTGGGCTTGGCGGTACGGTTACTGTCGGTATAATTTCGGCCCGTAATCGTGATATCAGTGCCGGCCCCTATGATGACTTCATTCAAACGGATGCTGCGATCAATAGGGGCAATTCCGGTGGTCCGCTATTTGACATGAGCGGCAAGGTTATCGGCATCAATACGGCCATTATATCACCTTCCGGTGGCTCAATCGGTATCGGTTTTGCCATCCCATCGGACATGGCCATTGGCGTTCTTAATCAATTGCAGGAATTCGGTGAAACGCGTCGTGGTTGGCTTGCCATACGTATCCAGCCGGTGACACAGGATATCGCTGATAGTTTGAAGCTTCCGAAAGCCGAGGGTGCGCTCGTTGCGGGCAAGATAGAAGATAAAAGTGTTGATCATAAGCAGCTAAAAGACGGCGATGTTATCGTGCGTTTTGCCGGGCGCGCGATCAAAGACGCACGCGACTTGCCACGCATTGTCGCGGAAAGCCCTGTCAATAAGGTGGTGGATGTTACCGTCATCCGCGATGGCCAGATGAAAACCGTTACTGTCAAATTAGGACGCCTTGAGGAAAAGGAAACCGGGGCGGAAGCGTTAATGGAAAACGCCGATGAAGGTGAAGAGAAAACGCCGGCAACCGATGCGGTTCAATTCATGGGCATGGCTCTTTCGGCAATAAATGACGATTTGCGTAAGCAGTTTAATATCGGCGCGGACGTTGAGGGTGTCGTTGTCACGGCAGTTGTTCCCAATAGTGCGGCCGACGAAAAACGCATCCGCAAAGGCGAAGTGATCGTCGATATCAATCAGGAAGTTGTCAAAACACCGGAAGATGTCAAAAAGCGGTTGGATAATCTGCGTGCAACGGGACGTAAAAACGCACTGCTCATGGTGTCCGGCAGCGATGGCGAGTTGCGGTTTGTTACCGTTCGGATGGATTGATTCCGTTCAAGGATCTAATTTCATAAATCACATGCGGCTTTAATTGGCGATGCGTATCAGGCACACGCGGATGTAAGAATGATTGGTCAGGTCTGGCTGTCATCCCGATTTTTTGCATAACTTTTATTGATGGCCCATTCGTCTCCACAGCAAATGCGACGATGATTTTGAACCTCATTGTTTTGAAACCAAAATCCACAAGCGCTGCGGCAGCTTCGCTGGCAAAGCCGTTATTTTGATAGGTTGGCAGAATACGCCAACCAATTTCGACGGTATCTTTTGGTATAAACGGTTCCAAATCTGTCCGAAGAAGACCGATCATACCGATAAATGTTCCACTGCTTCGCAGACGTAAGGCGCGAAACCCTAAGCCTGAAGCAGCAAGGTTTTCAGCGTTCGTTGTAAACAACGCATCCGATTGTTCCCGCGTTTTCCGGTAGGGAAAAAACGTCATAATATCTTTGTCGGAATTCATCGCATGGAAATGCCCTCGATCGTCCTCTTGCCATTGCGTTAATAACAGCCGATCAGTCTCTATCATCATGTCCTGAAATCGCTTTTCCGATAACCCTGTATATAAAGGAGAGCGGTGAGATCTCCATGGTCAATGCGCATGGAGGCCGCTTCAGCAACAACCGGTTTCGCATGAAGTGCCACGCCAGATCCGGCTTTTTGCAACATAGCCAGATCATTGGCACCGTCACCGACCGCCATGACATCTTCCGGTGCGATTTCCAGCTGCCCGCAAAGCTCCAACAGCTTATCAAGCTTGGCTTGCTTACCAAGGATAGGCTCATTGACCAGACCAGCCAGTCTATCTCCCTCAACCATCAGCTCATTGGCATTATGTTCGTCAAACCCAAGCAGCGATGCCACTTTTGCGGTAAATATGGTGAAACCACCCGAAACCAATGCGGTATAAGCCCCATTTGCCCGCATTGTGGCAATGAGTGCAGGGCCTCCAGACATGAGAGTGATCCGTTTGGCAAGTACATCTTCAATGATGCTTAATGGCAAACCTTTGAGCAAGGCCACGCGTTCGCGCAACGCCGGTTCAAAAGCGATTTCCCCGTTCATAGCCCGTCGGGTAATCTCGGCAATAAGCGGGCGCAATCCAGCTTCTTCTGCCAATTCATCAATGCATTCCTGCTCGATCATCGTTGAATCCATATCAGCGAGCAGCATCTTTTTTCGCCGTTTATCTTGTTCTTGTACGACGACATCGACAGGTGCCTCTCCCAAGGCTTCACGCAGCCTGGTCATTGCAACATGTTTCTCGATATCGTGGCCCAAGGGCAGATCGCATGCGACCCCGTCACAAAGCCAATAAACAGCACTTGCATTAACATGCTGAGAGGCTTTATCACCAAGCTCCGGTGTCAGAACAGGATTATCCGGATGGGCAATGAGTGTGGCAACGAGCATTTGGCTGGCAGACATGGGAAACTCTCAACAATGACAAAAAGACATGTCACTTTGATAGCTGGCCCGACCGCAAGCGGCAAGTCGGATTTTGCGCTCAAGCTTGCAAAGCAATCGTCGGGAATCATTATCAATGCGGATTCCATGCAGGTTTACGATGTTTTGCGCGTAATAACTGCTCGCCCATCCGGACATGATATGGCTGAAGCCCCCCATTTCCTTTATGGCCACGTCGATCCCGCCGTGAACTATTCAACGGGCAAGTGGCTAAGAGATGTGACGGCTTTATTGCAACAACTGCCATCTGCACCATTGATTTTTGTCGGCGGTACCGGTCTTTATTTTCGCGCGCTCACTCAGGGGCTGGCGCAAATTCCAGAAATTCCTATCGATGTGCGTGAAAATTTGCGGCATCGGCTCGATGAAAGTGGTTCGGCAGAACTGCATCAATATCTTCAAACGATAGATCCACAATCGGCATCGCGTATCGAAACGAATGATAGCCAGCGCATCATCCGTGCGCTCGAAGTTTTTGATGCGACAGCTAAAACACTAAGCTGGTGGCAGCAACAAAAATCCGAACCCTTGCTTGATGAAGAAGAAATACAAAAATACTTGTTGTTGCCAGAGCGTGAGAGCGTCTATCAGCGGATAAACCAACGTTTTGACCATATGGTAGAACAAGGTGCATTGGATGAAGTTCGTCTATTGGCAAAGATGGAGCTGGATCCTCTTTTGCCTGCGATGAAGGCCATTGGTGTTCCAGAATTTTTGGCTGTCTTAAGTGGTCAACAACCGCTTGAATCGGCAATAGAGACTGCCAAGATGCAGACCCGCCGTTACGCCAAGCGACAAATGACGTGGTTTCGGCACCAAATCGATTCTCACTGGAATCGTGTTTGATTATCGACCGAATGCTCTATTGCAACAGCTTTATTCGGCATCATCAGTGAAGAATTGTTATTATAATTGTGTGGCTAACAATAGCTTGTTTCAATAAGGCACGCGTTATGGTTTTATCACGTCCTAGACTGTTGCTTTAATACAATATCTAAAACAAAAAGAAGAAAATGAACTTGGTAGGATTTCCATTTTGCTTTGAAGGCATATCTGCTTATGTTATGAGCGCGGTTCGAAAAAATCCAATAACCTTCAAAAGCGGCGGGGGAAAGTGGATGTCATATAATGCGATTGAGCACCTTCGCCTTCTTTTTGCCTCTTACCGGGGCGGTATTGAGTCCTTCTGTATTAAAAGCTGCAGAAACGATTTACTCCAGCGGCACGCCAACATTTGCGTCGCTAGCAACCTATGATACCATTCAAGGTACATCAAGTAGCATTGTTGTTACGAATGCTGGCACCGTTTTAACGGCAGAATATACCAACAATAGTGATGATGGCACCCCGTTACCCCAGGGTGTGATCCATATCGGGAATGGCGCCGCCGTTGGTGATACACAAGCCTACTTGCGCGTAGAAAATGGCGGGTCGGTGGTCGCTCAACAGTCGTTACGCATCGGCGGTGCTGATGGTTTAAACTCGTCGGTTAGCGTTTCGGGCGCAAATTCCTCGCTTTACGCAGCCCAGCTCGTGGTCGGCTATGGCGGTGCGAATTCAACAAACACATTAAGCGTGACAGATGGCGGTCGGGTTGATTCCCATAATGTTTATGCCGGTCTCTACGCCGATGGTAACATCGTTGTTTCAGGCGATCAGTCTCAATTAAATGTAACGCGCGGCACAAATGCCGCTGGGACACCGTTTGGGCAATTAAATATCGGCACTTTTGGCCATACGGGTATCGTTACAGTCGAAAACGGTGGTGAGATCAATAGCGGTGCCAATACGATTTTCACACTGGGCGGCATTGGAAGCGACATAGCGACTGATACCGGCAGCAAAGGTTATCTGTATATCAAGGATGGTGGCATCGTAAATGCGGCAGTGCTGGCTATTGGCAATAGTTACTATCGATCGGAGGGGTATGTCAGTGTCACGGGCGCAAACTCCATTCTGAATGTTGGTACGTTATATGTCAGCGGCGACGATGGGATCGGTCAGGCGACTGTATCGGATGGCGGAACGATCAATGTTACTGGAACTTTCTATCTAAGCGCAGGAAGTGCCGGGAGGGGCAGCTTCTATCTGGGTGAAGGAGGAACCCTGATAGTCGGTGGTACGAATGGCATAGTCTATGGTGGTAGTTCGGGGGGGTACGACTTTGTCCTGGATGGGGGGACGTTGAAAGCTGGTTCAAGCGATCTGACAACTTCGGTCAACATGACTTTGGCGAATGGGCGTAATTCGATTATTGATTCCGATGGAAAAAATATCACGCTTTCCGGTAATTTAAGCGGAAGCGGCGGGTTAGAGAAGGAAAGCGATGGTCGTTTGACATTAAGCGGCTCCAATACGTTCACCGGCAGCTTGACGGTTAATAACGGAAGTGTCGTTGCTGCATCGGACGGTGCTCTTCCAGACAATATTGCTTATATTGTCAACGCCGGACAACTTGATGCCAGCGGATATGGTTTTGTTGCATCATCCCTATCAGGAACCGGTGGCACGATTTCATTGGGTGTGAACGATACGATAACGATCAATCAAGATGTTGATACATCATATGACGGTACATTCGAAGGCCAAGGTCAGAATTCTATTGTAAAATCCGGCCAAGGACGTCTGACTTTGAATGGCGATAGTCCAACCTTTTTAAGCAATATTGATCTCTCCGCGGGCGGGATTGAGGTTAATGGTAATCTGCAGAACACATCGGTGAACATAGCAGATAATGCTGTGCTTTCAGGGACTGGGCAGGTTGGCAATGTGGTTATTGCCAATGGCGGCCTGTTGAAAGTCGGACGCGTATCAGAACCAACACTAGCTGCAGATTTCACGACGGGAACAATAGAAAATAACGGGACGATCCAACTAAGCCAGAATAGCGAAACGGTGGGTAGTCGTTTGCTCGTCAATGGCAATTATAGTGGCAATTCCGGCACCTTCATTTTCAATACGCAGCTTGGCGATGATAGTTCCCCGACGGATTTTTTGCATGTGTTGGGCAATAGCTCTGGTCAGTCCTATGTGCAAGTTGTCAATCGGGGTGGCCTTGGTGCTTTGACCACCGGTGATGGTATCCAGCTGATCAAGGTCGATGGCACATCATCTGCCGATAATTTCTCGCTGAAGAGTGATTATAGCTTTGAAGGGCAGGCCGCTGTCGTCGGTGGAGCCTATGCCTATTCCCTCTATGCTGGCAATAAGGCTGGCGACTTTGCCGGTGATTGGTATCTGCGTTCGCTCTATGTCAAACCTGTCGAACCACCACAACCGCCTGTTGGGCCGGTGGAGCCGCCAGTCATTGAACCCAAGCCCGTTTATTCCGCTGTCGTGCCGATGTATGAGGTCTATCCGCAAATCTTGCAGCAGTTGAACAAGCTTGGCACGTTGGAGCAGCGAATTGGCAACCGCACATGGATTGGTACAGGCTCTGATCGGCAGACGGCCACCATCAATGAGATGGAAGGCCGCGGTTTCTGGATGAAGGTGGAAGGCTCCACCGGCCATATCAATTCCAATGTCAGCAAGACCCGCAGCAACTATGACCTTGATATGATCAAGACACAGATCGGCCTCGACTTCGAGGTGACAGAAAGCGATGCCGGCAAGCTGATCGGCGGCGCCT